>JBJECX010000062.1:0-24815 GCA_051871535.1 Muribaculaceae bacterium | reverse complement strand
GCTCACTCGGGACTTTCACCCGTTAGACAATGCTCATGCCGAGCGTACTACCACAAGAAATGCAACATCTGCCACCGGCGGATATTGCATTTCTTGTTTACTTTCATTAAATTTGCAGTTCAGAATTGAATAAAAGTATCATAAAACATGAAACTGCTTTTCCGACTCTATCAATATTGCGTAGCATTCCCCATACTTGTGGTGCTCACCATCATCACAGCCATTCTCACTCTCATCGGCAGTCCACTCTTCAGCCATCAATGGTGGGGATACTATCCGCCACGCATCTGGGCAAAGTGCTGGTGCATTCTCATGTTTGTAAAGGTGGAAGTGCGCAACCGCCAGCTCATCGACGCCAACTCGTCGTATGTGTTCGTTGCCAACCACCAAGGTGCCTACGACATTTTTGCGATCTACGGCTATCTCAACCACAACTTCAAGTGGATGATGAAGAAAAGCCTGCAGAACATTCCGTTTGTGGGAGTGGCTTGCATTGCCGCCGGGCACATCCTCGTCGACCGCTCATCCCCTTCGGCTATCGCTAAAACAATGGACACCGCACGCAAACGCCTCGCCAATGGCATGTCGCTCGTGATTTTCCCCGAAGGCTCGCGCTGCGTCGACGGCAAATTGCAACGATTCAAGCGCGGCGCCTTTAAGCTCGCCACCGACTTCAATCGCCCCATTGTGCCTGTCACCATCGATGGCTCGTTCAATATCCTGTCAAAAAAAGCTCACTCAATCAATCCCGGCAAAATAGTTCTCACTATCCACCACCCCATCGAACCTTCAAGCGATATGGAAGCCGTGATGCAGCAAAGCTACGACGCCATCAAATCAGCTCTGCCCGAGTGACCTTAGCCATTTATTTATCGACAATCAACCCACACAATGCACTTCTGCAAAAATTTTCGTCATTTTTTTGCCCATAGCATTGTTTATAATAAAAAATATCGTTAACTTTGCACTCGCAAAACAAAAGCAACATTGCCTAGTGGTGTAATGGTAGCACTTCGGATTCTGGTTCCGCCTGTGAGGGTTCGAGTCCTTCCTAGGCAACAATAAGGCTCCTATTAAGGAGTCTTATTTTTTGTCCCTGCTCACACACGGCACCCTTTATAAAAAAACAATTACGGGATGCACCACCATCACCGATGCACCCCGCAACATATTATTTGCGCATCACCTTTCGGCTTACATTATGCCACGTTCACGCAACTTGAGCTGCCAGTTCCATGCACTGCGCATTGTATCCTCGATAGTGGCTTGCGCCTTCCAACCAAGAATCTTGTTGGCGCGCGATGGGTCGCCCCACACCTTCTCGATGTCGCCGGCACGACGTTCCACCACCTGATATGGCACCTTAACTCCGGTTGCGCTCTCAAAGGCTGTGATGAGTTCCATAACCGACAGACCACGGCCCGTGCCGAGGTTATAGATTTCAAGGGCTTCGCCATCCTTCTCAAGCATACGGTCCACTGCACAAACGTGAGCCTTTGCAAGGTCAACCACGTTGATGAAGTCGCGAATGCAATATCCGTCGGGCGTGTTGTAGTCGTTGCCAAACACATTCAACTGCTTGCGGATGCCAATGGCTGTTTGTGTAAGATATGGGATAAGGTTTTGAGGAACGCCATTTGGCAATTCGCCTATCTCAGCACTTGGGTGAGCGCCAACGGGGTTGAAGTAACGCAGAATCACACTCTTGATTGGAGCGCCCGAGTTGATGAAATCGGTGATGATTTCCTCCGAAATCTGCTTGGTGTTGCCATAAGGCGAAGTAGCCTTCTTGATTGGCGACTCCTCGGTGACAGGATTCACATCCGGCTCGCCATACACGGTGCACGACGACGAGAACACAAAACCCTTCACACCGAATTCCGGCATCAGCTCCAGCAGATTGGTGAGCGTGTTAAGGTTGTTGCGATAATACAGCAGCGGTTTCTGAACCGATTCGCCAACAGCCTTGCTGGCAGCAAAGTTGATGATAGCGTTAATGCCCGGATTCTCTTCAAAGAGTTTTCTCAGTGTAGCCATATCGGTGCAGTCGCCCTTCACAAACACCGGACGCTTGCCAGAAATCTTTTCAATACCATCGAGAACCTCGATATTGCTGTTCGAAAGATTGTCGATTACCACCACTTCGTAGCCGGCGGCATGCAATTCAACTACTGTGTGTGAACCGATGTAACCTGTGCCACCGGTCACCAAAATTTTGCCTTTCATTGTGGATTTGAAATATACTTTATATGATTAATAATTATGATTATTCTTGGTTCAAGCTTACATTGCAAAGTTAGTGATATTTGTTAGATGAACACAAAATTTATTGAACAAATATTGTCGTTTGATGGTGAATTTCGTTATAAAATGCTACCTTTGTGTGTACGAAAACAAATAATATACTAAGGTAACTACACAAAACAAACAAATAGATGAAAGTATCCGAAATCATCTCGGGATTGAAGCAACCGGGATTTTCATTTGAGGTCCTTCCGCCTCTCAAAGGCAAAGGAATTGAGCAAATATTCAAGAATATCGACCGCCTGAAAGAGTTCAACCCGTTGTATATCAACATCACCACTCACCGTAGCGAGATGATTTTCCGAAGCACCGCCGACGGGCTGTATGAACGCGTGTCGCAACGCAACCGCCCGGGCACCGTGGCAGTGGCTGCTGCCATTCAGCAGCGCTACAACATCACTGCCGTGCCACACCTCATTTGCAGCGGTTTCTCGAAAATCGAAACTGAATATGCGCTTATCGACCTCAACTTTCTGGGCATCAGCAACCTGCTTGTGCTGCGTGGCGACAAAGCCAAGCACGACAACCGTTTTGTGCCTAACGAAAACGGATACAGCCACGCCATCGAGCTCGCCCGACAGGTGAACGACTTCAACCGCGGGCTATTTGTCGACGGCACCGAAATGGATATCGTAACCGACAAACCTTTCGCCTATGGCGTTGCAGGCTACCCCGAGAAGCACGAAGAAGCCCCTAACGAAGAAATCGACATGATGTTCCTCAAACAAAAGGTAGACATGGGTGCCGACTATATTGTCACACAGATGTGCTTCGACAACGACAAGATTTACCGCTTCATTGAGCGCTGCCGCGAAGCCGGCATCAACGTGCCTGTAGTGCCCGGCTTGAAGCCCATTGTCAACCTCAACCAGCTGACCATGCTTCCCAAGACGTTCCGCGTTGACCTACCCAACGATTTGGCTCTCGAGCTGGTGAAATGCAAGGACGACGTTCAGGCAAAGCAAGTGGGCGTGGAATGGTGCGCAATGCAAGCCAAGGACCTCTATGCTCACGGCATCCCCTCGGTGCACTTCTATTCGCACAACGCCACCGAGAGCGTGCGCAAAGTGCTTGAAGCAGTGTTTTGAGCAGTTTCATCATCATCCACCACAAAGCCATTCCATATAATGAAGTTTAAAGATATCATAGGCAACGAAGAAGCTATTCAGCGGCTACGCAACATGGTCGACCACGACCGCATTCCGCACGCGCTGCTGCTTATGGGCGACGCCGGAGTGGCAAAACTGGCGCTCGCACAGGCGTTTGCGCAATATGTCCACTGCGAAAACCACGTCGACGGCGACTCGTGCGGCGTGTGCCCATCGTGCTTGCAGCATCAGTCCTTCAACCACGTCGACACGTTCTTCTCCTATCCCATCTTTAAGAAAGGCACCACAACCTATTGCGAAGACTACCTCGACGAATGGAAGAAATTCCTGAGCGAAAACCCGATAGAGAACTACGAGCGCTGGCTGACAATCATTAAAAACGACAACGGACAGCCAAGCATCTTCACACACGAGAGCGACATGATTATTCGCAAGATGAGCCTCACTGCCTACTCGTCGAAATACAAGATTCACATCATGTGGCTCCCCGAAAAAATGCAGCCGCAATGCGCCAACGCGCTGCTGAAGATTATCGAGGAACCTTATCCCGACTCGCTGTTTGTGCTGGTGAGCAACAGCTATCAGGACATTCTGCCAACCATATTCTCGCGCACTCAGCGCATCGAACTCAAGCGCCCTTCAACGCCTCAGATAGCCGACTATCTGGTGGCGAAATATGGTATGGACCGACAAGACGCTCTCGCCTATGCCGCCCCTGCCGACGGCAACATCTCGCTTGCCGAAAATTCGCTGAAGAAAAACAACGAGAACGCTGCGTTCCACGAACGGTTCACCCAACTGATGCGTCTGGCTTACAGCGTCGACCTCAAAAGCCTTCGCGACTGGTCGGTGGAGGTGAACGACTTCAAGCGCGAAAAGATTTGCCGATTCCTGCAATATGCAAGCCGTATGGTGCGCGAAAACTACATATACAACCTACACACACCCGAGTTGAACTATCTCACCCGCGAAGAAGAACAGTTTAGCCTGCGATTCTCGCCGTTCATCAACGAGCTTAACGTGCAAGGCATCACCGACGAACTGAACAAAGCCGAAATCGACATCCGCGGCAATGCCAACGGCAAAATAGTGTTGTTCGACCTGGCCATAAAAATGACCGTACTCATCAAAAAGAAACGATAACAATTCTAAGGAAGAAGAATAGTTGAAATAATTTTTTTATTTGTGGATTTATCATGAAATCATTCTTGCGTTTTTTAGCCGAGCAATATGTCAATCGCCACGACTTGAGCGATTACTGCTTTGTATTTCCTAACCGCCGTGCCGGCAAATTCTTTGCCAAGGAACTGGGCGGATGTGTAACATCGCCTATCATCACACCCGAAATCACCACCATCGACGCTTTTGTTTCCGACATCACCGATGCCATCGAGGCAAACCGCATTGAGGCGCTGGTGATGCTTTTCAACGCCTACAAGCAACTCGATCCCAACAGCACAACCACCTTCGACCACTTTGCGCACTGGGGCGACGTGATTCTTGGCGATTTTGGCGACATCGACCGTTATATGGTGAATGCCAAGCAGGCGTTTTTCAACATCTCGGAGCTGAAAGAAATAAAATCGAACTATCTCACCAAGGAGGTGAAAGAGGTGTTAAGCCACTTCTTTAACATGCGTTTTGCGCCCGACGACGAGGAACACTTTTGGCAACACATCAGCGCCACAGACGGCAACGTGGAAATCAAAAACGACTACATATCGATATGGCACCTGCTCTGGCCTCTCTACAACAAATTCATCGGCGAGTTGGAATCGAAGCACCTCACCTACAACGGCAAGAAATATCGCGACGCCGCCATCAAGGCTCGAGCAATGCAGCCCGACGACTTTGAATTCAAGCACTACGTCTTTGCCGGATTCAACATGCTGTCCACTTCGGAGCACGAACTCTTCAAAGCAATGCAGTGCAAAGGCATTGCCGAATTCTATTGGGACTACAATTCGCCTTGCCTGCGCATCGCAACCAACAAGGCAACAAAATTTATGGACGAATATGTGCGCGAGTTCCGCCAGCCAAACAACGAAGAACCAAACACCACGATGCCGCAAAACATCTATGCCGTTGGAGTGCCGTCGAACTATGCCCAAGCTCGCTACTCGGCAGCGATAATCGAGAAACTGGTTGGCGACGGTTTGACCGACAAGCACGATGCCATCGACACCGCAATAGTGTTGCCCGACGAGCAATTGTTCTTGCCTGTGCTAAAGTCGATTGGAAGCGACACGGTCGACAAGATTAATGTCACCATGGGACTCTCTATTCGCCATTCAAGCATATCGTCGCTTATGAATCTCATATCGCGCATGCACTTCCAAGCCAAATCAACAAATGGCGTGTGGAGCTATTTCCATGCCGACGTCAAGGACGTGTTGCTGCATCCGCTGGTGAAATTCCGCAATCAAAACGAGGCCACAGCACTCATCAACCACATAAACTGGCACAACAGCTTCCAGGTTACCTACGACACAATAGCCGAGTTTGCGCCAAGCCTCGCATCACTATTCACCGTGGTGAAGGACCGCTCGCTCAGCGAAATAGAAAACTACATCGCAATCATTCTCCACTTCACTCGCGACGTGTTCGAGCAAAAACTACAGCTCGAAAAGGACATAAAAGCCGGCATCGCACGGCAGAACGACAACGACGACAGCGACAGCGACAACGAAAATGCTTCGGCAAGCACCGTTAACGTGGAGCAGGCGTTCCTCAACAGCTACTACGATGCACTCTCGCAACTCCACGATGTGCTCACCTCCTACGAGGTGTTGGGCACCTCGGCAAAAATCGACATCAACACATTCTGCTTCCTGCTCGACCGACTGGTGGCAAGCACAAAGGTGGCTTTCGAAGGCGAACCGCTCGGCGGCTTGCAGATAATGGGTATCCTCGAAACCCGATGCCTCGATTTCAAGAACCTCGTCATACTGTCGATGAACGAGCGCGTGTTCCCTCGCAAGCACTTCACCAAGTCGTTCATCCCACAACGTCTGCGCCGTGCCTTCGGCATGTCAACCATCGAGCATCAAGAGTCGATGTACGCCTACTATTTCTATCGCATGATTAGTCGTGCCCAAAACGTGTTTATGCTCTACGACTCGCGCACCCAAAGCCTCGGGTCCGGCGAGAAGTCGCGATTCATCAGCCAACTGGGCACTCTCTTCAGCGGCAAATGCAATGTGAAAACCGTACTGCCCGGACTGGAAATTCAGGCACCACGCAAAAACCCGATTATCGTTCACAAGGACGAGCGCATAATGCAGATAATAGGCACATTTGCCGCCGACATCCCCGCCGACGAGGCAATGAGAGAGCAACAAATTAAGCAAGGCAAACTCAAGCTGCTGTCAGCCAACAGCATCAATGCCTACATCGACTGCCCGCTGCGGTTCTATTTGCGCTATGTCGAAGGTCTTGCCGAAATCGACCCTGTATCGGAATTTATGGAGGCATCGACATTCGGAACCATCGTGCACAACACCATTCAGCAGCTTTACCCCGACGGCACCACCATCGACGAGGCATTCGTCAACAGTCTGCTCGACGACAAAAACCCCACAATCGGCAACGTAATCACTGCCAACATCAACCACATTTTCCTCCACAAACCCGAAGGTTGCCTCGACGAGCTCACCGGCGAAAGCATGCTCAAATACGACATCATTGAGATTTTCATAAAACGTATTCTCAACTACGACAAGGAACTGATAAAAAAGCATGGCCCAATCAACTACATTCAAGGCGAAAAAAACCTTGTGTGCAGCCTGCCTTTGGACGCCAACCGACACTTCAACCTCACATTCATCATCGACCGCCTCGACAGCATGGTGATTGATGGCAAAACCATCTACCGAATTGTAGACTACAAAACCGGCAAGGACAAGGTGAGCACCGACAAACCCACAAGCCTCACCAACCCCAATGCCTCCGACAGGCCACATGCCATTCTGCAGCTGATGCTCTACTGCAAAGCTCTTGCACAGCAACCCGAATTTGCCGACAAGAATCTGATGCCAATCATCTACTCATTGCTCAACATCGACAGCTCGGCAGTGAGAATCGAACGAAAGCAAGTATTCTGGCCCGACGCCGACCAAGATGGCATAAACAGCCGGTTCTACGACCTGCTGCTCGAAGTGCTGTTGCAACTTTTCGACCCAAAAGAGCCTTTCAGGCAAACCGAAAACCAAAAAAACTGCAATTACTGCAAATTTAAGGATTTTTGCCACCGCGAATAGTTTTGTAATCTCAGTATTATTTTGTAACTTTGCACCGCTTTTTTAAGACCCGTGTGATGGGAAATTAAGGAGCAAAACACTTAATTTTTAGTAACACAAATAACAATTTACAAATGAAATCTTTCGCATTGACAGCTTCGCCAAGAACCGACCTTGGCAAGAAAGCTACTAAGGCACTCCGTGCCGAAGGCAAAATTCCTGCCGTAGTAAACGGCGGCGAAGTAGTAACTCTTCCTTTCAGCGGCACCCTCAGCGAAGGCCAAAAGGTTGTTGAAATCGCCGAAAACAAAACGTCGAACGTGAAGAAAGCCATCATCACCACCGACATCGTTATCAACAAGGAAGATGTTCGCAAGCTCATCTACACTCCTGAAATCTTCGTTATCGACCTCACCGTTAACGGTGTAACCAAGAAGGCTATCCTCAAGGACATCCAATTCCACCCTGTAACCGACGAAATCCTTCACATCGACTTCCTCGAAGTGAACGAAACCAAGCCGGTAGTTATGGAAGTTCCTGTTGCTCTTGAAGGTCACGCCGAAGGTGTTAAGGCAGGTGGTAAGCTCACATTGAGCATGAAGAAGCTCAAGGTTAAGGCTGTTTACTCTGCCATCCCTGAAAAGATTGTTGTTAACATCGACAACATCAAGCTCGGTCAGTCGCTCAAGGTTGGTGCTCTGCACTACGATGGTCTCGAACTCATCAACTCGAAGAACGCCGTTGTCTGCGCCGTACAACTCACTCGTGCTGCTCGTGGTCAACAAGCTGCTCAAGGCTGATATTCTTTTCGTTAATCAACTAAGGACTATCGCCTGAGAAGATGAAATTTCTGATTGTAGGACTGGGAAACATTGGTAGCGAATACCAAGACACCCGCCACAACATAGGATTCACAGTATTGGATGCCTTTGCACAGGCATCCAATATTTCTTTCAACACACAGCGCTATGGCGACGTGGCTGAGATGAGGCTCAAGAATCAGCAACTGGTGCTGCTCAAGCCCTCAACCTATATGAACCTCAGCGGCGAAGCGGTGCGCTACTGGAAACAGAAAGAAAACATTCAGCTCGAAAACATCCTTGTTGTGGTCGACGACATAGCTCTGCCCTTTGGCGCCATTCGCATCAAGCCCAAAGGTAGCGACGGCGGTCACAACGGACTCAAGAACATTGCCCAACTGCTGCAAACACCCAATTTTGCTCGATTGCGCTTCGGCGTGGGCAACGACTTTCCGCAAGGAGGGCAAATCGACTATGTGCTGGGGCACTTCGATGCCCAACAGCGTGCTGCAATGCCTGAACGCGTGGGCATTGCCGTCGACGCCATCAAGGCTTTTTGTCTTTCGGGACCGGCTTTCGCCATGAACAATTACAACAACAAATAAATCAACTATTATAATGGCAAACGAACAACGAGTGGACAAATGGCTGTGGGCAACACGCGTGTTCAAGACACGCTCTATCGCCACCGAAGCATGCAAAAAAGGCCGTGTGACAGTCGACGGCGTCACCGTCAAGCCTTCTCGCGTCATTCATGTGGGCGACACCATTGCCGTGCGCAAGCCTCCTGTCACCTACACCTTTCGTGTGCTCGCCCTTTTGCCAAACCGCGTAGGCGCCAAACTCGTGCCTAACTATCTGGAAAACATCACCAGCCCCGACCAATATCAACTGCTCGAGATGGTGAAGATAAGCGGATTTGTCGATAGGCAAAAAGGACTCGGCAGACCTACCAAGAAAGACGGCAGAGAGATTCAGAAATTCACCCAAGAAGCTTTCTACGGATTCAACGACTTCATGGACGACGACGATGATGATGATGACGACGACGAACTTGGTTTTGACTACTACGACAACAACAACCGATGAGGATTAGAAACCGCTGCACTGGCAGAGTTTTTAATCCTCATTTTTATTATCAGCATGGGCAATTGCACATTAGTTATATAATAGTTGTTAAAAATGATAAACACCATCTTGCAATCCTACGAAACTAATGTTAACTTTGCATTTATGAATAAGGTGTTTAGAATATTATGCTTAGCCACCGCACTCGTGTTTGTGATTTGCACCGTTGTGCAATTTCATCACCACGACGATGACGGCGCAATGTGCATGTGTCTGCACACCGATTGCTGCAACAATCAGCCCTGCAGCGATTACGACTGCAGCAACGCCGGTCAGCATCTTTCGCAACAACACCATCATTGCCCCGACACAGAATGTTCGCTGCATCTAAGCGACACCGAAATACAGAATATCAACAACATCACTTCACACAGCCACAACACTCACTCTCACACAGTGCTGTGTGCCGTGCTATGTACTTGCCTTTCAACGTTCAATTCGTTTGAGTCGAGCAACTCAACGTGGCACAAAATTCCTGTTATTGGGCATATTACAGCCATAATTGTGCCCTGCCATACCCTTCGTGCCCCTCCTATGGCATAACATCACCAAAAAAACTCATTGCTGACACAATCATTCCTTTTTTTTACATAGCACAAGCATCAACTTGTGCCATAGGCATTATGGAATGACAGCAATGGCGCTGCACGCCTTTTGCAGCGCACCATTCACAATCAACTCAATAAAAGCGATAATCAATAACAAATATCATTATATGAAAACTATCATTAAATCGATTTTTACCTGCGCATCTCTGGTTATTTTCATGGCATGTTCAGGTGGCGGCGACCATGGTCACGACCATGAAGGCACTCACGAGCATGAGCACGAACACAGCGAAGCCCACGAACACAGCGAGCATGAACACGAACACTCCGAAGGCGAACACGAGCAAGAGCACTCCGAAGGCGGAGCTTCGTCTGAAATCACCCTTTCGCCCCAACAAGCCAAACAGTTTGGTGTAAAAAGCGTTGTAGTGAAAAGAGGTCCTTTCCACGAGACGCTGAAAGTGTCGGGGCAAATTATTGGCGCACAAGGCGACGAATACACTGTTGTGGCATCGTCGGCGGGTGTAGTCAGCCTCAACAAATCGGTAGCTGTAGGCTCGCACGTGTCAGCCGGTCAAGCCATTGCACGTCTATCGGCAAAAAATATGGTTGGCGGCGACGCAAACGAACAGGCTCGAATCATCTACAACAATGCCAAGCGTGAGCTTGAACGACTGAAACCACTCTACGAAGACAAGATAGTGACCGCACGCGACTATAATAATGCGCTCGAAAACTACGAACGCGCTCGGGCAGCTTGCGCCTCGCGCTCGGGCGGCGGCGTTGCCACAACAGCCATTGCAGGCACCGTGATTGCACTGAATGTTGCCGACGGCGAATTTGTAGAGGCAGGCGCACCCATTGCCAAAGTGAGCAAGAATGCGCGACTGCTGCTGCGTGCCGATGTGCCGGCATCGTATGCCACAAAAGTGCAAAACTTCAGCTCTGCCAACTTCCGGACATCGGCTGGCAGCGAGGTGTATTCGGTGAGCAAATTGGGCGGACGCAGGCTCTCAGCCGGCACCACCGCAGCCGCTCAACCCGGCTACATTCCCGTTTGCTTTGAATTTGCCAACAACGGCACTCTAGTGAGTGGCTCATTTGCCGAAATATATCTGATTGGAAATGAACGCAGCAACGCCATTGCGGTGCCAACCACCGCACTCACCGAGGAACTGGGTTCGTTCTTCGTGTATGTGCAACTCGACGACGAGTGCTATGCCAAGCGCCGTGTCGAAACCGGCATCAGCGACGGCTGCAACATCGAGATTCTCTCCGGCCTGAACGAGGGCGAAAAGGTGGTTGCCCAAGGAGCAACCATCATCAAGCTTGCCGGCAGCGGCGGAGCAATCCCCGGACACTCTCACGAACATTAATCTGCCTCTCCATTTAGTTTTTACCACTCAAAGAAAGATATTATTATGCTTAACAAGATAATACGATTCTCGCTTCACAACCGCATGCTGGTGCTGCTGCTTACGTTGCTGGTGCTCATCGGAGGCATCTTCGTGGCAGCGAACACCGAAGTCGACGTGTTCCCCGACTTGAATGCGCCAACGGTGACGGTGATGACCGAAGCGCCGGGGTTTGCCCCCGAGGAGGTTGAACGCACCGTGACATTCCCAATCGAAACAGCATTGAACGGTGCCACCGACGTGCGCCGCGTGCGCTCGACTTCCACCCCGGGATTCTCAATCGTTTGGGTTGAATTCGATTGGGGTACCGACATCTATCAAGCGCGACAGATTGTCTCGGAGAAAATCACCACCGTGGCTTCGCAGCTGCCCGAGGGTATCAGCACTCCGGTGCTGGGACCCCAGTCGTCAATCCTGGGCGAAATGATAATCATCGGACTCACCGCCAAAAACACCTCGATGCTCGACCTTCGCACCATTGCCGACCGCAACATCACTCCCCGCCTACTGGCGCTGGGTGGCGTGTCGCAAGTGTCGGTGATTGGTGGCGACGTTAAGGAATACCAGATTCTGCTCAACACCGAGAAGATGAAATTCTACGGCGTAAGCCTGCAGGAAGTGCTCGACGCCACCAACGGCATCAACAACAATGCAGGCGGAGGCATCCTTTATGAATACGGCAACGAATACACCATCAAAGGCGACATCAATACCACCGACCTCAGCGAGATTGCCGCATCGGTTATCCGCAGCGACGAACGCGGTACGGTGCTCATCAGCGACGTTGCCACCGTGAAGGTGGGCGCCAAAACACCGGTGCTGGGTCTTGGCTCCGAAAAAGGCAAGCCGGCGGTGCTCATCACCGTCACCAAGCAACCGTCGACCGACACCAACGCCCTCACCGACAAGATTGTCGATTGTCTCGACGACGTAAAGTCGACGTTGCCTGCCGACGTAAGCATCTCAACCGACACTTTCCGTCAAAGCAACTTCATCAACAATTCAATCGACAACATCAAGAATTCACTCATCGAAGGCGCTTTGTTTGTGGTGATTATCCTATTCTTGTTCCTTATGAACACCCGCACCACGCTCATCTCGGTGGTGGCACTGCCGTTGTCGGTGCTGGTGGCAATCATCATTCTGCACTTTATGGGCTCCACCATCAACACCATGACACTCGGCGGCTTGGCAATTGCCATCGGCTCGCTGGTCGACGATGCCATTGTTGACGTGGAAAACGTATTCAAGCGCATTCGCGAAAACCGCGCCCTGCCCGACAACGAGCAACTGCCACTCCTAAAAGTGGTGTTCAACGCCTCCACCGAGGTGCGCACTCCAATCTTCAATTCCACGCTCATCATCATCGCCAGCTTCTTGCCGCTATTCTTCCTTTCGGGTATGGAAGGCCGAATGTTGGTGCCGCTGGGTGTGGCATTCATCGTGGCTTTGATGGCTTCAACAATCGTGGCGCTCACCGTCACTCCGGTGCTTTGCAGCTTCTTGCTTGGCGACAACAAAGCTCAAACCAAAGATGCTTGGCTCACTCGCAAGATAAAATCGGCTTACACCAAAGCCCTGGTATGGAGCATGCATCACAAGCGAATTGTGCTTGGTGCAACATTGGCGCTGTTCTTCACCGCCCTCGGTCTGTTCTTCACTCTTGGCCGCAGCTTCCTGCCGTCGTTCAACGAAGGCTCGTTCACCATCAACGTGAGCACCCTGCCCGGTGTGTCGCTCCAAGAGTCGGACAACATAGGTCGCGAAGCCGAACGCCTGCTGCTCACAATTCCTGAAATAAAAACCACCGCTCGCAAGACCGGTCGCGCCGAGCTTGCCGAACATTCATTCGGTGCCAACGTGTCGGAAATCGAAGCACCCTACACCCTCGACGGCCGCTCAAAGAAGGAACTTGCACGCGAAATCAGAGAAAAACTCGGCAAAATTCCGGGTACCAACATCGAAATAGGACAACCTATTTCGCACCGCATCGATGCCATGCTCTCCGGCTCGAAAGCTCAGATTGCTATCAAGGTGTTCGGTAACGACCTCTCGGCACTTTACACCATCGGCAACAACATCAAGAATGTGATTTCTGGCATCGACGGAATTGTTGATGCCAATGTTGAACAACAAGTCGACCGTCCGCAACTGCGCATCACACCACGCCGCACCATTATGGCAAAATACGGCGTCACAATGGCGCAGTTCAAGCAGATGCTCAACACCGCCCTGTCGGGCGAAGTGGTTTCGCAGATATACAACGACGGTCTGCCCTACGACCTCACCGTGCGGCTTGCCGACGACGAACGTGGCAGCATCGAGGCTCTGCGCAACATAGCCATCGACACCAACCTTGGAAAAGTGCCTTTGCAGGAGATTGCCGACATCGTGTCGACAAGCGGACCTAACGGCATCAGCCGCGAGAACGTCAGCCGCCGCATTCTTGTATCGGCAAACGTCGACGGTCGCGACTTGCGCGGTGCCGTAAACGACATCAAAGAAGCCATAAACAACCAAGTGAAACTGCCCGAGAACTACTATATCGTCTACGGCGGCCAGTTTGAAAGCGAAGAACGTGCCTCGCGAACGCTTGCCATCGCATCGTTGGCTGCGCTGTTTGTAGTGTTCATGCTGCTCTTCCACGAGTTCCGCAAAGTGTCGCTTTCGCTCATCATCTTGCTCAACCTGCCGCTGGCAATGATTGGCGGCATACTCATATTGGTGCTCACCGGCGGCGAACTCAACATCCCTGCCACCATTGGCTTCATATCGCTCCTTGGCATATCCACGCGCAATGGCATGCTGCTCATATCGCGCTATTGCCACCTTCAGGAGCAAGGACTGGCTCTCGACCAACGAATCGAAAAAGGTTCTGCCGACCGTCTGCCGCCTATCATTATGACTGCCTTGACATCGGCTTTGGCACTCATCCCGCTTGCCCTCAAGTCGAGCCTGCCCGGCAACGAAATCCAAAGCCCGATGGCTATCGTGATTCTCGGCGGATTGTTCTCTGCCACTTTACTCAACATTTTTGTTGTTCCTATCATCTACAAACTCACTCAACAAAAAAAGGAGAATGACAATGATTAAACAAATAGCAATTCTTGCAGCATCGGCAATCTGCCTGACATCGGCACATGCCTTGACCATCGACGATGTGCTGACCCAAGTGAAGCAAAACAACTCGCAGCTGAAGGCAGCCGAAGCCCGACTCGATGCTGAACAAAAAAGCCTGAAATCAAGCAACAATCTGCCCGACCCCGAGGTGGATGGTGCCTACCTCTTTGGCAAGGGTCCGCTTGCCGACAAATGGGAAATCGGAGTCAGCCAACAAATAGAGTGGCCCGGCGTATATAGCGCCCGCTCCAGCGCTGCCGACGCATTCATCAGCGCCTTGCAGCACGGCTATTCGGCTGAGCAACTCGAGGTGCTGGCGCAAGCTCGCTCACTTTGCATCGACATCGTTGGCTATAACCAATTGCTTCGATTCAACCAAAGCGTTCTCGACAATCTTAATCGCCTTTATCAAACATATAACAAGGCGCTCGAGCATGGCGAAGTGAGCATAATCGACGTGAACAAACTGAAAATCGAACGCCTGCTGATGCAGCAGAAAATCGACGAAACCACATCGCTGCGCACCGCCGCCGTGGCTCAGTTGCAAGGCATCAACGGTGGCGTGGAAATTAGCGGAGCCGAGACGCTTAGCGCCTACGCCACGCTGCCATTGCTCTCGCTCGAGCAACACCTTGCCCAAGCACGCACGGCGTCGCCGCTGCTTGCCAAACAAAATGCCCTGGCAACGGCACAGTCGAAGAGCGTCACTGCCGCCGCTCGTGCCTCGCTGCCGTCGCTGAGCCTCGGATACCGCCACGTTAGCGAAATGGGCGACCACTTCAATGGCATAGCAATGGGTGTTTCGCTGCCGGTGTTCTCCAATCGCGGCAAGAAAAGCGCAGCCCGTGCCAATGCTTTTGCTGCCGAAATGGATGCTTCGCTCACGCAAAACACCATCGAAAGCAACATCATTTCGTGCCACCGGCGTGCACTCGCACTGAAAAACCAAATCGGCGTATACAATAGTGCGCTCACGTCCACCGACAACATTGCTGTGCTCAACAAGGCGCTCAACGGTGGCGAAATGTCGCTGCTCACCTATCTGCAGGAGCTTCGCTACTTCGTTGAGGCTCAAGCCGTGATGCTTACCATCGAGAACGATTACAACAAAACTCTCGCGCAGCTCTGGCAATACACAATGCCCTGACACAGCATTGTTGCCACATTGTCGCATTTTCTTTTTCTAATTAAAGGAATTTTTGTATATTTACCAAAAATTTCAGCGACATGAAAACATTTACCTTCGACTCCCTTGAACGATACCATCGTTTTAGCGAATATCGCAACATTAAAAAGAGCATCTGCAACAAGCCGTGGGTGGCTTTCAGCGAGGATGTCGAAGGTGAAACTTACACGTTCATGGGCAATGGCGTGGTGATGATTGCCTTGAACGGCAACACACTGAAAGGCTCTTGGCAAATCGACACCAAGACAAGTGTGTTGTCGCTAACGGGCAGCAATAGTTGTCATCGCTTCGCCATTGCCTTTTTCGACCGTGTGCTGCTGGCGTTGCAGCCTCAAGGCGAAAACCATAACCAACAGTATTCCTTTCTCGTGAACAAAAGCAACGACAAGTTCTTTGAACCGCGCCACTACACCGACATCGTGGCTTATCTGCGCAGCAAAGAGCAGGACGAGGACCGACAGGCTTCTATTTTGGCTAACGGTGGCAACGTAACTTCGGCGTCAGTCAACGACGCGCTGAAGCAAAAAGTGGAACAAATAAAGCAAGCCAACGAGTTGCAAAGCCAAGCCATAGAGCTGAAACAGCAGTTGAACCGACGAAACAAGCATTACGGCTGGCTGGCTGTTGTGGGCATCTGCACGGCAGTTTATGCCGCACTTTTCATATTCGACTATCTGAAAACAGGATTACCGGTGAGCGAAGCCATAATCAACTCGCTGTTCTATGGCACCATAATTAATGTGCCGGTGAGCCTGCTTTGCATCAACCGACTTGTGGCTATGCTGCTGGAATTTGTCAACATCAAGCGCTGGAAACACGCTCACCCTAACGACTCACGTAACCGATTTCTATAACATTACATTAAACCAAACTATTTATGATTAAAACTTTCATTAAAACCTCAATTCTACCGTGCGCGCTATTGTTTGCATTGGGCGCTGGAGCTCAGACTTTCAAGGAATGGCAAGACCCTGAGCTTAACCAAGTGAACAGGCTTCCAATGCACACCAACTATTTCGCCTACGAGAATGCCCAAAAAGCCAAAGCCGGAATCCGCGAGAATTCAGAGAACTTCATCTCGCTCAACGGCATATGGAAATTCAACTGGGTGAAGGATTGCGATATGCGTCCAACCGATTTCTATCGCGTCGACTATAACGACAAGGGTTGGGCTACCATGCCGGTACCCGGGATATGGGAACTGAACGGCTACGGCGACCCCGTATATAAAAACGTTGGGTATGCTTGGTGCAACCAATTCCGCAACAACCCACCGATGGTGCCTACACAAAACAACCACGTGGGCAGCTATCGCCGCACTATCACCATCCCCGAAGGCTGGGCAGGAAAGCAAATCATTGCTCACTTTGGCTCGGTGACTTCTAACATCTATCTTTGGGTGAACGGCAAATTTGTGGGATACAGCGAGGACAGCAAACTCGAAGCCGAATTCGACCTCACACCATACCTCAAACCGGGCAAGAACCTCATTGCATTCCAGTCGTTCCGCTGGTGCGACGGCTCTTACCTCGAGGACCAGGACTTCTGGCGTCTGTCGGGCGTGGGTCGCGATTGCTATCTGTATATCCGCAACAAGCGCGCAAAGCTCGACGATGTGCGCATCACTCCTGACCTCGATGCCAACTATCGCAACGGTTCGCTCAAGATTGAACTGACAACCACCGGTGCTGCCAAGGTTGACATTGCTCTCACCGACTGCACAGGCAAGCAAGTGGCTTCGCTCGCCAACTGCGGCAAAGGCACTCACTCGCTCAGCGTCGACAATCCTCACAAGTGGAGCGCCGAATCACCTTACCTCTACACTGCCACATTCACCGTAAAGAACGGCAACAGCGTGGTTGAAGTGATTCCTGTGAAAGTAGGCTTCCGCAAGATTGAACTGAAGAACTCGCAGATTCTTGTCAATGGCCAACCCGTGCTGTTCAAGGGCGCTGACCGTCACGAAATGGACCCCGATGGCGGTTACTACGTCACCCGCGAACGCATGATTCAGGACATCCAAATCATGAAGAAATACAACATCAACGCCGTGCGCACATGCCACTACCCCGACGACAACCAGTGGTATGAACTTTGCGACCGCTACGGCATCTACCTGGTGGCTGAAGCCAACATAGAATCGCACGGTATGGGCTACGGCAAAGAGACGCTTGCCCAAAACGCCTCGTACAAGAAGGCTCACCTCGAGCGCAATATGCGTCAAGTGCAACGCAGCTTCAATCATCCGTCAATCATCTTCTGGTCGCTTGGCAACGAAGCCGGTTTCGGCGACAACTTCAAGGCTTGCTACGACT
This sequence comes from Muribaculaceae bacterium, assembly GCA_051871535.1. Taxonomy (GTDB): domain Bacteria; phylum Bacteroidota; class Bacteroidia; order Bacteroidales; family Muribaculaceae; genus SFTJ01. Next base: position 6,652 of record JBJECX010000062.1, on the reverse strand, counting down.
GGGTGAAAGCTGAAGACCCAAGCCGCGCCACTCAATACGAGCGCGCCGAAATGGACCCGCACTCCGACATCTTCTGCCCGATGTACTACGACTACAACTCTTGCAAGAACTATTGTGAGGACGACACCAAGACCCGCCCGCTCATTCAATGCGAATATGCTCACGCCATGGGCAACTCGCAAGGCGGCTTCAAGGAATACTGGGACCTTGTTCGCAAGTATCCTAAGTATCAAGGCGGCTTCATCTGGGACTTCGTTGACCAAAGCCTCCGCGGCAAAGGCAAGAACGGTGTTGAAATCTATAAATACGGCGGCGACTACAACCGATACGACGGTTCCGACGGCAACTTCAACGACAACGGTCTGATTAGCCCCGACCGCGTGCCAAATCCTCACATGGACGAGGTGGGATATATCTACCAGAACATCTGGACTACTCCTGTCGACCTCAATGCCGGCAAGATTTCGGTTTACAACGAAAACTTCTTCGTCGACCTCTCTAAATACCGCCTGCAATGGACGCTGGTGGCTGGCGGCGAAGCCATCCAATCGGGCATCATCGACAACCTCAAGGTTGCTCCGCAAGCCAAGGCGGAATACACTCTGCCTTACGACCTTAGCAAGGTGTGCAAGTGCAAGGAGGTGCTGCTCAATGTTGAGTTTGTGCAGAAAAACGCTGCTCAACTCATCAGCGCCGGTCAAGTGATTGCGCGTCAGCAACACACCGTGCAAGCCTACAAGCCACAACCTGTCAACCTCGTTGCTTGCGGCGAGACCCCCGAACTCATCGAAAACGATTGGAACTACCTTATCGTTAAGGGCTCGGACTTCAACATCGAATTCTCTCGCGCTAACGGCTACATCACCGTTTACAACGTGGCTGGTCGCAACATCTTGGAAGAAGGTCATCAACTCACACCTAACTTCTGGCGTGCCGGCACCGACAACGACTACGGCGCAGGTCTGCAAAAGAGATACAAAGTTTGGAAGAACCCTACAATCAAGCTCACCGAACGCCTCAAGGCTGAACTTGCCGACGGCATAATCAACGTCACTGCCAAATACGAGATGCCTGAAGTGAAAGCTACTCTCACACTCACCTACGCCATCAACGGCAAGGGCGAAATCAAGGTTACTCAAGCAATGCACACCACCGACGGCGCCAAGGTTTCTGATATGTATCGCTTCGGTATGCAGCTGCCTATGCCTGCCAAGATGGACTATAGCCACTACTACGGCCGCGGTCCTATCGAAAACTACATCGACCGCAACAACTCCACTTTCCTGGGCGTATATAGCCAGACTGCTGACGAACAAGCCTATCCTTACATCCGTCCGCAGGAAACCGGCACCAAGAGCGACATGCGCTGGTGGAAGCAAACCAACAAGGGCGGCAAGGGCATCATGATTGTTGCCGACGCTCCGTTCTATGCTTCAGCGCTCCACTACTCGATTGAATCGCTCGACGAAGGCGACGAAAAACGCAACGCTCACTTCCCCGAAGTAGAACCGGTTGACTACACTAACCTGCTCATCGACAGCGAGCACATGGGCTTGGGCTGCGTCACCAGCTGGGGCCACGTTCCTTTGGACCAATACCTACTCCACTACAAGGACCGCTCATTCACATTCCTCATTTCACCACTGCGATAAATCAATGGTGTGAAATAGCATAAAAGGGGGCTGTGCCAAAATTGGCACAGCCCCTTTTTCTTAATAATTCGTGCCCTCCGCAGGGCATAATCACACCCCGCCCAACGCATATCGTAGGAGCGAGGATGATATGTAATTCGCATCCTATACGGATGCCGGGTTGGTGGGGGATAATGGCAACCCGGGGTTGCGCTTCGCTTACCCCGGGCTATATGCCTCGCCTACGTCTCGGCCTCACATGCTTCGCATGTCATCGCATCCACAACCGCAAAATGAGGGGTTACAGGTCGTCGAGAATCTCGCCCTTGCGCTCCATTATGCCGGCTGCCAGTGTGTCGGCGCACTGCACTATGGTGCACAGCGGATATTGCTTGCGTGCCACGTCGATGTTCTTACATGCCTCGGAGCTCTGCATCGGCAAGTCCCAGGCGCCCATGTGCCAACGTATGGCAAGCATCTCGTCGTCGTACATTGCCAACCCCATGCCCATGAGCATAATCACCGACTTCTCGCCGTGTCCCATCGGGAAATTCTTGTAACTTATTTTGTAGCCTTCGCAATCTTCCCATGTACCAATGCTGGTTTTGCGTTTCTTCACGGTGCGGAAATAAATGTCCGATTTGCACACGTCGTGCAGCAGGCAGGCTATCTTCACACGGTCGTCAGGCACTTCGTTTTCCAGTCCCGGTTCAAGCTCGTTCATCTGCTTGCGCAGCATCAGTCCCACTTTGCACACATTCAGCGAGTGCTCCACCAGTCCACCCTCGGTGTTGAGGTGCTGCGAACACGATGCCGGTGCGGTGAAGAAGCCAAGCGATTCCAGTTCATCAATCACATCGTCAACGCCTTCGCGTTCGGTACTGCGCAGAAGCTCGATGAACTCCTCCTTATTAGCTTTTACATCAATTTCCATATATTAATTCTTCGTTGTTTTTATTTCTTCGAAAGTTTGGGCAACAGATATGTTGTCTTGTCGGCAACCACCTTCACTATTTCGGTTTTGGTGACATAGCCGTAAGCCTCGTAGCGCAGTTTGTATTTGCCGGGCTTGAGGTTGTCGAACACAAACACGCCGTTCCAGTCCTGGTCGGTACAATAGGCGCGCAACGGACGGCCCTTCATGTCGGTGAGATACACCATGGCATGGTTGATGGGCTTCCACTGGTCGTCGGTACCTTCCTTATAGCTGTAGCGAGGATGGTTCATCTTCTCCGATTCGTCTTTCACAGCCCCGACAATATAGCCGGTCTTTTCAGGTTTGCCATTATAGTAAGCTCTGATGCCGCGATAGTATCGCACGCCTTCCATGCGGCAATAGTCGCGGTTGAGCAGGCGCTGGCGCTCGGGGTCGTAGGTGTGGAACGAGCCTTCCACCAGATAGCCTGGAACACGATGCTTGAGCACGGCATAGTAGCCGTTCACGCCAATGCGGTTGGGTTTCCCCGGAGGGGTGCCGCCCATAAAAGTGATGTCGCCCACCACAAGCGGTTTCTCGGGCGAATAGCTGCTCCAGTAGCTCAGCGGATTATCCCAGATGTAGGGGTATGCCACTCTTGCCATCTCGTCACTACCTTCCTGATACGCCTTGCCGGTTTCACCACGGAACAGGATTACAAGGTAATTCACCGTGCTGCCGATTTTGTGTGCGTTGCTGTGAAGCGAAATAAAGTAGTCGGGGCGCAGCGAATCCACCTGACAAGCAATTCGTTCCAGTCCTACAATCTGCTGCTGACCGTTTTCGTCGGCATCCATTTCGGCGCGGTCGCGGTCGGTGGCAGCACCTGCCATCGAGCCGTGCGACGAGTTTTCGTTCGCTATTCCGCGCTCAATCAGGTCACGGGTGACAATGCCGTTGCGAGTGCGGCTCATTATCACCGTTGCGCCGTCGGCTTCCAGTTTCTTCTGCAGCTCGAGGGCTTTCCACAGATTGGTTTTCGACTCAAAGAAGCCCAACGTGTCCATATACTCATAGTTGATGGTGGGCGTCGGGCGGTCGCCGGTGGTCCATCCACCGTGACCCGGATTCACATAAATCACTTTGCCTTCAAGGCCTTTTGCAGCCACCGGCAGCGTCGCCAACGCTCCGGCAGCAAGTATTGCTAACAACTTTTTCATAACATCAGTAAAAGTACGAAAAAATTTGCTTTCACGGCAAATTTCTCCGTACAAATATTTTCATTCATTCTCCGCTTACCTATTGCCGTCTTCGCTAAGGTTATTTCACTATAAATACCTCTACGCTGCGGTTCAGCTGACGGCCTCGCTCGGTGTTATTGTTGCCTATGGTATTGTCGTTGCCCAATGCCACAATGTGTATGCGGCGTTGACTCACACCTTTGCTTATCAGATAATTAGCCACGGCGTTTGCTCTCGACTTCGACAGCTGCTTTGCATTTTGCTCGCGCGAGTCGGTGCTGCCGTAAAGGTATATGTCGTTGCTGCTTTTCTTCAGCATCTTTGCTATGGTGTTCAGCGAGTTTGTGGTGCTATAACCCAACTTGCTGCTGCCCGGCTCAAAGGTGATGTCGCCGTCGCTATTCATTCTCACGTAGGTCAACCCCGATTCTTCGTCGTAGTAGCTGTTTTGGCTTTGATAGTTCTCCGAGTAGTCGCTGTGGTAGCTATTGTTGCGGCTCGGTGTGCTGCTACCCGAATTGCCATAGTAATATTCATAGGCTTCTCTGCGGTCCTGCTCGCGTCCGGCTGCTGCGCCTGCCTGCGTACCGATAACTGCACCGATGGTCGAACCCACGTGGCTGCCATGATATCCGCCCACCGCTTCGCCCAATGCACCGCCGAGCAATGCGCCGCCAAGTCCGCCCAACACTGCTCCGTTTGTCTCGTTGTTCCACATTGCGCAACTCGTCATCATCGATGTGCAAGCCAATGCTATCACCATATTTCTAAATAAAGTCTTCATTTTTTCTCCGATTTCAGTTAAGTCTTTATTCTGTCATTTCTTTGTTTGATTTGACAATTGGCAGTGCAATAAGTTTAACTGATTATTGCCGGACAAATGGCAGCAACCGACATTTTGAATACTAATCTGCCGTTTTTAACCATCAAACAAAGGCTATTTCAATCTTTTTTGCAAATCCATAATAACCAGCCCCGACAAGTGGAAACCAAAAATGGCAGTGATGTGCACAAGCGACCCATTCACCTGCCCTTTCACAAATCCTGTGCCACCGCCTTCGGCATCGGCTTTAGGGCAATGCGTGGGACATTGCTCACAATCGAGGCTGCAACCGAGGTTTTCGAGCAGCTCGTCGCTGTAGACGCACATCACCTTGCCGCGCGGATACACGCCGCTGGCTTTGAACTTCTTGCGCAACGCCCGGGCAAGCGGACAGCCTTTCACCTTCCAGAACTCTGCCACAGCCACCCTCGTAGGGTCGAGTTTCAGCGCCGCACCCATCGACGAGAACACCTTTGCACCGCTTCGGCTGGCATTCAACAGCAGGCTCGCCTTGTCCTTGAGGCTGTCGATGCAGTCAATCACATAATCGTAGGTGTCGAGCGCAAAATCTGCCGACGTCTGCTCGTTGTACAAACCGTTTATAGCCACCACCTCGGCATAAGGGTTTATGGTAAGCAGGCGGCGCTTCAGCTCGTCGACCTTCACGCTACCTATGTTTTCACTCGTAGCCATCAACTGGCGGTTGATGTTGGTGATGCACACCGTGTCGCTATCCACAATGGTGATGTGTGTCACGCCCGAACGCACCAGCCCCTCGGCGCACCAGCTGCCCACGCCACCCACGCCGAACACAATCACCCGACATTCGTGCAGCGCTTCCACCATCCTGCTGCCTAACAATCGCTCGCTGCGGTTGTATATGGCATCCTCAATATCTACAGTCTTTTCGTCCACTTCGTTAGCTTGATTATGGTTGATTTTCTTTCTCACAAAGATAATCATTATTTGCGAGAAAGCGAATAAAGCCCCGTCAGCGAGATTTTTTTCGAACATAGGCAACATAATATTTTGATAATAAAATAATTATTACTACCTTTGCACCGCTAAATGCGAAAGCTTATGCTCAAGCAAGAGGCAAAAGGCTTCGAGTAAGCCGCACAATAATTTAATTATTATCACAATTTAAACTACATTTTTTAATGGCAACAAAAATCAGATTGCAACGCCATGGTCACAAGAACTATGCGTTCTATCCAATTGTAATCGCTGATAGCAGAGCGCCACGCGATGGTAAATTTATTGAAAGAATTGGCTCGTACAATCCTAACACTAATCCTGCTACAATCAGTTTAAATTTCGAAAGAGCCCTCTTCTGGGTTAACAACGGTGCTATCCCTACCGACACCGTACGCACTATCCTTTCTCGCGAAGGCGTTATGCTCATGAAGCACTTGCAACGCGGCGTAAAGAAGGGTGCTTTCTCTGCTGAAGAAGCTCAAAAGCGTTTCGATGCTTGGAAACAAGCTAAGGATTCTAAAATCAACGCCATCAAGGTTGGTGTGGCTGATGCTAAGCGCAGCGCTGCCAAGGCTCGCCTTGAGGAAGAAACTGCCAAGAACGCCGCTAAGGCTGAAGCCGTAGCCAAGAAGAAGGCAGAACTCGCTGCTGCAGCTGCTGCTAAGGCTGCTGAAGAAGCTGCTCCTGAAGCTGAAGCTGCTGAAACTCCCGCAGAATAAGAAGGCAAGGTTTACTTTTAGCAAACCATACACAAGTTGCATCCCTTCATGGATGCAACTTTTTTTATACCCCTCCCACCATAACGTGACGACACCCACCGCAGCGGCGTATCGAATACACCCCTACAGGTTCACGAAAACCTTCGGCGGAATGGACGTCCGAAGGACGTGAACCCGGAGGCAGAATGCCGACGGGATTTAGCCGTGGGTGAGCGATAGCGTAACCCACGGATACACCGTCACCCCCGAAAAAGCGTCCGCAGAGGACGCGAATTACACCCACCCACCGCACAACCGCGGAGCGGTTGCAACCTCAATAACCCCATGTTGACGATAAGCGAAGC
>JBJECX010000061.1:0-25038 GCA_051871535.1 Muribaculaceae bacterium | reverse complement strand
TCTATGATCTTTGGATAACATGATTATATTGCCACGGACTTATGCAACTGTGCCCTTTTTACCGAACAACAAAATAATTCTTTACCATGATGAAACAGCCAAAAATAGCAATGTTTTCGACCGAAAAAAGCATGCCTGGCGCAGTTGCAAGCGCCAAAGGAATTTAGTAACTTTGCTCGCAGAAATAAACTACAACAATCCACACCAATACAGAAATTGCAATGATTGATATTTGCTGCATCGGACACATCACTCTCGACAAAATAGTAACTCCCGACAAAACAGCCTATCTGAACGGCGGGACATCGTATTATGTTTCGCACGCCATAAGCAAGCTGCCGCCCATCGGCTATAAGTTGGTCACAAGCTTGGCGCAAAGCGAGATGAGTGCCGTGGACGAACTGCGTGCTGCCGGCATCGATGTGGAGGTGATTCCAAGCCGAAACACCGTTTACTTCGAGAACAGCTACGAAGCCAATATGAACAACCGCAAGCAGCGAGTGCTTGCCAAAGCCGACCCGTTTACACCCGACAGCCTGAAAGACGTGTACGCCCGCTACATTCATCTGGGCAGCCTGCTTGCCGACGACTTCTCCATTGAGGTGATGAAGCAGCTTAAGGGTCATGGCACGCTATCGGTTGATGCACAAGGCTTTTTGCGTTATGTCGACGGCGAAAAAGTGTACCCTTGCCAATGGCAGAACAAGCTGGAGGCAATGAAATACATCGACATACTAAAGGTGAACGAACACGAGATTGAATCGCTCACCGGATACACCGACCTGCACCAAGCCGCCAAGCAATTCGAACTCTGGGGAATAAAAGAAGTGCTGATGACACTGGGCAGCTACGGCTCGGTGATTTTTGTGGAAGGCCGTTTCTACGAGATTCCGGCGTACACGCCCACAAAGATTGAAGACGCCACCGGTTGCGGCGACACCTATGCCGCCGGATACTTGTATTCGCGAGCCAAAGGCGCCGGATATGTCGAAGCAGGGAAATATGCCGCTGCTATGTGCACACTAAAAATTGAGCACACCGGACCATTTGACCGCTCCGAAAGCGACATATATCGCATCATTGGCCAATAATCAGCAAAAAAATAATTATCTTTGCATCACCCGAAGCATTATTCGGGTGATGTTTTTTATTCTATATGAAAGTTATGAAACGAGCATTGCCCATTATTTGCATCCTTTTCGCTGCCATGTGCTCTTCGCCCGCAGCCGATGCCCTCGATTATATCACCGTCTACTCTTCGTGGCAAAAGGTTTATGCCGATGAACCCGACACCATTCTCACCGACATAGGCATAGAAATCAGCAGTCCTTACTGCATCAACATCAAACCCCGAAACAGTAAAGACAAAATACAAAAGCGAATAATCAACGACGAAGCACTTGCCGTGAGTGTGAACGACAGTGTGTGGTTTGTAAACACCAATTATCTTAAAAACCACTACAGCGGCGTGGCACTACCTTATATGAGCCACTACGCCCCACTCTACTTCAACGACAAGATTGCCTACACCCAATACACCAACGACATCGACAACAGCTTCCTTTACCAGCTGAGCAAATATGTCAACACCGGCATGGGTACCGTTGAAGCGCTGAAATTCCTCACCAGCTACGGCTTCAATTTTGAGAATGCCTACATCTTCACTATCAATCCCAAAGAAAAAACCGTCGACGTGGTGAACGATGCTCGCATGTCGAAGCTGCTTGAACCGTATCTTGACTTGCGCCGCCGCTACGAATCGATGTATTTCTTTGCAGAGCCTTTTGTGATAAACTACTATTTTCTGGAGTATATCGACCGCATTGCAAGCGACCCCTCTGTGCCATATATCCTCGAATAGGCATCCCCACAACTCTCACTTTGGCACGAATATTGCCAAATATTCGTAAAAATCATATTATTCACAAAAAAGGCTTATATTATGGCTTACATAATTTTCATACTTATTGCAGCAGTATCGTTTTTCGTGCAGAACAATTTTCAACGAAAATTCAAGAAATACTCGCGACTTCCGCTCAGCCGAAGCATGACAGGCAAAGAGATTGCCGAAAAGATGCTTCACGACAACGGCATCTACGACGTGGAAGTGCAATGTGCCAACGGCATACTCTCCGACCACTACAACCCCGCAAACAAAACGGTAAACCTCAGTCAAGACGTTTATGCCACCTGCAGCATAGCAGCCGCTGCAGTTGCCGCACACGAATGTGGGCACGCCGTGCAGCATGCCACCAACTACACTCCCCTGGTGCTGCGCTCGTCGCTCGTGCCAATAGTGAGTTTTGCCTCGTCGTGGGTGCAGTGGGTTCTTTTGGCAGGCATCCTACTCATTCAGGCATATCCGCAAGTGTTGCTGTTTGGCGTGATATTGTTTGCAACCACCACATTGTTTTCGTTTGTGACCCTGCCGGTGGAAATAAACGCAAGCATGAGAGCCATTAGCTGGCTTAAGCGCGCAGGAATAACCTACGGCGAAAACACCGAGTATGCCAAAGACGCGCTTAAATCGGCAGCTTACACCTATGTGGTGGCTGCACTCAGCTCGCTTGCCACTTTATTTTATTATGCTATGATTTTACTTGGCAGACAAAGAGATTAATTTGTAACTTTGCAAAAAATTTTTTCAACGAATATATGGCACAAAAACCATCAATCCCTAAGGGGACCAGAGATTTTTCGCCTATTGAGATGGCGAAACGCAACTATATTTTCAACACCATCAAAGATGTTTTCCTGCTTTATGGGTTTCAACAAATCGAAACACCTGCTTTGGAAAACCTCAGCACCCTTATGGGTAAATATGGCGAAGAAGGCGACAAACTGCTTTTTAAGATTCTCAACAGTGGCGATTTCCTGAAATCGGCACCTGACGATATGCTCAATCAACGCGATTGCCAGCACCTCACGTCAAAGATTTGCGAGAAAGGGCTTCGTTACGACCTCACCGTGCCGTTTGCCCGCTATGTGGTTCAACACCGCAACGAACTGCAATTCCCATTCAAGCGCTATCAGATTCAACCCGTTTGGCGTGCCGACCGCCCTCAAAAAGGCCGTTACCGTGAGTTTTATCAGTGTGATGCCGACGTGGTTGGTTCCGACTCACTCATCAACGAAGTTGAACTCGTCTCACTCATCGACGAGGTGTTTGCCCGCTTTGGCATCAACATCACCATAAAGGTGAACAACCGCAAAGTGTTGAGCGGCATTGCCGAAATGATTGGCGAACCACAAAAGCTCATCGACATCACCGTTGCAATCGACAAAATCGACAAGATTGGCATTGAAAACGTCAACGCCGAACTTATTGAAAAAGGAATCTCGGCGCAAGCCGTAGAAATGCTGCAACCGCTGCTTAACCTCTCCGGCTCTAACGAAGATAAGTTCAACAGCCTCGAGGCAATGCTTAGCAACAGCCAAATCGGCAAAAAAGGCATCGAGGAGCTGCGATTCGTATTCAACAACGTGGCTCAACTATCGCCTCGCGCCACCGTGGAACTCGACGTTTCGCTGGCTCGTGGATTGAACTATTACACCGGCACGATTCTCGAAGTGAAAGCAAACGACGTGGCTATGGGAAGCATCACCGGCGGCGGCCGCTACGACAACCTCACCGGCGTATTTGGCTTGGACGGAGTGTCGGGCGTTGGCATCAGTTTCGGTGCCGACCGCATTTTTGATGTGCTTAACACACTGAACCTATACCCTGCCGACACCTGTGCTTCCACAAAGGTGATGTTCACCAATTTTGGCGAAACCGAAAGCAAGGCAGCCTTGGGCATTGTGATGCAGTTGCGCAAAGCGGGCATTCCTGCCGAGCTGTATCCCGAATCCACGAAGATGAAAAAACAGATGAGCTACGCCGACACAAAACAGATTCCTTTTGTTGCTATGGTGGGCGAAAGCGAAATCGCAAATGGAACCGTGGCTCTGAAAAACATGGCAACAGGCGAGCAATGCCAACTCACTGTCGACCAACTCATCGAGCGTCTGAAATAAAAAACTGACAACCTGCAGTCAATCCTGCTTGCAAAGCCATAGGACTGCAGCCCTTATATTACTCCGACAAAATGCCGCACGCATTCTTGCTGTTGCGGTGTTTTGTCGGGGGATTTTTATTGTAGATTTATATAATTGCTAAAGCCATAGTTTTATCATTCAAATTATTACGACTGCCCGCCCCGGCTTTAACATTAATTATGAAACCGTCTCTAAGTTAAATCTCAACATTTTGCGTATTTTTGCAGTACGATAATCACTAAAGCAAAATCATTCTTTTTTTTTAATAGCAACTCGCAATGGACAGCATTTTCGATACACTCATGGCTCTGCCTCTCTTCCAAGGAGTAAGTCGTCTTAAACTTTCGGAATTGGTTGAGAAAGTGCCGTTTCATTTCAAAAAATACTACGATGGCGACAACATAATCTCCGTCGGCGACAAATGCACCACGCTATGCTTCCTCGTTTCAGGGCAAGCAAAAATCGACATCCCGTGCCAAAACCGGAAGATTCACATAATCGAAACAATTTCGGCACCCAACGTCATTGGTCCGGAATATATGTTTGGGAAAACCACAGCCTACCCTTTCAGCGTAGCAGCCCACGGTATGTGCGGCACGCTACAAGTGGCAAAGTCAGACTATGTGAATATGCTGCAAACCGACAAAGTGTTTCTGTTCAACATTCTGAATATGCTGTCGCGCAACAACCAGTTGAGCACATCGTCGATGCTCTCAGTCACTCGCGGCTCAATAGCCGAGCGTATCGCTCAAATGGTGGCTATGCTCACGCACCCCGACTGCACCGACATTCGCATCTCGTTCCGTCAAAAAGACCTCAGCACGATGCTCGGCTCGCAACGCACGTCGTTCATCAACGCCCTTGAGCACATGAAAGCCGAAGGCCTCGTTGATTACAGCATCAACGAAATCATCGTGAAGGACCGCAAAAAACTTTTGGATAAGCTACGCAATTTCGGATAAAAAGCCCAACTACACCATTCGCCGAAGCCATATGCCTTTCTCGCCCATCGAGTAAGTCAAACTCATTGTACATTCAGCCATTCGTGCCACAGCGTCAGCTCATAAACAACAGAATCACTATCTGCACAATAATCAGGCGAGCAAACATGCTGAACGGATAAACCGTGGCATAGCCTGCCGACGGCACATCGCTTTCGAGCGACTCGTTGCTATAGTTCAATGCCATAGGATTAGCCATGCTGCCGCACAATGCACCCGACATTGTGGCAAAATCAATCTTCAGCACCTTCAAGCCAATAAAGCCTACAATCAAGACAGGCACTATGGTGAACAGAAATCCAAACAGCACCCACAGAGCACCTTCGGGACGAATCACCACATCGAAGAACTGCCCACCGGCATCAAGCCCGAGGCATGCCAGATAAAGCGACAATCCAAGCGAACGCAGCATAAGGTTGGCACTGCGCGTAACGTATGTAACCATGTGCAATCGCGGCCCAAATGTGCCAATCAGAATGCCCACAATCACCGGACCACCGGCAAGTCCCAGCTTCACCGGAACCGACATACCAGGTATCATAATAGGAATAGCACCCAAAATCAAACCAATGCTCATGCCAATGAACACCCCAATCAAGTTAGGTTCGTTGAGCGATTGAACAGCATTTCCCAGCAGTTTCTCAACCTGCTCAACTGCGTGAGCCTCGCCCACCACAGTCAGACGGTCGCCCATTTGCAGGCGCAATCCCGGACGTGCAAGCAACTGCACCCCGCTACGATAGATACGGGTAGTGTTTACACCATAATTCCGGCGCAGCTTCAGCGAGCCAAGTTTCTTGCCGTTCCATTCAGTCTTTGTGATGAGTATGCGCGACGACACCAACTCTCGGTCAATCGAGTTCCAATCAATATCCTTATTGTTCCAATCCACATCTTGCACCTGCTCGCCAAACAGCAATGCCAGATTCTCGGCATCCTTTTCGCTGGTGACCACAAGCAAACGGTCGCCCGACTCGAGCACTGTGTCAGATGCCGGGCTGCACGCCGAATTGTCTCGCCACAATCGCGAAACCACAAACTCCCTTCCGCTAACGCGGTTAACCTCAAGCAGCGTCTTGCCAAAAATTGCCGGATTCATCACCTTGAACTCTGCCACAAAAGTTTCGTCGTTATCTTCGGCAGGCGATTCAGGCACATTCTTGCCATAGAGCACGCTGCGCATCACAGCAAGCGCCAATATCACGCCAACCACACCCAACGGATAGGTAACAGCACATCCCAAAGCAAGCGAACTGCTGGGCAACCCCACTTGCTTTAATGCCTGCTGGGCAGCACCAAGAGCGGGCGTATTGGTCACCGCACCACAAAGCACACCAATCATGTCAGCAACACTCATGCCCGTGATGCAACTTGCAACTATTGCCATCAATGTGCCGAGCAGCACCACACTCAATCCCAGCACATTCAATGTTATTCCTCCTTTGCGAAACGAACTGAAGAAACCCGGACCCACTTGCAAGCCGAGTGTGAATATAAACAGCACCAAGCCAAAACTTTCTACATAGTAAAGCACTCCTTCGTCAATCGTGATGCCCAAATGGCCGGCAACAATGCCAATAAAAAACACAAAGGTAGCACCGAGCGAAACGCCCAATATTCGCACCTTGCCCAATGCCAAACCCACCGCGCAAATGATTGAAAGAATAATCACCGCCTGCAGTGCGCTGTGCGACAGAAACACCTCATTTATCCAATTCATATGATAATATCAATTTACGGCAACAAAATTACTCAAAATTATTCGAATAATCCGTATCTTTGCGCAAGCAATTGAGTCATCACCGTTCACCGCATGAAAGGTGTGAGCACATTTTTATCAACTAAGACAAAACAAGAAAGTGTATATCAACGATTCATATAACAATACATCGTCGTTCCGCAACATCGACTGGATTACCATTCTCGTCTATGCCATCCTTGTGATTGCCGGAGCAATAAGCATCTATGCTGCAAGCTACGATTTCGACCACGCAAGCATGTTTGACTTCAGCGAATTTTCAGGCAAACAATTCCTGTGGATTGGACTTTCGCTATTGATTGGTTTTTCAATACTGCTCATCGACAGGCGCATGATTGAAGCCTATGCCTATCCCGTTTATGGCATACTGATTTTGGTGCTGATTGCCACCATATTCCTCGCCCCTGACATCAAAGGTTCGCGGTCGTGGCTCGTGTTTGGCCCGGTGAGTCTGCAGCCTGCCGAATTTGCCAAATTTGCCACGGCATTAGCATTAGCCAAGCTGTTCAGCGGCTACAACTTCGTTCTTAACAAAAGCTTGGCAAACTATGCCAAATGTGCGCTCATTATCTTCATTCCCATTATGCTGATTCTTGCACAAAAAGAAACCGGGTCGGCATTGGTGTATCTTTCGTTAGTGTTTGTGCTCTATCGCGAAGGCATGAGTGGTTTTGTACTATTTGCCGCCTTCAGCGCAATAGTGATTTTTGTGGTGTCGTCGAAATACGCCGAGACAGTCACCATGGGCATACCCACCGGCGAGTTTATTGTGTTTGTCTACATTATGGTGGTGTTGGCGGCGATGCTGCTGTTCTATTGCCGTTCGCTTGTGCTTTGCCGAAACGTCACGCTGGGGTTTGTGGTAACGGCAATCATTGCCTATATGCTGTCGGTTTTCAACATCAACATTCCGGGATATGCCTATTTCCTCACAGTGATTATAGCAGCTGCAGTATATCTGCTCGTTGCCATGTTCCACGACAACATAAAGCGCATTCTGGTTTCAATAAGTTTTGCTGTGGCTTCAATCATGTTCTTGTTCTCGGTGAGCTATGTGTTCAACAACATTCTGCAGCCACACCAGCAAATGCGCATCAAGGTAGCACTTGGCATTGAGCAAGACCTTCGCGGTGCCGGCTACAACGTCAACCAGTCGAAAATAGCCATCGGCTCGGGCGGCGTGTTCGGCAAGGGCTTCCTTGCCGGTACCCAAACAAAACTGAAATATGTGCCTGAGCAACACACCGACTTCATCTTCTGCACCATAGGCGAGGAAGAAGGCTTTGTGGGAACCACTCTTGTGCTCGGCACATTCCTATATCTGATTCTCCGCATCATCGCCATCGCCGAACGGCAACGCTCAGCTTTTGGCAGGGTATACGGCTACAGCGTAGCTTCCTACTTCATTTTCCACCTTGCCATCAATGTGGGGATGGTGATTGGGCTATGCCCTGTCATTGGCATACCGCTGCCATTTTTCAGCTATGGCGGCTCGTCGCTGTGGGGGTTCACCATCCTTCTCTTCATCTTGCTCCGATTAGACTCCACTCGCACAAGCTACGGAAACTATTAAAGGCACGGAATGCCCGCGCCTTTAATGCCATTCTATTTTCTATGATACAAGTGTCACACTACAACGCCAACACCTGTTTCACAAACTCGTCGTTGTCGACATTCCAATTTATCCAATTGATTGCAAACCCGCGCCGTTCCATGCCTCTGAACCATGTCATTTGCCTTTTGGCAAACTGATGTATGGCAATTTCAAGCAGGCGGAACATCTCATCATAGTCGAGTTCGCCAATCACATACTGCGTTACAAACTTATATTCCAATCCGTAATATATCAAGTCCTCGGCTGGCACACCACTATCGATAAGACGGCTTATCTCGTCAACCATACCGGCGTCTAACCTCATCTTCAAGCGCTCAGTGATGCGGCGGCGGCGGTTTTCAACATCAATATCCACACCCACAATCACAGCATTATCAACCGGGTGCGGTTGGGTGTTCGCCTCAAGCTCGGGATGCTCCTGATAGAAGGTCTGTATCTCTATAGCGCGAATGGCGCGCTTGCAAGTGTCAACGTCGGTGGTGTTGTGCAACTGCTTCATGGCGCTGAGCATCGCCGTAAGCTCATCGAGCGACTTGCCCTCAAGCCTGTGCCGCAACTCCTTGTTTTCGGGCACCTCGGGCAGTTGAATGCCCTTGAGCACACTCTCTACATACAAGCCGGTGCCGCCACACAGCACCACCCGCTTGCCCCGCGAGCGTATGTCGCTATATGCTGCACGATAGTCGCGAAGATATTGATACAAATTATATTTATAACCGGCATCGCAGATGTCAATCAAATGATAAGGTACATCGCCATATTCATCTAGGTCTTTGCCTGTGCCTATGTCCATGCCACGATACACCTGCCGTGAATCGGCGCTGATAATCTCAGCATCGATGGCACGAGCGAGCGCTACAGCCTTCGACGTCTTGCCCGAGGCTGTAGGACCCGTTATTACATACAACTTGTTGTCGTCGTCAAACATCATCTGACTGCAAAGCGATTAAAGCACCTCACTTCTTCAAGTTGTTATTGAAGAACTCAAGCACCTTCATGTATAACGGCACACGGGTTTCGCAACCGTTAATCGAGTGGTTCATATTCAAGAACACCATCATGTCGAACATCTTGTTCTGCTGAGTCATTTCAGCAGCATACTCATAGGTGTTGGTGATGTGCACATTGTCGTCGGCTGTGCCTGCCATAATCAGCAATCTGCCCTTTTGCTTGCTGATTCGCTTCAGTGGCGAACCTTGGTTGTAGCCATTCTCATTTTCGTTTGGCGTGCGCATAAAGCGCTCGGTGTAGATTGTGTCGTAGAAGCGCCAGTCGGTAACCGGAGCAATTGCAACGCCTGCAGCATATGGGCTGTCGGTTTGCGACATAGCCATCAGCACCTCATATCCGCCAAAACTCCAACCCCAAATGCCAATATGCTTTGCATCGACATAGGGCTGCGATGCCATGTACTTAGCAGCAGCAATCTGGTCGACGGTTTCAAGTTGTCCGAGCTTCATATACACTGCGCTCTCAAATGCCTTGCCACGGAAGCCGGTTCCGCGACCGTCAACACACACCACAATAAAGCCTTGAGTTGCAAAGTATTCCTCCCAATCAACTTTCCAGCTGTTTTTCACCATCTGCGAGCCGGGGCCGCTATACTGCGACATAATCACCGGATATTTCTTATTTGCTTTGAAATCAAGTGGCTTAATCATATATCCGTTGAGCATATTGCCATCGCTCTCAAATTGGAAAAACTCGCGCTTGGGCACACTGCTACCGGTGTATTTCTCGGCATATTCCTCGTTGAGCTGCAAATCGCGCACTTTCTTGCCGGTTGCTGTGTTGATAACCCGATATTGGTTAGGGGTCTTTGCATCGCTGAAGTTCTGGATATAATACGCCATATTGCCGCTGAAAGTGGCTGAATAAGTGCCGGCGCCATTAACAATGGTGCTCACCAAGCCTTTTGCATCCACCTTTGCTATAGTGCGGTCGAGCGGACTCACTTGTGTCGACTGGAAATAAAATGTCTTGTTCAACGGATTATAGCCGTAATAATCGGTCACGTTCCAATTGCCGTTTGTGAGCTGACGCATCAGCGAGCCGCTATTGGAATACTGATAGAGATGTGTCCAACCGCTCTTTTCGCTGCGGATTACAAAGAAATCGTCGTAATAAACCGCATCTGCCACAAGCGAGAAATCAATCCATGTATCGCTCTTTTCGGTGTAGATGAGTTTTGCCACCGTGGAGCGTGGATTGACGGCATACAGCGACACCTCGTTCTGATGACGATTCAGTTTCGTAACCATCAATCGCTCCGAAGTTTTTCCGTAAACAATCTTTGCCACGTAGTCGTCCTTGGTCATTGGAATGTTCATAGTCTTCACTGTGCGGTTTTCCACATCGTAGCTCAACACACTCACCACCGAATTGTCGCATCCTGCCTTGGGATACTTATATTCGTACATACCCGGATACAACTCATTATCCTTAATAGGGTTGCAAGCTCCGTGATACATTTGCAAAGGATAAGTTTTCACTTTCGATTCATCCCATCGGATAAACGACAGCGTAAGGTTGTCGGGCGACCATGCCATGCCGTTGAGCAAATCCAATTCCTCCTGATACACCCAGTCGGGGACACCGTTTATCACACTGTTCTTCTTGCCGTCGGTGGTCACAGCCACCTGGGTGCCGTAATCGAGTTTCTTGATATAGATGTTATTGTCGTGCACAAAAGCCACCATGCGTGCATCGGGCGAGAATGTTGCAATTTCTTCCCTACCCGCCTCGCTCAGCTTGCTCAGTTTGTTATGGCGTAGTTCGTACACATAATAATCGGCACGAAAAGAATAACGATATATCGGTTCGGAATTGGTATATAGTAATATTTTGCTTTCGTCGGGAGCCATCTCAAAGCCGCTCCACTGCGATATGTTGCAATCGCGTGCCGTCGACGAATCGAATACAACCTGCTCATTACCGGTCTTGAACGACACCTTCACCACCTTGTCGCCTCCACGCAATTGATAATAGCTTTCGCCGTCGATTGATGGCGTAATGGCTCCGATGCCTTTCTTTCCTTGCCAAAGCACTGCATCACGCAAGGTAAACTCCTCGGCAAAAACACAAGCTACCGACAAAAGGGTTACAATCACAAATATTAATCTCTTCATTTCGTAATAATAATTATTTATTTCGTTTGTATATTGCTCATTTCACATGCCCGGCTTGTCAACCGCCCGGCATTATTCCCTACAAATTTACACAATTTCTCACACATTTTTGTCATAGCACCACCATATGCAATGAACTTTTTCGTAACAAGCGATGTTATTACTATGCAAAGGTTATCAATTCAGGTTCAACTACAGTTTTTATGATTAAGTAAAAGGTTAGATTTGTGTAATTCAGACAATAGACGCTACAACGAGGAATATGGTATCTCCACGATATCGATGTTTTTCAAGGAAACACAAGCCACGCGCGAAGCGAAAGAAGTGTAGAATTATTGTAGCACTATTAATCATCAATCATAGCGAGGGGCATTTGCGCGAGCATGAAGCCCTTCGTTTTTTCTATATCCCCCCCAAAAAGCAAATCGCAGCAGAGCAAATGCTCCACTGCGATTTTATGTGCATTACTGATAATCTCAGCCTATTGTGTTTTATCACTTGATGCAATAAGCTGCCAAATCATCGGCAACAATGCTCTCAAGCATCTTCATGTTCTTGGCAATTTCGCCTTCGGCATAGTTAACATACACCTTTGCGCTACCTTCAAACAATTCAGGAGCATTCGATGCATCGTTAACAAGCAAGTATGCCATAATTACATGACCGGCAGTTTCAACCAAGCGACGTGCCTGAAGGTCGAAATATTGCTTGTTGGTTGTGTCAATCTTGGCAACAATGTCGCGATATTGGTCGGCCATTGCATTCACTCTTGCTTGAAGAGGCTTCATTGCTTCGCTCACCTCAACAGCGGCATATGCAGCCATTTGGTCGGCATATACACCCTTGGTTACATTACCGATAGCAGCAACAACCTGCAACTGGGTAGTACCCTCGTAAATCGAAGTGATGCGGGCATCGCGATAGATGCGTTCGCATGCGTAGTCCTTCATGAAACCGCTACCGCCATGCACCTGAATGCAGTCGTAGGCATTCTGGTTACAGAATTCGCTGCCCATACCCTTAGTGAGCGGAGTGTAGGCTGTTGCCAAGCGCGAATAGTGCTTCATTTCGGCTCGCTCCTCAGGAGTGAGTGTGCGTTCGCGCCCGATATCTTCAAGAATCTTTGTCATATCAACAAAGCGAGCAGTCTCATAGAGCAATGCACGCGATGCATCGAGCTTAGCCTTGATGTTGGCAATCATTTCAGCCACAGCAGGGAATTCGATGATGGCCTTGCCAAATTGTTTACGGTCGTTGGCATATGCCACAGCTTCGCGATAAGCAGCTTCGCTGATACCCACCGATTGCGATGCGATACCAAGACGAGCGCAGTTCATAAGAGCCATCACATACTTGATAAGACCCAACTTGCGCGAGCCTACCAGTTCAGCCTTAGCATTCTTGAACACCAATTCGCATGTAGGGCTGCCCTTTATGCCAAGTTTGTGCTCAATGCGGCGAACAATCACGCCACCATCGTTGCGGTCGTAGATGAACATCGAAAGGCCACGGCCGTCCTTTGTACCCTCTTCGGAGCGTGCAAGAACGAGAGCAATGTGGGCATCACCATTGGTGATGAATCGCTTTACGCCGTTCAAGCGCCATGTGCCATCGGCTTCGTTATATGTAGCCTTGAGCATTACTGCCTGCAAGTCGCTACCGGCATCCGGCTCTGTGAGGTCCATTGCCATTGTTTCGCCTGCGCTGACGCGGGTGAGGTAGCGTTGCTTTTGGTCTTCGTCGGCAAATTCGTAGATGGTTTCGGCACAGTCCTGAAGACCCCAAACATTCTCGAAAGCAGCATCAGCACGGCTTACAATGTCGTTTGCCATAATGTAAGGAACAATCGAGAAGTTCAAACCATTGTAGCGACGTGGCAACGAGATACCCATCAAGCCTGCCTGGTTGATGGCATCGAGGTTCTTTTGTGTACCTTCGGCATATTTCACATGACCGTCAATCACGTGAGGACCTTCGGCATCTACCGATTCGGCATTTGGTGCAATCACCTCAGCCGCCAATTCTCCAGCAATCTCAAGCACCTTTCGATACGAGTCCATCGCATCGTCAAAGTCGATTGGTGCATAATCGTATTTTTCGCAATCAACAAAGTTGCGTTCCTTGAGCGCAACGATTCTCTTCATCAACGGATGGTTGAGGTGATATTGAAGCGCTTTATTGTCGGTATAAAAATTAGCCATTTCTGTCTTATGTTTATTTACTTTGAGTTCTTTTTATAATACTTTATCAAGCGAGGTATCACTTGCTCAACATCACCGTTGATAACATAGTCGGCAATCGAGTTGATTGGAGCGTTAGGGTCGTTGTTGATTGAAATAACAATTGAACTGTCCTGCATGCCGGCAATGTGCTGAATCTGACCTGAAATACCACATGCAATGTAGAGTTTAGGACGTACAGTCACACCTGTTTGACCGATTTGGCGCTCGTGTTCGCAATAGCCTGCGTCGACTGCCGCACGCGATGCACCAACTTCGGCACCGAGGGTGTCAGCAAGTTCATAAAGCATATCAAAGCCCTCTTTGCTGCCCATACCGTAACCGCCGGCAACAATAATCGAAGCATTCTTGATATTGATTTTAGACTTCTCGATGTGACGGTCGATAATCTTCACTACGAAACTTTCGGCATCTACATACTTGTTTGCGTCGAGATTTACAACTTCGCCCTTATAGTTTTCGTCGAACACCTCTTTCTTCATCACACCTTCGCGAACGGTTGCCATTTGTGGACGGCATTCGGGGTTGACGATGGTTGCAACAATGTTGCCACCAAATGCAGGACGAATCTGATAAAGCAGGTTCTCATATTCCTTGCCGGTCTTGGGGTCGGTGTGCGGACCGATTTCGAGCGATGTACAGTCGGCTGTCAAACCGCTGTGCAGGCACGACGAAACACGTGGTCCGAGGTCGCGACCGATAGTTGTTGCGCCCATCAAGCACACTTGCGGCTTGATTTCGCGGAACAAGTTATTAACAATCGACGAATGAGGAAGCGATGTGTAAGGATAAAGACGAGCGTCTTCAACCTTATAAACTACATCTACACCAAATGGAAATACTTGGTTCTCAATGCCTTCGAGCTTGTCGCCAATAACCAATGCCTCGAGCTTTACGCCCAGCTCAGTGGCAAGTTTGCGGCCCTTAGTAAGCAATTCCAAACTAACATCAGCAATTTTGCCTTCGTCGTATTCGCAATATACTATTAAATTATTATTGTCTGCCATTTTCTGAAAACTATTTGAAATTGTTACTCCTTTTTACCCAATTGTGTGTTCGGCAATCAAGTCCTTGATGAGGCCTTCAAGACCTTCTTCATCGTTGCCTTCAATCACCTTGCTTTCCTTAGCAACAAACACAACATTCACCACGTTTTTAACCTTTGTAGGCGAACCGGCCAAACCGCATTGCTCCAAATCGGCATTGATTTCGGCAGCGCCCCATTCCTTGAGGTTCAGGAAATCGCGAGTTTCAACAAGTTTAAGCTTGTCATCGGCAAGAGCAGCCTTTTCGCTTGGTGTAACAGCATACTTATATTTCTGAATAAGGCGAGCATTGCGAGGACGGCATGCATCGGCGCTACCGTTGACGGTAACCACCAATGGCAACGGACATTCAACGGTTTCAACGCCCGATTCCAAGCGACGCTTTACAATGGCTTTGCCATCTTCTACATTCACGCTTTCGGCATAAGTGACTTGTGGCAAGCCCAATTTCTCAGCCACCTGAGGACCCACCTGAGCAGTATCGCCGTCGATGGCTTGACGTCCACCAAGGATAATGTCGTATTTGCCAAGATGCTTGATTGCTGTAGCAATGGCATAAGATGTTGCCAAGGTGTCGGCACCTGCCAATGCACGGTCGGTTAATACTATACCAGTATCTGCACCGCGATACAAACTTTCGCGAATAATCTCTGCTGCACGTGGGAGACCCATTGTGAGCAATGTGATTGTTGAACCTGGATTCTTATCTTTCAATTGCAAGGCTTGTTCCAATGCGTTCAAATCCTCAGGGTTGAAGATTGCCGGAAGCGCTGCACGGTTGATTGTACCGTCGGCTTTCATCGCATCTTTGCCTACATTACGAGTGTCTGGCACTTGCTTTGCCAAAACAACAATGTTTAAACTCATAATTGGAGATATTTATTTTTTATTAATGTATTTTTTGCATTTCTGTTCACTTGCAATGCAGTGTGCCGATACATCTTCATCAACACACTACTTAACAATTTGTGCACAAAGTTACACAAAATCAATCGTGTAAACAAACATTTTTGCTCGTTTAGTTATTTTTTCACTTTTATTGTTCCAAATGTCGCATTCTGCTAAAAAATGTAATTTTTGAGCAAAATGCCTTTGCTCGGTCATTCGTCTTGCGGCTTTTTCCATTCGCCCCACAACGTATCCATGCGCTGCTTCATCTTGGCTTCCTGGGCATTGTCGGCAGCTTTCCAGAAGGTTACTGCCCCGGCTTTTTCGGGCATAAACTGCTGCCTGACAAAGTTGCCGGGATAGTCGTGAGCATACTTATATCCGCATCCATATCCCATCTGCTTCATCAGCGTTGTGGGAGCATTGCGCAGGTGCAACGGCACAGGCATATTTCCGGTCTGCTCCACATATTGCAGCGCAGTGTTGATTGCCATATATGCCGAATTGCTCTTGGGCGATGTGGCAAGATAGATGACACACTCTGCCAGCGGAATGCGCCCTTCGGGCCACCCAATCTTGTGGATGGTGTCGAAAGTGGCATTGGCAAGCAACAAGGCATTGGGATTGGCAAGCCCTATATCCTCGCTTGCCGAAATCACCAGTCGGCGGGCAATGAATTTAGGGTCCTCGCCACCGGCTATCAGTCGAGCCAGCCAATAGATGGCAGCATCGGGGTCGCTGCCGCGAATCGACTTTATAAAAGCCGAGATGATGTCGTAATGCATCTCTCCGTCCTTGTCGAATGCCATAGGGTTCTGCTGCAAGCGCTCGGTCACCAGTTCGTCGTTTATCACAAACGGTTCGTCGTTGCCAAGCGACTGAAGCATCAAATCCAATATGTTGAGCAATTTGCGGGCATCGCCGCCCGAAAAGCGCAGCAATGCCTCGGTCTGCTCCACCTTCACTCCTTTTTGCTTGAGCACGCGGTCCTTGGTGATTGCCCGTTGCAGCAGCTCGAGCAAATCGTCGTTTTCCAATGGCTTGAGCACATACACTTGCGCACGCGACAACAACGGCCTTATCACCTCGAACGACGGATTTTCGGTGGTGGCACCAATCAGGGTCACTGTTCCGTTTTCAACAGCTCCAAGCAGCGAGTCCTGCTGCGATTTGTTGAAGCGGTGTATTTCGTCGATGAACAGCACCGGTCGTCCTTTCGAGAACACACTCGAAGCATCGGCACGACATCGCTCAAGCAGGTCGCGAACCTCCTTCACGCCCGACGTAACTGCCGATAACGTGTAGAACGATACCTGTGTTTGCTCAGCAATAATCTTGGCAAGCGTAGTCTTGCCAACTCCCGGTGGACCCCACAAGATGAACGATGAGATGTTGCCCGACTCAATCATACGCCGAATCACAGCCCCCTCGCCCACCAAATGCTTCTGACCTATGTAGTCATCGAGCGTCGTCGGACGCATCCTTTCAGCTAACGGTTCGTTCACTATATCTTATATTATATTATCAAATTATACTATAACAAATTCACGCCTTCGGTGCAGCGCTGCAATGCCGCGGAAATCGGAACACTATCGAAGCAATCACCATCAGCGCCAATGCCCAGGCATAATAAAGGTATGAAAAAAACGCCACGGGACTCACTTTGGCAATGCCTGCAGCAAGCAGCGTCTGTGCGCCATACGGAATCATACACTGCACAATGCACGAGCAGGTGTCGAGCAGACTTGCCACTTTGCGTGGGTCGATGCCGAACTGTGAGCCCAGTCGGCGAGCAATCTCCCCTACCGAAATAATGGCAACCGTATTGTTGGCTGTGCAAACATTCACAAACGCCACAAGAACCGATATGCACGCCTGTGCACCACGCACGCCACTGATGCGCCGTGTAATCACCTCAATCAGATACCTGATACCGCCATTGTGGCGTATTACCGCCAGCAACGCCGACGCCAGCAATGTGACAATAATCAGGTTTCCCATGCCATCGATGCCGCCACCCATCATTGTACACATTTCCATCAATCCGTAATCGGTGCACAGCAATGCCAAAACGATGCTTGAAACAATGCCGAGGCACAACACCGCCATCACGTTCACGCCCAGCACCGCAGCCACAATCACCAGCAAATACGGAATCACAAGCCACTTGTTGGCACTCACGGGCTCTATGCCCCCGGCATGAAAATTGCCTGCCAAGGCAAACGCCGCAACGGCAATCAACGCTGCAGGAACTGCAATGAACAAATTGGCACGAAACTTATCGCGCATCTTGCAATGCTGCGAGCGCGTGGCAGCTATTGTGGTATCAGATATAAAACTCAGGTTATCGCCAAAAAACGACCCGCACAGCACCACAGCCACAAAAAACGGCACACTGCCGCCTGTGGCATTGGCAAGCTGCACAGCCAACGGCGTGAGAGCCACCACCGTGCCCACCGATGTGCCAATGCTCAGCGAAACAAAGCACACTGCCGTGAACAGGCTCGGTATGAGCCACTCCATGGGCAGCAACCACAACGTGACGCCCACCACTGCATCAATCGCACCCACGCCCTTGGCAAGTGCCGAGAATGCTCCGGCAAGCACAAATATCCAAATCATTTGCATCACATCACCGTCGGCTGCTCCGCGCGAGAAAATCATCAATCTTTCGCTGAGCGATGCCCCACGAGTGGTAGCAATAGCCCATATCGATGCCACAATGAATGCCAACGACAATGGCATGCCATAAAAATCGCCTATCACCAAACTCGTTGCCACATAGAGCATCAAGAACACCGCTATTGGCGAGATGGCAAGAAGCCCACGCCGCGATGCTACACGTTCTTTGTTTTCTTTCTCTTCCATAACTATAATGCAACGATAGTGCGCGCCGAGAGCAGAATAGCCAAGCACGGCTTGAGCATTATGCCTTTGCGCAACCTATTTTCGCAATTCATTGCAAAGATAGTGCAAATAATGTGGCGGAGTAACGATTATGCCCGAAAAAACGTGCGTTTTTTAAGTTGCGCTGCACCGCGTGCTCTATAATGCGCGCTCTATCACTAACGCTGCAGCGCTGCATTTATGCAATTTTCACTCGCTTCATGCCCCTTTCGTCGAAAAATTTTTGTAATTTCGCACATGCAAGCCTCGTGTGGCAATGTTTAAGCCGCTAAACTAAATTAAACTTACTTCTATATAATCTTCTTATGACAAAAAGAATCGTTGTTTTGATGTGCGTTTTCTGCTTTTGGGCACAAAACATTGTTGCCGCCACAGTTGCACGCGGCAATTGGAACATCATCCCGCTGCCGAGCGAAGTGAACGAAATAAAATCCAAGGGCTTCACCCTGAAAAACGGTTGCACCGTGCGCATTGCCCAAGCCGGCGATGAAAGCGAAAACATGCAGCGCAACGCCCGTATGCTAATCGACGGTGTTGCCAAGGCTGTGAACATCTCACTTAAAGATAGCAACAAGAAGCATAATGGCGAAGTGGCACTTGCCATCAACAGCGCACTGGGCAGCGAGCAATATAGCATCCATGCCGACTCGCACACCATAAGCATTGATGGCGGTTCGGCAAAGGCTGTGTTCTACGGCATTCAGACGCTAATCAAGGCTTTGCCTGCCAACTGCCTTGACATCAAGGAAGTGACACTACCTGCCGTGCAGATTTCCGACGCTCCACGATTTGCCTATCGCGGCTTTATGATTGACGAAAGCCGTCATTTCTTCGGACTCGACTACATCAAACAAGTGATTGACATGCTGGCGCTGCACAACATCAACTATTTCCACTGGCACCTGACCGACGACCAAGGCTGGCGAATCGAAATCAAGAAATATCCCAAACTCACCGAGGTGGGTTCGTGGCGCAGCGAATCGATTACCGAAGCCGGCGGAAACAATTTCGACGGCACGCCGGTGAGCGGATTCTACACGCAAGACGAAGCGCGCCAAGTGATTGCCTACGCAGCCGAACGCTACATCACAGTGATTCCCGAAATCGACCTCCCGGGACACATGCTTGCCGCTTTGGCTTCGTACCCCGAGCTGGGTTGTACCGGCGGCCCTTATGAGGTGGCAACGCGCTATGGCGTGTTCGACGATGTGCTGTGCGCAGGCAACGATGCCACGCTACAATTCGCCAAGGATGTTTTGCAGGAAATAATGGACATTTTCCCTTCGGAATACATCCACATCGGTGGCGACGAGTGCCCCAAAAAGATATGGAAAACCTGCCCTAAATGCCAAGCAAAGATTACCGAACTGGCACTGAAGGACATAAAAGGCCATAGCAAAGAGGACCAGCTACAAACATGGATTATGGCTCAACTTGAAAAGGTGATTAACAGCCGTGGCAAGAAGATGATGGGATGGGACGAAATTCTTGAGGGACGCCCGTCGAAGACAGCAACGGTGCTGGCATGGACCAGCGTCGACGCTTCGATTCGAGCCGCCCGCGAAGGACACAACACAATTGTCTGCCCTATTTCAAACTTCTATTTCAGCAATCGTCACTGGAACAAACTCACAGGGATAGAAAGCCTGAAACACGTTTACGACCTCGACCCCGTGAGCGACAAATTGTCGTCGCCAGACGAACAACAACGCATCATCGGTGCCGAAGGCTGCATCTGGACCGAATGGGTGAAGGACAGCGAAAAACTGGAATGGGAATTGCTACCGCGATTAGCCGCGCTTTGCGAAGTGCAATGGACTCGCCGCGACCTGCGCAACCTCGACTCGTTTGTTGAACGTCTTCGCCACATGCAGCACATCTATGCAGCCCGCGGCTATCGCTATCGCAAAGACCTGCTGCCTGAATAACTGATTGAGAAAAATCACTAAAAACACAATAATGAAAATGAAAAAAATCACAACAACCCTGACAGTAGCCGCAGCGATTGCTCTGTCTGCTTGCAACGGCAGTGGCAACCAGCAGCAGATTGAGCTGCCCGACTTGGCACAAATGTTCCTGTCGCAAAACTTTGCCAATGCGCCAATCTCCAAAGTGAGCAACGACAGCGCTGCAGTGTATGAGGTTGAGCTATCAAGCGGCACACTACTGCAGTTCAACAGCGATGGTATGTGGATGAAAGTGCAAGCCAAACAGGGCGAAAACGTAGAAGCGAATGTGCTTCCTTTCCCTGCCCAAACCTATCTGCACGAAATCTATCCCGAAAAGAAAATCAAGCTGGTTGAACGCGACATCCCCACAGGACTTATGCGCGTCACGCTTGACGATGGTCTCGAAATTGTATTCTCAAGCGATGGCGAAGTGATTTAGAGCCTATCCGATTAGAGCCTGTTTCATAACATTCATTTGTTATAGAACAGGCTCTAAACAATTCACAGATACGCTCACACTCTTAGTCTACACGCCAAACATCACTTGGCGCTTTGCGGTTGACTATCGGCACCAAACAGCTGCCGGTAGTCGCGTTTTTTGGCAGGCTTAACAATCTCAGCCGGGATAAAGCGCCAATTGTTGTGCGCCTTTGGCGAGATGGTGCCCTGCTGCTTGATGTACTGCAGCATATAGTAACGCAAATCCTTGTCGGTGGAGAATACAATGCGATTCTTCAACTCTTCTTTTGGGATGCCGGCGCCAACGGTAAGCAATGCCCCGCCGCCATTGCCGCGATAGGAATTGATGGCAACGCGATAGGTCTTCTCCATATCGAACGGAGTGCCGTCGGCCATACTTTGAATGGCGATTTTCTCGCCACGCGGCTTGGTTACATCCACTGTGTAGCAAATGCCCGCTGCCGAATCGAAGTTGAAGCTCTCATGCTGGAACGAGGCACGGCTCACGTCGCCTGCCTTCTTCGCAGGCTTGAACCACAGCAAGTGGTCGTCAGCCGATTGCATCTGCGCGGTCCAAATATAATAGGAGTATTCCAGATAATCTTTAATCTCCTTGCCTGTGAGCGTCATGGCATAGAGCATATTTTCGTATTTCATCAGGTTGAACATATCGCTCATCAATATGTCACCCTGCTTGATTTCGGCATCAAACGAAAGCGGCGCAGCAAACGACACCTCGGCACCGGCAATGCTCATCTGCACATCGTGAACAAAATCGATAAACGCCGACGACCCGAAATAGGCATCGCGAGTGGTAATGGCTGTGGTGTTATAGCCTATCTTTTCCGAAACAAAACTCTTCACATCGTCGTACTGATTGGCGAAATGAGCAAGGAATTGTGGGTCAGGCTCATACTTCGACATGCTCTCCAAACCTCCGCTGATGGTTTTGCCAACCACGCGCTTGCCCTCGAGTGTAAACTCCACCTTGATATTGCTTGCAGCCACTCCATTGCACGAAGGGTTAGCCAACAGCACCTGCTCGCCGGCACAGTTAGTGATGGTTTTATATTCAAACTGATGGTCGTGACCAAACAGCACAATGTCGATGCCGGGCACATTGCGAGCCACCTCAAGCGAAGCGTTCTCAACATATCCGTCAACGCCGTGCGACGAGTCCTGACCTGAGTGAAACAGCCCAACAAGCAGGTCGGGATGCTCCTTCTCCCGGATAATAGGCACCCATTTGCGAGCCGATTCAACCATATCGTCAAACCGAAGTCCTTCCCACAGATTCTCGGCAAGCCACGCCGGAATGGCGGGCGTAATCAATCCCAGCACGGCAATCTTCACGCCATCGCGCTTAATGATAGTGTAAGGCGGCAAATAAGGCTTGCCCGTGCTCACATCAATGGTGTTTGCCCCCACTATTGGCATTTTGCATTGTTTAATCCAGCGGTCGTAAACAGCATGCCCTGTTTCAATGTCGTGATTCCCTATGTTTCCGGCATCGTATCCCAAATAATTGAACAACTCGGCAAACAGATGAGTGCTTTTGGTGTCCATAAAATTATAGTAATAGGCTGTCGGCTGACCTTGAAGCACATCGCCATTATCAAGCAGCACCACATTTTTGCCGTAGATGCCACGCTGCTGTTTCACAAACGAGCTGATGCGCGCATAACTGCCGCCCCACTCCCTTTGTTCGATAAAATTATACGGAAAACAATTGCCGTGAACATCCGTGGTGTGTATCACATTGATTGTCACAACACGCTGCTTTGCTGTAGAAGTAAAAGCCATAGACAAAACTGCCAGAGAGAGAATGAATATTCGTTTCACTTTTTTATTTGAATATTAATGTTAATGTGCTGCGAAGATAATAATTTTTTTTGAAAAAGACACACAAAAAATCCACCTGCAAAGCATGCAATCAGCTCCTCACCACTCCTCAATTCTCTGTCCGCCACTCCACTCTGCTGCAGTCGGCATCGATGCGTAGATATGATGATGCCCCGCCACACCCGACAACCGCCCTGCATTGCACTTTCAATATGCAGCAGTGTATTTTATAATCGTTTACTGTCAGCTGAACTGTTTAGGCAGATGAAAAATTAGGACTGGCACCTATTCGGCCGCAGCCCAAAAGGTAGACAAACAACATTTTGTGCTGCAGTTTGTTTTTGAAACAGCATCCCATGCGTTTTAATTGAACTGCACTCCAAAAGTTTTTTGTCTAACTTTTTGGGGTCACTTCATAACGGCACAGCCTCACATTTTTAATGTTCTTCATCTGTTCGGTTTAAGATATTATCATTATTACTTCTTTTCTTAAACGGATTATTTATCATATTGAATGTGTAGCGAGCCATTATCGTAACTCCTCGAGTATCATTTATATTGTGATTATAAATATATGTATTATGATAACGGTTCTCACTCCATTTAGCCATACTTCTTCGCAATAAATCATTAGCAGTTACTCCAACTAACAACTTACCTTTACACAAGATTGTCATAGCACTTAAATCAATCGTTGCTGTTGGAGCCATTACATAATAACCTTCATTTGATTTTGAATTATATCCAAATTTAGTGCCTAACATATATTTATTAGCTATAGTAAATTCCAAGTTTGCATATACACTCCATCTCAAATCATTTACTTTTATTGTCTCATTCAAATATGGATATGAGATATTTGGTATTTTCGCATCAGCATGAAGTCCCATATTAAACCAATTTTTTTGATAAAAATAATCTGCAGATATTGACCAAATCTGTGAACGATCAATGTTAATAGGTTTCTCAACAATATTATTTCCCTCATTTAAATATACTGTAGTTATTTTATCTGTAATATTCCGATATGCCAATTCTAAATTTACCCCAAATAGATTTGCACTAAGATTAATGCGGTCAGTGAACGAAGGTTTTAGCAATGGGTTACCTGTAGAATATTCATTTTCGTTTATATAATAAATCGTAGGTCGCAATTGCGAATAAGTAGGGCGTGCTATTGTTCTTCTATAATACAATGTGAGATTTACATTTTTATTGAACTTATATCCAAAACTTATATTAGGCAAGAGGTTGGAATATGATTTTGAAAAATCATCAGTCTGTTCTCTATTGTCAAATATTTTCACATCAGTATAGTCATATTCATAGCGAAGTCCCCCTTTTAGCGTAAATTTATTCCATTTGCGAGAAAATGTATAATAAAACGAAGCATATCCATTATCTCGTTCGCTGTTTTGAATGTCATTATTCATAATAACATCTCCACTATTATTTACATAACCGGCATTTGCTCCGATATTGCTTTTCAGTTTTCCTGATGTGAAATTATAGTCTGCC
This sequence comes from Muribaculaceae bacterium, assembly GCA_051871535.1. Taxonomy (GTDB): domain Bacteria; phylum Bacteroidota; class Bacteroidia; order Bacteroidales; family Muribaculaceae; genus SFTJ01. The sequence goes on along the minus strand of JBJECX010000061.1, from coordinate 648 downwards.
GACAATGTGTATATATCATAATCATTAATATTCTTTATTGCATTATTTATGCTATTTCCTGTATGCAAATTTATTTCTTCAATATCCTTATAATCATTATGAACTGTTGTAGCATAGTCTGCGACAATCAGCAAATTAGATGTTTTGTTTCTGGTCCATTGATAACTTGCAGAAACACTATGACGATCATTATTATAATCCATTGACGCAGGATTATTGTATAAATAATTCATTCCATTATCAAAGATGTTTAATATATTGTCATTATTCATATCCGTTCTGGAGAAAACTCCATTATATTGCAGGCCTAACACACTTTTTCTATTTAGAGCATAATTCACACCTGCAAACAAATTCCAGTTATGAACTCTTGCCGAATAATTAGTAGTGTCAAACTTTTCATATATTCCATTCTCTTTGGTAATTATAGTATGACTATCATTATAGCCCTCTGTATTTCCCAATGTGTAACTTAATGAAACATTTCCTGACAAATTACCATTCTTTCCATCTACTGTAAAATTTGTAGTATTGCTCACTCTTTGCTTTATATCAACAGCATCTAACAAACTAGCAGCAAGATAATCTTTTATAGGCACAGTTGCATAAGTCCGTGGCAATATAATCATGTTATCCAAAGATCATAGA
>JBJECX010000060.1:0-26534 GCA_051871535.1 Muribaculaceae bacterium | reverse complement strand
CGTTTCGGGGGCTATAAACACCTTCTCGGTGAGGAATGAGTCGCCTATTTTTGCCGATGATGGCAAAACACCTATCAGTGAAAACAATATGCCGAAAAATATGCTTCTCATAACCGTTATATTTTAATCAAAGTTTACACGAATAATACCTTGGTCCTACTGAGGTATAAAACCGGTATGATGGGACCCGATTGTATCTATAAATGCTCCGTTGGTTACTAAGTTAATTATGAAATCAAACGTTTTATTTGAAAAGAATACGTTTCATGTTGTTTAAGATTAAATTATTGAATTGGTTAAATATTAAAATTTGGTATTACAAATGTAATATATTTATGGCTCCGTTCTCCGTAATTAACCCACTTTAACACACCACCGATTCCTTTTCTCGCTACGGCACTATATCCGCAAAACGGCAAGAGGGTATATCGCCGTACGGCGCTTCTTTATCACCCCATAGCACAACCGTGCAGCTGCAATTCCCCGGCTGCGAATACAGGCTTCAACAGAGGCAGGACAAAACCCAAAACCTACGGGTTTGTTTTGTTCTGCCCCTGTTATTCACTATCTTTGCAACATAGTATTGAATTAATTGCATTATGATGAAATCTGCAGGAATCAAGTGGATGGCGTTGATGCTGGCAGTGGCATGGTGGTTGGCAGCTGGTGCGCAGCCTGCCGCGCCGCAGTATGCCCAAGCCGACTGCTGGTGGAGTGGCGCCAACGGCAATCGCGCCAACGACGTTGACGTGTTTTATGTGTTGCCCACCTGTGTGGGAGCGTGGCAAGACTCGTGCGGCGTGACACACTTCAATGCCGACGTGCACAATGCCAAGCACAGGCGTGCATGGGAGCTGTCGTGCCAATTGGCGCAACAAATATTCGGGATGAACACCAACCTGTATCTGCCCTACTATCGCCAAGCCACTTTCGGCACCCCGAGCGAACGCGCTGCCGAGGTGCGTGGCACGGCTGCCGGCGATGTGCTGCGGGCTTTCGACTACTATCTTGAACACTACAACGGCGGCAGAAACTTTGTGCTTGCAGGCTTCTCGCAAGGCGCCTGCATGCTGGTGGAAATAATCAAGCACATGCAGCCCGACGTGCTCCGCCGCATGGTGGTGGCTTATGCCGTGGGCGGCAGTGTGAGCGCCAACGACCTCAATCACCCCAACGTGTGCCCGGCACTCAGCGCTACCGACAGCGGCGTGGTGGTGTGCTTCAACACCGTGGCTGACATGGGCAACGCCACACCGGGCAACGTGCTTTTCCCCGACAATGTGGTGTGCATCAACCCCGTGAGCTGGACCACCTCGGAGCAACGCGCCGTGCTGAAAAGCCGGTCGGAACCCGCCATGCCTCACGACCCTCGTTTCCCCTACGGCACATCGGTGACGGCAAGCAACGCCAATCGTGCGGTGACCGTGCGCATCGACACGCAAAAGCATGTGCTGGTGGTGGATAACATCGACCCCGACCCGTATATGCTGCCCAAGATGAGCGACATGTTTCCACGCGGATGTCTGCACCTGCAGGAACTATTTTTCTACAGCAAGATGCTCACCGCCAACATGCAGCAGCGCATAGACGCATTCAACAAAAAGGATTAATCTCTATAATCAGAAACAAACTACTAAATAACAGCCCCTATGAAAAGTAGACTCGTGATATTGGCGGCGCTGGCGCTGATTGTTGCAACCGGCACCAAAGCCAAAGCCGAAGTGGTTTACAGCGACCGTAACGTGCGCTTCACGCTGGTTGACGAAGCCACAGTGAGAATGGAATATGCCCCCGACGGCAAGTTTATAAACAACAAGAGTTTTGTGGCAGTTGAACGCAACTATGCCGCAGTGAAGCACACCCGCAAGGTGTCGGGCAAAAAACTCACGATAGTCACCCCCAAGATGACGCTCACCTACAAGTTGGGCAGCGGCGCATTTAACAACAGCAACCTGAAGATTGAAGGCAATGCCAAGGCAATAGGCACAAAAATTGTCTGGCAGCCGGGCATGCAGCAGAAAGCCAATCTGAAAGGCACCTACCGCACCCTCGACGGCTACGACGGCAATATGCACGGCGACAAGCCTATGCCCATTGAGGACGGGCTGCTTGCCCGCGATGGCTGGACGCTGATTGACGACTCGGGCAGTCTGCTGTTCGACGGCGACCCCGACTGGGATTGGGTGACCACGCGTCCGAGTGCCGACGGTGCCCAGGACTGGTATTTCATGATTTACGGCACCAACTACAAGCAGGCACTGAAGAGCTTCACCCGCTTTGCCGGCAACGTGCCGCTGCCACCACGCTATGCCTTTGGCTACTGGTGGAGCCGCTACTGGAGCTACAGCGACCAGGACTTCCGCGACCTCATAGGCAACTTCAAGAGCCTCGACATACCGCTCGACGTGCTGGTGGTGGACATGGACTGGCATCCGATTTCGCCCGAAGCCGGTGGCGGCTGGACCGGCTGGGACTGGAACGAGCGCCTCTTTCCCGACTATAAGCAATTCCTGAAATTCCTCGACGATGCCGGCGTGAAAACCACTATGAACCTGCACCCCGCCGACGGTGTGCGCCCCTACGAGAAACGCTACGCCGAGTTTGCCCGCCGCTACGGCAACACCGACGGCAAGGCAGTGCAATTTCTGGGTAGTGACAAGCGGTTTGTGAAAGCCCTGTTCGACACCTATTTGCACCCCTATATGGACGAAGGCGTGGACTTCTGGTGGCTCGACTGGCAACAATGGCTCACCGACAAAAAGGTGGAGGGACTGAGCAACACCTTCTGGTGCAACTACATCTGGTTCAGCGACATGCAGCGCCAAGGCAAGAAGCGCCCGATGCTGTATCACCGCTGGGGCGGACTGGGCAACCACCGCTATCAGATAGGATTCTCGGGCGACGCCTACATCACCTGGAACAGCCTCAACTATCTGCCCTACTTCAACAGCACCGCTTCGAACGTGCTCTACGGCTATTGGAGCCACGACATAGGTGGCCATATGAGCCACAAGCACGGCACCCCGGTGGACCCGCAACTCTACACCCGCGCCATGCAAATGGGCAAATACCTGCCCATTCTGCGCTCACACAGCACCAAAGACCCTGCCCTCAACAAAGAGCCTTGGGCGTTCGACCAACCCGTGCAGAAGCGGCTGAAAGCGGTTATCGACGGCCGCTATGCCCTGGTGCCTTACATCTACACCATGTGCCGCCGCACGCACGAAACCGGCATCTCGCTCTGCCGCCCGATGTACTACGACTATCCCGAAGCCTCGGAGGCTTACACCTTCAAGAACGAATATATGTTCGGCGACAACCTGCTGATTGCGCCCATTACACAGCCTATAGCCTCGGGCGAGAAATATTCGCACGTAGAGGTGTGGCTGCCCGAAGGCAAATGGTTTGAACAGGAAACCGGCACCATGCTCGACGGCGGCGTCATCGCCAAGCGCTCGTTCAGCATCGACGAATATCCGGTGTATGTGAAAGCCGGCAGCATACTGCCCTACTTTGGCAAAGTGGACAACCTGTCGGGCACCCGCCAACCGGTGACGGTGCGCGTGTTCCCCGGTGGCGAAAGCGGCGAATTCACAATGTATGAGGATAACGGCGAAGATGCCCGCTACGAAACGGAATTTGCCACCACGCCACTCAGCTATGTGCGCACAGGCAATTTGCTGACAGTGACCATTGGCGCTCGCACCGGCAACTATGCCGACATGCCTGCCACACGCCACTATGCCGTGGCTCTGCCATGCCAACTGGCTCCTATTGAAGCAAAAGTGAACGGCACACCTGCCCAATTCACCTACGACGGCTACAACCTGGAAGCTACCGTCGACTGCGGCGAGATTGACTGCGCATCGGGCGCCGTGATTACCCTCACCCTGCCCGACGGCAACACCGCCATTGCCGACGGCACCAAAGCCCGCATACAACGCCTGCGCACTGCCGTGGCTGAATACAAGCAAGCCAACTGCGGACTGGTTTACACCGAGCGGTTCGGATTCCTCGAGGCGGCACCGCTGCGCCTGCAATACAACACAGGCAGCCAAGCCGCCACACTGCAGCGCCTCAACACCATCTGCGGCGAACTGCCCGACGTGCTCGCCGAACAGATGCAAGGCAACGAAGCACACATCAAGCAGTTCCTCGTCACTGCCAACGAACCATCCACCGAAAAATAATGTTTTAACCGATAAAACGTCGCACTCTTATGAAACCGCTACACAAACTATCGCTCACGGCACAAATTCTCATAGCCCTCGTGCTGGCATGCCTCGTGGGCTACGCAATGCAAAACCACGTTGATTTTGCCGAAGCCTACATCAAACCCTTCGGCACCATCTTCCTCAACTTGCTGAAGTTTGTGGTGGTTCCGCTTGTGATGTTTTCGATTATCTGCGGCATTATGGAAATGCAGGACGTGAAAAAAGTGGGGCGTCTGGGCATACGCGCCCTCATCTATTTCATGTTCACCACCATCGTTGCCGTGACGCTCGGGCTCACGGTGTCAACGCTGATGAAAGGCTATTTCCCTTTAATCGAACTGCATGCCGAACCCACCGCCGACCAAGTGGTGAAGGTGACGCTCATCGACCAGATAGTGAACTTCTTCCCGAAGAACATCCTCGAACCCATTTACACCATGAGCATGATGCAAGTGATTGTGATTGCCGTGTTGTTTGGTGTGGCGATTGTTCACGTTGGCGAAAAAGGCAAAGCCCTGCGCGAGGTGGTGACAAGCCTCAATGCCGTGGTAACAAAGATTCTGGGCTACATACTTGCGCTGTCGCCCGTGGGCGTGTTCTGCATGCTCATGCCGGTGGTGGCTGTCAACGGGCCGCAAGTGCTGGGGTCGTATGCCGTGCTCATCGGCGCCGACTATCTGTGCTTTGTGCTGCACGCCCTGCTGGTGTATGCCGTGTGCGTGGCGCTGCTGGCACGCATCAGTCCGCTGCGCTTTTTCCGCGAGATGGCACCGGCAATGCTGTTTGCCTATTCCAGCGACTCGTCGGTGGCAACGCTGCCCTACACCATGCAATGCACCGAGCGCCTGGGCGTGAAAAAAGACCTTGGCAGCTTTGTGCTGTCGCTCGGCGCCACCATCAACATGGACGGTGTGGCAATATATCTGGGTGTGACATCGGTGTTCATAGCCACCTGCTGCGGCATGGACCTCAACATGCAGCAATATCTGGCAATAGCCATGTCAGCCACCATTGCATCGATTGGCACCCCGGGCGTTCCGGGTGGCTCGCTGGCGCTGATGGCTATGGTGTTTGCTTCGGCAGGCATACCCATTGAAGGCGTTGCCATAGCTGCCGGCATCGACCGCATCGTGGACATGGCGCGCACCACCATGTCGATTACCGGCGATGCCTCATGCGCCGTGATTATGCAACGCTTTCACGACAAATAACCTCTCGTGCCAAGGCACAGAGAATAGATTAATCAAAGGCCATATACATAAACAAAAATTACCTTTTACAATGAAAATCAAGCAATTATTCCTGGCTGTTACAATTGCTGCGACAACATTGTTCACCAACATTACGGGCAAGGCACAGGACCTTTCGCCCGAACTAATTGAACTTGGAAAGCAGCTTACTCAGTTATACAATGTATATAACGATGCCCTCTATGCTCAAGACAAACCGCGAGATTTCGCACTCGCCGACGACACGATGAACAAGATGCTGGGGCTGTTCAACCAACTGTCGGACGACACTCGCAAGCAGCATGCCGACGCCATTATACAAATGCAAGGCAACCTATATTACGACCAGGCGTGCCTCTACTCGCTGTCGGGCAAAAAGGAAAAAGCAATGAACAGCCTCAGGCAGGCGTGTGCACACCGCTGGTGGGACTTTACCCATGTCCGGCAGGACCACGACCTCGACAGCATACGCCAATGCGAGGGCTTTGACGACATTGTGATGCAGATGCGCCACATGAGCGACTATCTGCTGATTCTGCGCGAAGGCGGCGACTACCGCGCAAGCACCCAACGCGACACACTACCCGCCATCACCTATGCTCCAGCCACCGACCCGGGGCTGAAACGCGTGCGCGAGCATTTCCACCTCGACAGCGTGGTTGCCGGCGCCAAGAGCGACGCAGAACAGATTCAGCGCCTGCTGACATACATCCACAACCGCATACGCCACGATGGACAGCACGGCAATCCACCGGAAATGAACTCCATTGCACTCGACCGGGCGTGTGCCGATGGTTCACGCGGCCTCAACTGCCGCGGACTTGCTACGGTGCTCAACGAATGTATGCTTGCCATGGGCTTCGAATCGCGCTTCGTCACCTGCTTCCCACGCGACTACTTCACCGATTGCCACGTGATTAATGCCGTATTCTGCCGGTCGCTTGGCAGCTGGATTTGGATTGACCCCACACACAACGCATGGGTCACCGACCCCGAAGGCAATCTGCTGGGACTCAACGAGGTGCGAGCACGTCGCATAGCCGGCACGCCTTATTGTCTGAACGAAGAAGCCAACTGGAACAACCAAACGAAATCGACCAAAGAAGGTTATCTTGACGAATATATGACCAAGAACCTCTATGCAATGGAGATTTGCACACACTACGGCTTCGGCACCGAGCAGCAGCAAGGACGCAGCTACATCATGCTGGTGCCCACAAAAGGCGAAATGACAGGTTACAAAGCAACGCGCTGCACCAGCGATGCCGAATGGTTCTGGGCTGCACCAAACACCTCAAAACAATGACCGACAACCGTCTACTCGCAGCAATGCTGGCACACGCCGACGAGCGCCAGGTGCCGGGACTGTCGCGCTTCTTCAAGTGCGGCAAGGGTGAATACGGCGAAGGCGACCGCTTTCTGGGCATCAAGGTGCCGGTGACACGCGCTGTGGTGAAAGCATGCTGGCAAAACACCACCTTCCCACACCTTGAGGAATGCATCGCCAGCCCATATCACGAAGTCAGGCTTGCCGCATTGCTCACGCTGATTGAGATTTTCAGCCACGCCCGCAACCACGAAGCATTGCGCCGGAGATGCATTGATTTCTACCTTGCCCACACAGCGCAAATCAACAACTGGGACCTTGTGGACCTCAGCTGCTACAAACTGCTGGGCGAGTGGCTTGTACATCGCGACCGACATCTTCTCTACCACCTTGCCTCAAACGGCGCCACCCTGTGGGAGCAACGCATAGGCATTGTAACCACCATGCAGTTTGTTCGCCGTGGCGAACTCGACGACACCTACGCCATAGCCGGGATATTCCTCGGCAAACCCGGCAAGCTGCACGACCTGCTGCAAAAGGCAGTGGGATGGCTGCTGCGCGAAGCCGGCAAGAAAGACGAAGCGCGGCTGATAGCCTGGCTCGATTCACGAGCCGCCACCATGCCACGCACTATGCTGCGCTACGCCATCGAGCGTCTTCCTCTCACTCACCGCCGGCGCCTGCTGCAAAAGCGATGTTAACCTTTAACAGAACGGGGAAACATACACGCAAACGCGCTTGATTGATATCATCGGATTTATGCGTCTTCCTCCTCATCAAAAGCTTCGTCTGCCATACTGGTATATAGGTTGTGCCGCTCCTCTGCCGACATAGGTGCTGCGCATCCGTCTGCCTCCTGCATCTTCATGCACGAGAGACGTGAGAAGAAGTTCATGCGCGTGTTGGCATCCTTCTCCATTGCGTCGGTGGTGCCTGCAGAGCTATAATCGAAGCTGCGTGAGTTGCGGATTGACAATTCCGATGCCACCTCCACGGCATCCTGATTAGCACCCATATAGGTGAATGTCCACCCCTCGCCACGCAGACGCTCCACAAGTTCCTTAATTGCCTTGCCGCTATATTCTTGCGAGGCGTTTTCCAAGCCATCGGTGATGATGGTCACTACCACCACACTATCCTCAATCTTTTCTACATACTTGCGCATGGCAGTGAGTGTGATGCCCATAGCATCGTAGAGCGGTGTGCAGCAACAAGGCTCATAGTCTTTCATCTTCAGCGGAACGGCATCAGCCACTGGAGTTTTGTCAAACACATGCTTTGTCTCGCAACTGCAGAAGGTCACCAGCGAAACGTAATGTTCCTGCGTATCGGCAAACTTCTCCTGTGCTTTCTTGATGCCCGCCAAAGTTTCGTTGAAGCCATCCACGGCAGCCTTACGAATACATTCCATCGAACCGCTACGGTCGAGGATAATCACATTGAAGATTTGCGTCTTTGTGTTGCCGGTTTTTGAGTTCATTTCATTCATTTTCGTTTGTGTTTTTTAGAGTGATTAATAAATGTTTTGTTGTTTATGTTTATATAGATTGAAAAGTAACCCGTTTTATATCACAAAAATTTGAAAAATTTCGTTAGATACTATTTTTCCCTTAAAATAGAGTGTTTCGTAAATCATGTTTTTCGGCAAAACAAAACGGGGCTTTACATCAACCAATTACCACAAAATGCGTGCCAAAGCAAGCATTATATTATTGATTATTAAAGACATTCCGCCAACTATTATGCCAGCCTACGCCTTGCAGCTCTAAAATGCGGCATTCCAATAGCCCGAAGCATCGCCGCCGTATTCGCTCACCAGCAACGCATAGAACAATGCCACGGCAGCATCAGCGTTAACCAATCGGTGCTCATTCGGGTTGTTGTTGATGCGCAACTCGGTTATGCGATACTCATCGCCGTATTTTTCATAAAGGGCTTCGAAGATGTGGAAACCTGTCCAGCTGCGCAGATAATAGATAGCCTTATCGTCGCAGAACATAAACCAATGGTCCTCCATAGCATCGGGGATGTGTCCCAACTTAATCACATCCATCTGCCGGGCAGAGAGATAGTGATTTTGAGGCACCGCTACGTACATCGTCAAAGGGTCGCCCCACGGCTTTGCCGTTACGGTTTTCTCAGGCATAGGGTCCTCGTTGCTGAAGCGACGTGCCGAATTGCCTGCGCCCATTGTCCACATCTGCAAAGCCCTTTTCACATCTTCCTCCGGCGACGCTTCGAACCGGCCTCTTAGCATATCCCGCACCTCCATCAGTGTGAAGCCCAGCAGGTTTTCGCCTTTCCATAGGCGCGGATTGCACACCTCTGCAGCATCTTCGGCAAGTCCGATTCCCCAAATGGTGTCTTTAGGTGACGCCTCAACCAAGACCTTGTCCTCAGTGCCCAACAGAAATTCCATCAATTGAGGGTTTTGCCCGAACTTGGCAAGGTTGCCTCTCTTCACAACCTCTCGGCGATTTCTTTCCCACACATAAGCATTAAAGTTACGCACCTTGCGGCCCAGTTTCTTTATGGTCATCGGGTCATACGATGCCATTATTTGGCGCCAGGTGTCCACGTCGCCAAAGATGCGTGCCTTCTCTGCCATCATATATTGCTCGGCACAGTTAAAACATACGTCATCCACCATAAATTGGCACATATACCATTGGCTCAGACATGATTTTCCTATGCCTGATTCTCGGGCGGTGTGTCCCCAGAAGAACACGAAATCTTCTCTTGAATATGTTCTGCTGCCGTGCAATATGCTATCAACATTGTAGTTCATTCTATTCATATTATCAGTCCATTAATCGTCATAAATAATGGGTAACAGTAGCTTCCTTTTCTATCACATATAATGCAGCGTGTACTTGTCGGGCTCGCCATTATAGAACGCATCGAGCACCTGACGGAATATGTCGTTGGGCGAGACGGCATCGAAGAGTGTCATGCACGAGCGAACCTTCAGGGCATCGATGCCACCAAGAATCGACACTGCATCCTCACCGCGGTGCATCAGCAACGCAGCAGTGATTTCTCGCAGCCGGGCACCAAGAATGGGATGGCTAAGATATGCCTTCGCTTCGTTGAGCCCGCTGATGCCGTAGTACTTGGCATTGGCACTGCGCCCCAGCACTGCTAACTGCGGAAAGATGAACCATATCCAGTGGGAGCGTTTGCGCCCGAAGATGATTTCCTGCAAGGCGATGTCGTAGTATGACTTCTGTGCACTAAGGAAACGGTCGGAGTTGAAACCTACGTTGGCGCCTTGCGCTATACTGCCAACAAACTCCTTGGGCAGAATCACGTTATCAACGTCAATGGCATCCTTGAACAGCGGAGCAATCTCCTCGTCGCGGAATCCGGCAATGCCACAGCCAATGCGAGTGACAAGAAACCGCAGTTCGCCATGCTCCTTGGCAAAGCGGATGAATTCATCGACGAACGGTTTGATGGTTTTCACGCCACCCTGCATTGTAGGGATAGCGTAGGTGTGACCGTGCAAACCCACACCTTCCCCCACACGGCACCAAACCGCTCGTAAGCCAACCGTGCAGCACCGCCACCATGCGCGCCTGCCAGATTGCTGCCAAACACAAATATTTCGTTCTCCTTCAATTCCGAAATTCTTTCGGGAGTGTATTCTCTGTTATACATAGTAGTTTTAAATTTATTAATAATCTAAATATCAACCTCTTCCATTTGCCTATTGGCGAAATTTTTGATGATTTCCGACTTAAATTTTGGTGGTTTCGCCTCGCCAAAGGTCATCGGCAACGTGCAGAATCACGTCGTGCAACTCCACATCGTTCTTAAAATGCTGCGGAATAGCATCGTAGCCAATGGCTGCTCCAAGTATATTTCCTGTTACGGCTCCTGTGGAGTCGCTGTCGCCACCGTGGTTAACGGCAGCTATCAATGCTCTTTCAAAATTGTTGAAATATGCCAACGAACAATATACGGCAATAGCCACTGTCTCTTCTGCCACCCAGCCGCCACCAAGTTCATCCTCAATAGTAGTGACGTCGTCAGTAGCAGTTTCTGACCGTAGCACGGCAGTCTTTACCAGATGGGCAAGTTGCTCCACAGCATCCTTTTGCTGCGAATACATCTGTGCCACCACATCAAGGCCTTCAAGAATGGAACCCTTATAGCTGTCGCGTGTAGGGGCATCGTTTTGTGCCAACTTGTAGATGAGGTATGCCACAAGGGCTGAGGGAATGTAGCCTAATGGATGCAGATGGGTCAATTCCGAGGCATCAGCAGCCAGCCTACAAGCCTCTTGGATGCCCATGCGGTTGTCGGTTGCGCCAAAGAGCGGAATAGGAGCTATGCGCATAACGCCACCACAACCCTTGCTATAGTTGATTGGCTCACCGCCTCTCGAAATGTCGCTCAATGCCGACATGCAAGTGTTGCCGGGAGCACGGCGCACGTTCAACTCAGGCACATTGCATATCCAACATTGGTCGGACCCCTTCTTTTTCGTTCCCGTCTGCGTTTGCAACCATTCAACGTATGCCTCGCATATCGACGGCAAGACAGGTGCATTTGCCGCCTGTGCGTTCAGCATTCCGCAAGCGGTGAAGAGCGTCATCTGTGTGTCATCGCTTACCAAAGCCTTGCCGTTGGATGACAAATCGAACTTGGTTATACCCTTGCTGCCATATTGAGCAAAAATGCTCTGATGGCTCATAAATTCCACAGTATAACCCAACGCATCGCCAATGGCTCCGCCCACAAGTGAGCCTCTCACTCTGTCCTTTATTGTATTCTTGTCCATAATCTTTATATTTATTTCGTTTATGATAATATATAGAAAAACGTAACCCTATTACTATCATCTACGTCAATGATGTTTTGCAAGATTCCCCTTACTTTCTTTCTCTGCAACTCTCCACAAAACGGCGAACGAAATCTACCTGTTCCTGCGTCTCGGGAGATATACGGTTTGAAGCTTTAGGCATTTTCGAGAAACGGCTGCGCATGGCAGTAAGTGCTTTTTCCAAGGTAGGCTCTTCCATCTGTCGCGCTTCATAGCACGCCACGATGGTACCAGTACGGCCTACACCTCCCCAGCAATGGATATAGGTATATCCGTCCTGCTGCATCAGGTTCTCTATCTTGTCGATGAGTTGATGCACAGCCTCTACCGACTCGGGTACATCCACATCACGGATTGGGAAACGCTGATAGGTGGTGTCATTGGGCAAAAGTTGGCGATAAGGCCGTAATTCGCCATCTTCCGTGAGGTCAACAAAGTGACGCACACCAAAGTGACGCATTCTCTTCAGCTTTGCTTCTGCCTGTTCTTCATACTTATCTCCGGGATATTCCCCCGCGAACAGTTTTCTATCAACATAATACGACTGATGCAACGGGCGGCTGACAAATGCCTCGAAACGGTCGTTGATGTCAAGCAGGTCGGCAGGAAACAGCGCACGACATTGGTTTACAAGTTCTTCGCTGAACCCGCCACCATTCACGCAGAAAGGTTTCGCTCCGGCAATCGAGGCCGTCATGGCCCCAATGGTGTCAGAATCGCCACCCATGGAAATGGCAAGCCGCAATGCCTTCTCGGCAGGATACCCGCTTCGTTCGAGATAAGCCTTGATGGCAACGGGCACACTACCTTGACAAGTCACATCAAAGCCGTATGCATTGCGAATATCATCAAGATTGAAGTCAAGATTATATCCTATCTTTTCTGTTATAAACCGCCTTATTTCTTCCTCTTCACCCAGTGATATGTTCTTGTGAAGGAACACACAGCCTGCTATAGCTTGTGCTCCTTTAATACCCTCAGGATGATTATGAGAGACGGAAGCCGTGATGCGTGCCAACTCCAATGCCTCCTCAAGCGAATTGGCATATAGTCCCACGGGGCTTACCCTCATGGCCGAGCCATTGCCAAAACTGCCGTAGGGCTGCGGATGGCCGCTCATCAGCCACCTGGAAAACATCTTGCCGTAGCCGGCATAAGGGTATTTCCTTCCCAAACGCTGCATACATGCCACCAATGTCCCAGGCCGATGCTCCGGGTCGATCATCAGCCACTCAGCCACGGCAAGTGTCATCACCGTATCGTCCGTAAACCGGCTCCCCTTGGGAACCAGTTCAAAATCTTCTGTCTTTATGTTGTGCCACTCGCGGGTGCTGCCCACGATGTCACCAATGATTGCTCCTAACATAATCTTTATAGTTCTCGTTTAACTAACAGCAATATATTTCCGTCAGTGTCCACCACATAGATTTCAAAATATATCTCCTCGCCCGTTGCGGGTACTGCAAGGATGTGCTCATTACATGTCTTGTCTATTTCAAAAAGAAAAATACTTCTACGATTAATTACAGATAATCCTTTTCGACGGAAAACGAGCCCTTTGCCCAAGTCTCCCTGCACATCCTCGTAATATTTGTAATGAGCATGACAACACATCCCCCTTCCGTCACCCAATTACCCTCGTGAGCAACCAGAAGAGCGATAATATCCTTGCCATTAGGCAAATCCATTCGGTCTTTTCGAAAACTCGCATAGATACATGAAGGACCGCACCACCCAATGAAGGTGATGTTTCCCGATACGCTTGTCGTTTTATCAATGCAATCCAGGCAGATGTCAGACAACTTAGCTGATACCCACTTCGAGAAAGGGCGAATAGTACTGAACGAATTCAACCAATCCATAGTATTTATTATTTGTTTCTTCTTCCTTTAGTTTTTTCTCCAAATACTCACGCATAAGCCTATCGGTTTCTTCCTTTTCTGCTTGCCGCCTTTCTTCCTCTTCTTTTTTCTTCTTTTTCTTGTCATAATCAAACAAACCAATTACAAATCCTGAAAGAAACAAGGCAGCAAAGCCAATAAGGCCAATCTCCGGGTCAGCATATGGGGAAAATAGCATATTTATGATAGCATAGCTACCTGAACCACAGAGCCCTATAAAAAAAGCATATACAATTTTTATGTCACCTAATTCTTATTATGTCCATATATTCTTGTACCTAACTTACGCTTGTAAAGAGACTCACGTTCAATAGCTTGGTCTTGCAATATTTTGATTGGGAGAGTCTCCAAAATACACCATTGAAAGTTCTTTTCAGCATATTTAGGGTCTGAGTCTATACATTTTTTTAACTCAACATCGTCCCCATGCCCATTTTTAGCGTATTCGCTCCATCTGCCCCAGATACCTTTTGTATTGTATGTAGAGCCAACGTATTGTTTGCCATTACTCTTATCAAGAATCAAGTAAATACAATTGCAACTTTCCAGTCTTGACTTCCATTCTGGATTGTTGCTGTTAATAATCGTCTTTAATTGTGTGTAATTCAACATGACATCTTCATATCTCACAAATACTGGCAAGTTGTTCTCCATCAATCCCCTATCAATGCGGATTACCGGCATCGCATTGTAATGCTGCAACCATTGTACAGGATTATTCCAGTTGATTATTACCCTCTCTTTGAGTAATTCAAAACCTGAAATCTCTTGAATATCAAATCTTGCAAGAGATTCTCCTTTGTAGTCAGGTAGGTTTTGAAGAATACCATTGTTTTTGTAAACTCCGACAAATCTTGACGAAGTGCTTTCCTCACCTATGAACGAAACGATGTAATCCACGTTCTTGAATTTCTTAACCAGTTGTTCACTTTGGTAAGTCATGAAAGCATCATTTTCATACAAATAAATATCATAAAGAGAATTTTCATAGATTTTCCCACCAATAATCTTTTCTTTGCGTGAATCCTTGTGCCGAATTAGTCTGATACGTTCAACATCAGCTTTGTCAAACTCTTCATTTCTGCCTTTCAGCAACTCTTGAATGGTTGCAATATAATCTTTTCTTTCCATAATATAATAATGTGATTTGGTTTGTAATTATCTCCAGTTAAACTCTGCTCCTAATATCTCCAGCCCGTGATATTTCCATGGTTCTTGGTCGAAATTGGGTGTGTATCTCGACATTAGCACTTTTTCTTCATGTTCTTCATTGGTATCATGCCACCCATTGAAGTCTTGTACTTTTTTGTTCATATCTTCCGTCTCGAAATTTGGATCCAGTTGAAAGAAAGTAGTTCCAATGCGAGTGAGACGCATATCTGCCCTGCCAACACAATCTTCAAGAGAGAGTGAATGATTGTCGAGAACGAAACAATATCTCATTTCCTCATACTCAAAATAAGGAAAGTATCCCAGTGCCAGCTGAGTCTCATAATTTCCTTCTTTTATTTCTATCACATCCCCTACAAAGATATGTTCGCCATTGCTATCAACATAGTTGGTATCTGCACCAGCATATAAAAAACGGCAAGCGTATCCCTGTCTTGTGCATTTGTCGTTAAAGAAGCCATCGACCACATCTTTACTGTGGTCATCTGCAAATTCCTCTTCCTGCCTCCATACATACAAATCGTCAGAAAAGAAGAAGAAATCACCAAACTCGGCATAACCAAATTTACCTTTGTCCTCAACATATCTAATTCGGATTTTCGGCATACAACTTGGTCTATTGCCGTGACATAGTGCCTGATGATAATGATTGCATAGAAATTTCAGGCGTGCGCTTGTGATTACTGTCGAAGGAGTAATCTTGTTTCTATCGTCCATAGTGGTAATATTTTAGGTGAATATTAACGCTGTTGGTTTTAGGCTGCGCTAAAACTCCAATCGGAATCCCTTTTGCTTCAGCTCCTCATATTTCGTCTTGTTGAAGCGGAACAGAAACGCCTCTTTCTTGTTAGAGGGATTT
The DNA here is from genome assembly GCA_051871535.1 of Muribaculaceae bacterium. GTDB lineage: Bacteria > Bacteroidota > Bacteroidia > Bacteroidales > Muribaculaceae > SFTJ01. The sequence goes on along the minus strand of JBJECX010000060.1, from coordinate 11,006 downwards.
ACCGTTTCGTCGGTCTGCTCCAGCATCTCAAGGCGCTTCATCTTGTTGTAGAAGTTGCGGCGGTCGAAGTGCACGTCAAGTATCGCCTCGTAGAGGTTCTGCAACTCCTTGATGGTGAATTCCTCAGGCAACAATTCAAATCCCACGGGTTCGAAATGAATCTGATGTCGCAAAGCCCTCTCTGCTTTTCGCAGAATCTGGTCGTGGTCGAAAGCCAAATGCGGCACCTCGTCGAGAGCGAACCACCGTGCATCGGCAGCATCATCGCCACCTTTCACATCCTGCATTCTCACCAAAGCATAGAAGGCAATGGTGATGACACGCTCACGAGGGTCGCGCTGTGGCTCAGTGAAGGTGTGGAACTGCCGGATGAACGCGCCCTCCAGCCCAGTTTCCTCCTGCAACTCGCGCAACGCACCCTCTTCGGCACTCTCATCCATCTTTAAAAAGCCACCGGGGAAAGCCCATCGCCCCTTGTATGGTTCGATGCCGCGCTGCACCAGCAGAACATTCAATTTTTTGCCGTCGAACCCGAATATCACACAGTCGGTGGTAACACTCGGATGCGGATACTTGTAACAATATTTCTTTTCTTCTTCCATATTAAAATACTTTTTTCTGTAACTCGTTGTGGTGTTCCATCTCACACCATTATAACAATTAATATTTAAATAATTATCATACTATCGCCTCACTCAGCAACATTTTTCCCTAAAGGCACCAATACTACTTGCGTAATTCTTACACCACAAAATTATACAACAATTCCGTATTTACCAAATTATTTTGCGTAAATTTTACACAACACCCCTATTTTTCTTTTGGGTATGGGCGAAATAGCGCAATCAAGCCACTGAAAACAAGGCAAATAAAGCACAAAAGTGGTTGATGCAGAAAAAAATGTGGCGCAGCCGGATGCACTGTGAGGTGCGGGCTGCGCCACAAGGGGGTTAATAATATTAGTTATCTCAGAAGTTAAAGCGGTAGCTGCCGCCTGCCATTATCCATAATCCGGGTTGAGGGATATTACCGAAATCGTGATAGGTGTGGTCGGTGAGGTTGTTTGCGCTCACCCACAACTGATAGCGAGGCTTGGTGAACTGCAGCTTGAGGTCGAGCACAGCGTAGGGTTGATATTCTACGATGTTGCCGGTAGGCTTTGCATCGACATACTCGATATAGCCGCCCAGACGGTCTTGCCAACGCAGATTCCACGTTGCCGACAGCGGTCCCCAGATGCGGTGCACGAGTCGGGCAGTGAACTTGTGGCGCAGATAGTCGAGTGCATAGTTGCTCTTGAAAATCTCCTGGTTGTCGTGACGGGTCTGATGGATGTAGGTGTAACCCAGCGACAGAGTCTGCAGCAGGCTTCGACTGCCGAAGATGTTTGCAAAGTTGATGTCGGCAGTAACTTCGGCACCCAGGTTGTTGAGTCGGAAGTTTGTAGAATGATATTTATCGTCGGCAGAATACATCACCCAGTCAATCATATCCACGCCATGGTGATAGAATCCGCGCAGAGTAGCGGCGAATGGCGCCGACTGATATCGGGCAGCCACTATCACGTTCTGCGTTTTTTCGGGTTTCAAGCCCACATTGCCTTCGGTTGTCGGGCTCTTATAATACAGGTCGGTGAAGGTTGGCATGCGGAATGCCATGTTCCACGAAGCCGAGAGGCGCCAGCAGTCGGCGGGCCGATACGAGAGGTCGACACCCGGATACCAGCGAAAACGGCTATCGAGCGCCGTGTTCATGTTAGCCACCACGCCCATCGACAGGGTGAAATCTTTGAGCAGGATGTTGTGCTCGGCAAAGTAGCTCACGTTGGTGCGATTGTCACGCTTGTTGTAGTAAAGGTCTTTGCCCGGAATCTTCACATACTCGCTTTCCTCGAGCGGACGACCGAGGTTTGTCGACAAGATGCCCTCGTTGCGTACCTCGGCACCCAGCGACGTGGTTCCCGCCGCCCAATTGAAATAGCTGTTTAGGCGACCGCCGTATACGTCGTTGCGGTGGAAGTTTTCGCCCACGTTGCTGCCATGAATAAGCTCGAAATGGTCGGTTGAGCGAGTCCAATAGATGGTTGGTTCAAATTTTAGTTTTCCCTTGGTGGACGCTTTCACCGCCACAAAATAGCGGCTGTTTTGCTCGTGCTGGTCGGGATAGGCAGCCGAATAGAAGGTGTTGGCGCCGTAGTCCTGGCTGGAATAGCCCAATTGCCAATCCACGTCCACCTCGTCGCTCGTATATGAGCCTTGATAGAAGGCATTGCCACGCTTGAATGCGCTGTTTTGGGTGGCGCCGTCGCTCCGGCGATATTCCACCGAGAACTGGTTGCGCACCACACCGCTGCCTGCCGCCACCTGAGCGCCGCCACCAAAGGTGCCATACTGGCCGCCTTGGGCATTGACGGTGACGTGGTTTTGTGCATCGGGACGCGTGACGATGTTCACGGCACCGCTGAAACTGCTGCCGCCCACGCTGCGCGAAGCTGCTCCCTCAAGCACTTCGATGCGAATGATGTCGTTGATTGAAACCGGGAAATCGGCTGAAAGGTGACCCGTCTGCGGGCTTCCGATGTTCACGCCGTTAAGCAGGATTGTCACTTGGTCGAACGAGCCTCCGTCGATGCTGATGTCGGTTTGCACGCCAAAGGCACCGCGTTGCCGCACATCAACGCCCAAAGCCAGTTTGAGCAAGTCGTTAACACTCTGCGCAGCCGACTGCGCAATTTCCTCACGGCCAATGGTGGTGACGATGCGCGCCGCCTGATTGGCCTTAATTGGAGCGAGACTGCCTGTCACCTCCAGTTCGTCGAGCTCGCGGCTGATGCCATCTTCGTTCAAGGTGCTCACCAGAGTGGCATCTACTGCCACCGAAGCCTCTGCCATGCCGGCTGAGGCCAGCGTAGCCACCGCCAACACGCCAATTCGCACCTCGCGGCTTATGCTGCAGAATGCCGAATAAGCCTTGTTGTCGAAGTGGCGCCAAGTGCATGCCTTAGCGTTGCTCACGATTGTTGTTTGATTCTTTTTCATAAAATATAAATGTGCAAAACCCTTAGTGGTTTTGTGTATTTTCGCATTGCTTACGCTGAAAACCCGGGGTAAAGTTAAGCAAATCCGGCCGATTTTGCAAAACCTTGCCCCGAGTAAGATGACCTTTATCAGTATTGCAGGCGTATGCCGATGCTCATGGTGCGGGCTGCGCCGGGATAGCCACGGAAGGTGTCGAGGTCGTGATTGGCGCCGTCGACGCCGCGCTCAAAGTAGAGCGCATTGGTGAGGTTGCGCCCGGTGGCAAACACATTAATATTCAAGTCGCTATTGATACGACCCGTCCAGCCGATGGTGGCATCAAGCAGGTGATAGGTGGGCAGGCGATATGCATCGGCATGGTTGTCGACATTTCGGCTCGACGGCTCGAAGTCGGCATACATGCGGGCATTCATCTGCCACGAGGCATTGATGTAGAATCCGGCAGGCATACGCACATCCGCCGAGACGCCAAATTGTGTCTGCGGAGCGTCGCCCACATGCAGTCCGTCGCAATTGATGGAGTATTCGTTGAGAGTGTTGCCGTAATACGAATCGTAGATGATGGCACGGCCCGAATTTTGCCATTTCCACGAAGCTGTCATGGCGTAAGCCGACAGCTTCAGCCACGGCGTGAGTTGCTGATAGGCGTTCAGTTCCACGCCAAGGTGCAAGGCGTTCAATCCCTTCACCTGATATTTCTCGGCAGCCGCGTCGGCTTGTTTGGCAATGTTCACGGTGAGCGTCTTGTTGCGCCACGAAGCCACATAGCCCGATAGTTCCAGTGCGCCACCTTGCCAGCCGGTGCGCACGCCGGCTTCAGCCATCAGGTTTGTTTCGTTGGTAATGTCGTTGGTGATGCTCAGGTCGCTCGACGCCAGATACACGCCGGCATAAGGCAGGCGCGAGTTGTAACCGCCGTTCACGTAGAGCGCCGTTGCCCCGGCTACATGCCAAAGCACGCCGCCCTTGAGGCTCAAGCCCCAGCCGTGAGCCCACTGCGAGTGCTCGCCGGTGATGTGGTTGCTGCGCCGATAGTTGCCACTGAACACCGACACGCCCAGGTTGGCATCGATACGCTCGGTGTCGTAACGCATCTGCGCATAAGCCGAAGCATGGTGGGTGGTGCGGCCGTAGCGCGAGCCCACATAGTCGCCCGGTGTGAGCCGGGTGTTTGTCGAAGCATCGTACCAATATTCGCCGCCGAGCAAGTCGAGCACCTTCATCTTTTGCCAGGTGCCAAAGTACTGATATTGCACTCCGCCAGATGCCGTGAACACGTCGTTGAGCCGATAGTCAGCCGAAGCGATGGCGCCTGCCTGCGTGTGGCCCGACAGGAAGTCAATCATCATGTTCTGCGAGGCGCCGGCAGCCTGGTTTTCAGCCACTACGGCGTCGAAGTCGATGTGGCCGTCGGTCGTCTGATGCCCGATAATCGGCGTGGCACCGCCGGCAGCATAAGTCGACCGTCCACCGCCGTCGGCAAGCGCCACATACACCGAGTTGTTCATGCTCAGGCGTTCGCCGCGCATGGCATGCTGAAGGGTGAAATACGGCTTGAAATAATGGTTTCGCCCAATGCTATAGGGCTTTCCGTTCAGATAGCCCCAGTTTTTGCTGTAATCGGCGCCATAGCGCTGCACCTCGTCGTTGGTGAGCTCGGTGTTGCGCTGGTCGTGCGTCTCAGGCGAACCCAGAGCGGTGAACGTGAGCGTGTGTTCGCTACCTAACGTCTTGCTCACCGAAAGCAGGTAGGACAACGTCTCAACGTCGGTGCACTGCACAAATCCCGACCCTTTGACGTACGACAGACTCAGATTGGCACTCCATCCCTTGCCCAGATTGCCGGTTGAATAGGAAAAGTTGCCCTTGGCAGTGCCCCACTCCGTGATGTTGAAGCCAAGCGAGATGTGTGGCACGGCAGAGGCGGTGCGGGTGACGATGTTCACGCTGCCGCCCATGGCGCAGTCGGCAAGCATCGACGTTCCCAGACCCTTTTGCACCTGCACACTGTGCGTGGCATCGGCAAGCCCCATCCAGTTGTTCCAATACATCGAGCCCGAGGTGAGTCCCTGAATGGGAATGCCGTTGAGCAAGATGGCAATGTTGTCCTGCTTGAAGCCGCGTATGTTCAGCGAAGCATCGCCGTAGCTGCCGGTGGAGGCAGTGGCATAGACTCCCGGCACGCCTTGCAGCATCATCACATAGTTGGGCGACGTGCTGTGCAGCCTGATTTTCTGCGGCGTGATGGTGGTGAGGTTCAACGGAGTGGTGTTGGCATCGGCAAGGTGAGTGCGTACGGTCACCTCCTGCAGCGAGAGCACCGTGTCGGCTGTCTCGCTGATGTTGCTTGGGTGTCGCTCGCCTGTGCCTGCGGCAAAGGCAAGGCCCGGCAGAATTGCTGCCCCCAACGCAACAAGATAATTCTTCTTTGATTTTGACATAAAAAAAGCATTAAATTGTTTGAGTATCGGGGCTCACAATTCAAGGCTTTTGTTGCGAAAAAAAGATGTGTGGCACACCATCGGCGCCATCCATGCAACCCATGCTTCGCGTATGCCGGCGAAAGGCGGAATGCCCCACGAAAGCAACACGATGCACACCGCGTGCAAAGGAATGCCGATTTGTGCAACCAAATTCTTCTTCCATCCAGACTGTAACTGTCGGTACCGTAGTTGCAACGGTTCGTGCCCTGCGTCGAGGCTATGTGCCCCACGTCGAAGGCTCGCGGACTATACCGCCGATAGGGAATTTCACCCTGCCCTGAAGAGTTTGCTTGGCGCAAAGTTACAACAAATAACCGGAATTGGCAAGCCGAGGCAGCAAAAGCCCCGGGGCGGCATGCGCCTCAGGGCTTGGGGGATAAGAATAATGTCTATTTACAGTTCAGTCACTCCACCGGCACCTGCACCTCAGTGAGGTAGTCGGCAGGATTCTCGCGGTTCCACGGGCCGTCGATGTAGCTGAATCGCGGGTTGCCCACGATGCGCAGTCCCTGCTGCTCGATGTGCTCCATTATTCGAGCCATCGCCTCGCCAAACTGCGAGTAGTCGCCGCGGTGGCTGTAGCACAGCGCCTTGGGTATGGCGGGAGCCTCGTAGAAGCGCAAGATGTCGGTGTCGGGGTGCATCTCGCCCACCGCCTCGCAGTATTCCACATCGATGTCAGCCTCCTTGTGTTCGGCATCATGCTCCACAGTGTAGCAGTATTGCGGTTCGGGACAAGTGCAGCCCACGCGCATCATTTCAGGGCCAATCACGCTATAGCAAATCATGCCCAGCCGGTCGTACGACGGAATGATGCGGCGATGGCTTGCCACGATACGCGCATCAATCGATTTAATTGAAAAATCACTCATAAGTTGTTCGTTTTCTATGGATTGTTGCTCGAGGCTCTGCAACTGAGCCAGCTGCAGCTGCAGGCGCGCCAGCTCGGTGCGGCAGGCTGCAATCTTGCTGCGGATGGAGCTGAGGTGCGGACGGTCGTCGCCATCGGCAAACAGCGCCGCTATCTCGTCGAGCGCAAAGCCCAGCCGCTTGAGGTGCAGTATGCGGTTGAGGCGCACCGACTGTCCGAGGTGATAATATCTGTAGCCCGTCGAGGCATCGATGTGTGCCGGCATCAGCAGCTTCAGGGTTTCGTAGTGACGAAGCGTTTTCACCGTCACCCTGCAGAGTTTCGAGAACTCTCCGATTTTATACAATCTGTTCATAATCACTTTTGTAATTCTTCAGTTAACCTATATAGGAATTGCGCAATCTCAATTACGGATGCGAAGTTAATCACTGCCCTAAGGGACGAGTCAATAGGCAGCAACGATTTTAACAATTATTTAACATTTCTGCTGCGAAACAAGAAAAAAGCAAAGGCAACCGTCATCACGACGCCTGCCTTGCAACCAATTAATCAATAAACCTTATTTACCTTTTGTTCGAAATAGGAGTAAAACCAAAATTATACATATCAACTAACCATTTACTAATATTTTTTTATGGAATAGTTCCTAAATGTCAATGTCGTGTTGTTCAGCTCTTGGGCAAATTCAAGGCAATTGTTTTCAACTTCTTGCCTGCCACGATGGGCTGAATCACCGTACCCTTGAGCTTTGCCGACTGTGCCGGTGGTGTGAAGCTCACAGCCATGAGCGTCTCGGCGCCGGGGCGCAGATAGCACGTTGGCGGCAACTCGAACGCCTTGCTTTGCGGGGCGATGCTGAATCGTATGTCAAGGGGCTTTTTGCCCGTGTTGATTATTCTTACAAACATCGATGAGGTGCTGCCTTGGCGAGCGCCGGAGAAATCGATTGAGCGGCTGTCGGCACGCAATCCGCTGCCCATATCGTAAGGGAAACGTTGCTCAACGGTGCGTTCAGCCTCTTTCACCTTGCCCGAGATGCGGCACACAGCAGCATACGAGCCGTCGGTGAGACGTATTTGTATTGATTTGGAGAACATACCCGGGCGACCTTCGGGGTCGAACGTGACGGTGATGTTGGCTTTTCCACCCGGACGGATGGGTTGTTTTGGATAGCTCACTTTCACACAGCCGCAATGAGCGGTGGCGTTGGCTATTGCCAATGATTTGTTGCTATGATTGGTGTAGACAAAAGTATGTTTAACCACGCCTCCAAGTTCGTCGATATTGCCAAAGCTACAGGTGACTTTGTCGGGGCTGAACGAATTGTTCCGTTCAGCAGCAAGGGCGCTGTTAGCAAAGCATACCACAACAAGCATTATGAGGGTTAATCGCTTAAACATCTTTTAGTTATACAAATAAAAGTAACAATAAAAATCACTACTGGTAATGAGGATGTGCAAAGTTACAAATATTATTGTAATATATACAAGAAATAATGACCACTTTTTTGTTAAAAAATGATAAGCGCCTGCCAAAAACAATTTGCAGGCGCTCATCTTTATTTATAACGAACCAACTAACTATTAATTAGTTATAGAGTTTGAATTCATACATGCGCCAGTAGCTTGAATAGTTGTAGTAGAACGTACCCTTAATGCGAACGTAACGGGCCTTGACAGAGCCATAGAGCACACAAGAGAGCGATGAGCTATAGGAGTTTGCAATAGTGCCTATTCCGTTCCAGGTGGTGCCATCGGTGCTGTATTCGAGTTCACAACCGTTCAATCCCATATAATAATACCGATTATAAATCTCGATGCCCATGAATGCCGTCTCGCCGCCAAGGTCTACCACAATCTCGTGATTGTCGCCACGCGAGAATCTTGCATAGGTGGAATTGTTGCCGTCAACTATGTTCTGCAGGTTGGTGGCACCGGCGTCGGTGCATGAAACGGTCCAGCCGGTCTTGTCGAGCAGAGTCAAGCCGTCGAGCGAGCCTTCTTCGTTAACCAGTTTTTGAGTTACCGACACCAGATAGTAGGCAAAGCCCACATTCGAACTTGGGCGGAAATTGTCGTCGTCGCTGCCGGCAATCACCACAGGCACCAGATATTCGTTGCCCGGCTGCAGTTGCTCTACACCCGCTTCGCTGATGACAAGCCCAATACCCTCTTTCGATGCCGTTGTGTCGGCTTCGATGGTGAGCCGGTCGGTGCTGAGAGTGAAGATTCCGTCAGGAGCCGCCACATACTCGGTATTGTTCTTTTCGTTATAAGCCTCAATAAGCGAGTTGTCAATGGCAAATTTCACTTGAATCGCTTTGGTTGTAGGAGCGGTGGTTTTGATTGTCTTAGTGGCATCGAGGCTGGTGAAATTGCCCACCGGAGTTTTAATCACAGCACCGGTTGTCGACAAGGTCGTCGGCAAGTTCGGCAAATTCGACTCGCTTCGAGGCAATGAAATTCAGCACGGAGTTCTTGGTGAGCCGGAACATATACGAGTCGAAGTTTTCGACCTCATAGAACAAATCGCGCTTCAGCCAAACCTTCATCATCACCATCTGCGCCAAGTCGTCGGCATCGTCACCGTTCTTGAGCATACCCAGCGCAAAGGCACGAACACGAGGATAATACATATAAAACAGCGTCTTATATGCCCTTTCGTCGCCTTCCGCCATGCTGTATAACAGCTGTTTTACGTCGGTATGCATCAGATAGTTACGGTGTGGTAAGTTTAGAACAAGTGCTAAATATATTGGTAAAGAAAGGTTTGAGTGGCAAAGTAAGTGCAAATTTTTCATTTATGCAAATATCACCTGTTTTTTGAACACTTCCGGCATCTAAATACTTTGCACATTTCACTATAATTCTTAACTTTGCAATGTATTATTCATTCCATTCTTTTTCAAACCCGACAAACAGGCTCCGACAAGTGTCATCAGATGCCGTTTTCGGGGGCAGACCGACAAAATTGCAACAACATGCCCGACATACTTCTTATACAAAACGCTTGCTTTGTTACCACGACAATACTGATGCTCGTATTGGTGATATCGCACTTTCACGTGAAATGGATTAACGAAACCTTCGAAACATCGCGATGGATTATGGTGTTTGCCATGTTTCTGCTTGCCTCACACTATGTGCTGCAGATGGCATTGGGATTGCGCGACCAAGGCGACGACATAGCCGCCACGGTGAACATACTGTTCTATGCCCCGGTGGCTATCCTAATCACCTACTCCATCTTCCATCTCGAGTGCAACCGACGCAACCGTTTCCGTTACCGCGTGGCAAGCATAGTCACCTATCTGCTGATTCTTGCCATCTTCGGTGTAGGCTATCTCATCAAGGGCAATATGCATCTCAACACCGAATCGCACATCATGCTGCTGGTGCTGGAGGCATACATCATCGCTGCTGTAGCAATACTCTGGATAATCAAAACCAAAAAGCAGAAAATCATCAACCAGGAAATAGGCGGCGACGTGCACACCTACATCAACTACACCCACGCGACATTCATCATCCTTTCCGGCGCATCTTTAATGACAAGTTTCACCATCTTTTCACGCACACTGCTCATAATTGCAGCTCCTTTTTTCCTGATTGCGATGGTGCTTTTCGTCACCTCGTTTTTGGCACTCGGGCACAATCTGCAACCCATGAAAAGTCTGCTCAACAACGAGGACTCCAGCCTATATGAACCTGGCGGGCAGCCGGTGCCGCAAAAGCTCTCCGACAATCGTTCGCGCATCATTGCCGAAGCCATCAACAATTGGTGTGCCGAAAAAGGCTTCCGCGACAGCAGCATCACCATCACCGCCCTGTCGCAGCAAATAAACATCGAAAGGCACGAACTATCGCTTCACCTCGGTCAACACCACAACTGCTCGTTCCGCATCTGGCTTTCCGATTTGCGCTTCAAAGAGGCAAAGCGGCTGATGCTCGAGCATCCTGAATATAGCAACGAGGCAATCTCTGCCGAATGCGGATTCTCATCGCACGCCCAACTCTACAACATTTTCCGCAGCAAAACGGGCATGTCGCCCAGAGAATGGGCTGAGCACAACATAAGCGAAGCCTCGTGCGAGTGACGCCGTCAACAACCTAAACACCCAAATGCGAAAACCCCACATTTAGTGCCGACAACCGTAACTGCCGGCACGGGAATCCTATATTTTGCGGTAAGTGAATTGTCTAAATCAACAAATTATACATCAAGATTTATCAATTAGACAAGTATTTGGACGAATTAGACATTTCAATTTATTTACAAAAGTTACCTTTGCAATGTACTTTACGACACAATAATATAGGATATAAAACTTTACTAATCTACGAGGGATACCCGCGATTATTCAATGCAGGTATCCCTTGTCTTTTTTCCCTCTCCCACCGCGGTTAATATCGTCGTATATCGGGGTGGTGATGACGGCACAAATGTAGGGGGCGTATTGAATACGCACACAAACGAAACATCCGATGCACAACCGCGGAGCGGTTGCAGATTCAGATAATTCGCATCCTATACGGATGCCGGGTTGGTGGGGATGATGAATACCCGGGGTTGCGCTTCGCTTACCCCGGGCTATATGCCTCGCCTGCGTCTCGG
>JBJECX010000059.1:0-26743 GCA_051871535.1 Muribaculaceae bacterium | reverse complement strand
AAAATATAGACCTATACTACAAAAATAAGCCACGGATATTTGCAACTGTGCCATAAAATCATTATTAATAAATCTGCTAAAAATGTAGGCATGGTCTTTTTAAGCATCATTCTTTGTGTGCTTAATATACAGGCTCAGTCTCACTTTAAATTATATAAAAGTGAAGGGCACTTCTATTTAAATGGTGAAATGAATGAAATACATGTTGACAGCATCCTTTTGGAGGCAGAATGTCGACGGGATTTAGCCGTGGGTGAGTGATAGCGTAACCCACGGATACAACGCCACTCCCGAAATAGCGTCCGTATAGGACGCGAATTACAACAACAACAGCCCCGTGATACACTTTCGGTGATGCCGGGCGTATGCAATACGCCCCTACAGGTAACCGCCCCACGAGGTCCACGATAACCCGTTCCGCCCGTACAACCGTGGAACGGTTGCAACCTCAATAACCCCATGTTGACGATAAGCGAAGCGCAATCGGCTACGTGGGGATAGCGGCAGTAACCCCAATAAACACAACCGCGGAGCGGTTGCAGATTCAGATAATTTGTATTATATGCGATACACCCCTACATGCGTGGGGTCGGCCGACGAAGAAGCGCCGAAGGCGCTGAATCATGCTTAACCGCTGGCAAGCCCCTTTGGGGTGCAGCCTGCGGAAAGTGCACCCCGTAATATTTGCCTCGAAGAGGTACAATAATGTTCGACATCTTCGACGCCGAACAAATGTGATGCATCCGATTTCCGCAGGTTACGCTTCGCTCCACCTGCGGTTAAGCATAGTTTGCCATCTCTGATGGCATATCACCCACAATGTGAATCATAACCAGATGCGCCGGGTCTGCAACCGCGCCGCGGTTGTAGATGGTGGGGATGTCCGCGTGTCCCCACATAGTCGCCTGCGGCGCCAATGTGGGGTTATTGAAGTTGTAACCGCTCCGCGGTTAATATCGCGTGGTCACCTTCAGGCACATAATCAATGCCGCCCGTATTGGCGGTTCATAATATCAGTTGACATTATTCTTCACTACTACCCACTTGCCATTATTATCTTTGCCTTCACGCTTCAAAACACCAAGCTTCTGCAAAGCAGAGAGGTCACGCTCGATGGTGCGCTGGCTCACCGACAAAGTCACCGACATCTGTTTGCCTGTTATTGTCGGAGATTCTTTGATGAGATTGAGTATTTTCTGCTGACGTTCAGTGAGTTTTGTCTCCGACACATCTCCGTCATGGTCTCCGACATTCTGTGTGTCGGCAGCGGCATAGAGAATGGTTTGCCATCGCGATGGCATTTCATCCGCCATGTAAATCGTAAGCTGGGCGGCCGGGTCTGCAACCGCGCCGCGGTTGTGGGTGGTGGGGGAGCGTCATGTCCCCACATAGTCGCCTGCGGCGCCAATGTGGGGTTATTGAAGTTGTAACCGCTCCGCGGTTAATATCGCGTGGTCACCTTCAGGCACATAATCAATGCCGCCCTAACAGGCGGTTGTGGGACCTGGGATGATATGTAATTCGCATCCTATACGGATGCAGGGAGGTGGGATGTGATGGATACCCGGGGTTGCGCTTCGCTTACCCCGGGCTATAAGCCTCGCCTGCGTCTCGGCCTCACATGCTTCGCATGTCATCGCATCCACCCACCACAACGACCAGGATAATGCCATCGGCGGAATGGACGTCCGAAGGACGTGACCCCGGAGGCAGGATGTCGACGGTATTTAGCCGTGGGTGAGCGATAGCGTAACCCACGGATACAACGCCACCCCCGAAATAGCGTCCGTATAGGATGCGAATTACAACCACTCGCCCCACGATAACCTTGCGTTGATGATGGGCTATGCAATACGCCCCTACAAGGCACGATAGCCAATTTTATATCGCAATAGAGGCTGTGTCAAAATAAGGAATTGACACAGCCTCTAAAAAGTATCTGTTTTAAATGGTTGGTTAGTCGAGTTGCGGTTTCTCGATTTCAGCCGACCATTCCTTAATCATCTTCACGTTGTCGAGGCGACAGATGAGCAGTGAGCCATCCTTTTCAGCCACAACAAAGTTTTCCAATCCGTCCACCACAGCCACCTTGGCGTCGGGCACCTCGATGATGCAGTTTTTGCAGTTGAACGCCTTCACGTTGCCCACCTTGAGGTTGCCATAGCGAGCCATCGACACAAACGGCAGCAGGTCGCTCCAGCGTCCAAGGTCGCTCCAACCCATGTCGGCGCAGAACAGATAGATGTTTGGTGAGAATTGCAGCACCAGACGCTCGTAGGAGATAGCTTCCACGGTGTCCATCACCTCGGCGAGCATATATTGTTCGCGTGGCGAGAATAGGGCAGGGGTGAGGGTGTCGAACTTCTCAGCCATTGAGGGAGCATATTTGCGGAACGAATTTTCGAATACATTCACCGAAGCCACCATTATGCTGGTGTTCCAATAGGCACGTTCGTTATCCATGAATTCTTTCAGTTTGTCGGCTTCGGGGCGGCCCATATAGCGTTCCACCTTGTAGATGTTTCCTTCGCTTGGCGTGGCAGCCACTTCAAAGAATCCGTGTATCTCGTCGCGAGTGGGTTTGATGCCCACAGTCACCAGCGCATTGTTTTTCGATGCGAAGTCAATCGACTCGTTGATGGTGTTAGCAAAGTAGTCGTAGTTGGTAACCATCTGGTCGCTGTTGGTGAGCACCACCATGGCATTTGGTGCTACAGCCTTAATTTTCCATGTGAAATATGCGGTGGCGGCAGCGGTGTTTTTGCTCACGGGTTCAAGCAGGATGTGGTCGTCGCGCAGCTGTGGCAGTTGTTCGCGCACCACGTCGGCATATTCGCTCGAGGTCACCACCCAGAAGTTGCGTTCCGGGCAAATCGATTTCAAACGGTCGAATGTGAGCTGAATGAGGGTGCGGCCGCAGCCGAAAACATCCACAAACTGTTTTGGGGTCGATTGATTACTAACAGGCCATAGGCGTTTTCCGTCGCCTCCTGCCATAATAACTACATGAACATTTTCCATATATATATCATTTTTTTTGGTCAGTTGCAGTTTTGTTTAAGTTGTGGAGTTAAGTGAAATATGGTGTTCTCCATTGGCAAAGATATAGTATATTTTTTGTTTTTCCCACTATTTGACGAAATAAATACCATAAAATAAGACTTTAGGTATATTGCGGGCTCGCAGTTCCGTGCTGCAAAACCTTGGCTTTGGGTGGGGCGTGATGCAACGCGCATGGGCTTGATGCCGGATGTGCAATAGCACTGCATTGAGAGTGGTGCGCCATCTACTTCTTTTTGGCATTTTGCAAGCAAGATGCTTGGATATGAGGGGTATTAGCGGGCTTCGATGGACTGTTTTGCGCGCTGTCGACCAGCTTTTGCGAACAATTTGACACTTGATTTTAACAACATATAACACACATTCTGTGTGAAACCTTTGGCAATATGTTTATCTTTGCCATAACTACATAACCTAAATAACGACATTAACCTACTAATTAAAAAACACTAAACGAACTGCAATGAATACACAACACTCTTTCAGCCTCAACAAGGTGGAGGCATATTTAGGGAAAGCCAGCGATAAATTCACAAAGGCTGACATCATCAAATATATTGTCGACAACGACATTCGTATGGTAAATTTCATGTATCCTGCCGGCGACGGCAGGTTAAAAACCCTGAACTTTGTGCTCAGCAGCCTCGACTATCTCGACACCATACTGTCGTGTGGCGAGCGCGTAGATGGCTCGAGCCTGTTTTCGTTTGTCAATGCCGAACGCAGCGACCTGTATGTGCTGCCGCGTTTCAAGACGGCGTTTGTCGACCCGTTTAGCGAGATTCCCACCCTCGCAATGCTGTGCACCTATTTCGACAAGGACGGCCAACCCTTCGATGCAGCGCCCATACAGACACTGCACCGCGCTTGCTGTGCATTCCACGAGGTGACAGGAATGGAGTTTCAGTGCATGGGCGAACTGGAATACTATGTGGTTGCGCCCGACGATGGCTCGTTCCCCGCTGCCGACCAGCGCGGCTATCACGAGTCGGGACCGTTTGCCAAGTTTGGCGACTTCCGCCAGCAATGCATGACCTACATTGCACAGGCAGGCGGAAAAATCAAATACGGGCATAGCGAGGTGGGGACATTCACCCACGGTGGCAATCTGTACGAGCAAAACGAGATAGAATTCCTGCCGGTGTATGCCGAGGATGCTGCCGACCAGCTGGTGCTTGCCAAGTGGATTATACGCAAAGAGGCACAGCGCCGCGGTTTCACCGTGACGTTTGCTCCGAAAATCACCACCGGCAAGGCGGGTTCGGGGATGCACATACACATGCGCATGGTGCGCGACGGCAAGAGCATGATGGTGAACGCCGATGGCACCCTTAGCGATATCGCTCGCCGCGCCATTGCCGGACTCATGGAACTGGCTCCGTCAATCACGGCATTCGGCAACAAGACACCTACCTCCTATTTTCGCCTCGTGCCGCATCAAGAAGCGCCCACCAACATCTGCTGGGGTGATATGAACCGCTCTACGCTGGTGCGCGTGCCGCTGGGATGGCAGCGTGCCACCGATATGTGTCAGCTTGCCAATCAGCTTGAAGATACCACCTTGCGCGACCGCTCGATGAAGCAAACCTTTGAGATGCGCTCGCCCGACGGCTCTGCCGAAACCTACACGCTGATGGCAGGTCTGGCAGTGGCATGCCGTCACGGTCTGGAGATGAGCGACGGTCTTGTGGTGGCAAAGCACACTTATGTCGACGTGAACATTCATAGCAACGAGCATTCCGACCGTCTGCGCACTCTCAAGCAGCTGCCCGACAGCTGCGCTGCTTCGGCACAGTGCCTTGCCAATCAGCGTGCCATCTACGAGCAGTATGGCGTGTTCTCACCGCAGATGATTGACGGCATTATCGGCGAGCTTAAGGCGTATAACGACAGCACTCTGCGCCACGACATATCGGGCAACCTCACTGCCATGCAGCAGCTTGTGGAGCGATATTTCCATTGCGGATAACCTGCGAGGGGGGTGTGATATTCGGCGGCATTTATTAAAGAATGGTGCGCTATTTGGCGTTTTCCGAAGATTTTCAGTAACTTTGTGGTGAGCCGTTGGCAGGCGAGCAACTGCTATGCCCCGACGGCGCACCGCAAACCGAGGCTTTGCCCGGGTGAATGAATAATGATTAAACCATCGGGGTAGGGGATGTTTGACCACATCGCCTTGCCCTAAATAGCATACTACACACCAGATTATGAGCAGCACTATACCAACCCTTGATGCTGACGACCGCGACATTCAGCATCCCGAACTATGGACCATGCATCTGTGGCTTGGTGCCGAGAGCATCAGTTATGCCATATTCACACGTGCTCAAACCGATTCGCTGATGTGGGGCACCATTGCCCTCGACATGAGTTTCGGCAACTATCTCAAGAGCATTGAGAATTGCATCTACGACCATCAGTTGTTGCTGAAGCCTTACGGTTCGGTGCGGGTGGTGTGCGAGAGCAGCCGGTTTGTGCTGTTGCCTGCCGAGGTGGCTGCCGACGACGATTTGGCTGCCGAGGCGTTTGCGGCGTCGCTGCCCGATGCCGAAGGCGACATGGCAGTGTGCTCGCTGCCTCGTTGCGGTGCCGCCATCGCCTTTGAGTTGCCACGAGGCGTAAAGAGTTTTCTTCAGCGTACGTTTTTCAGTTCGCCCATTGTGCACAGCCTGATGCCTATGTGCGAATACTTTGCCTCGAAGCAGCAACAGACGTCGCTGCAGCGCATGTTTCTTCATCTCGATGGAGAGCGTATGCGCATGTGCATCTTTGGCAAAGGCCGTCTGCTGATGGCTAACACTTTCGACTATCGCAGTCCCGACGATGCCGCCTACTATGTGCTGAACGCATGGCAAAGTTTCGGGCTCGACCCGCTTGCCGACGAGGTGCAGATGGCGGGCGACAAGTCGCAGCGCGACCAGCTGACGCCCATCCTGCGCAAATACATCAACTATGTGATGCCAACCATATTCCCGGCTGCCGCCATGCGCATCGGTCACGATGCCGTGAAGGCGCCTTATCCACTAATCTTGCTTGCCCTATGCGAATAATAAGAGGAAAATTCGGGCGTCGACGCTTCGATGTGCCAAACAACATCACAGCACGTCCTACCACCGACTTCGCCCGCGAAAACATATTCAACGTGATTGAAAACCTCATCGACCTTGAAGGCGCCGACGCCCTCGACCTCTTTGCCGGAACCGGTGCCATAAGCTTTGAGTTTCTCTCGCGCGAATGTGCCTCGGTGACCACCGTTGAAAAGAGTCACACACAGTTCAACTTCATACGCAAGGTGCGCGATATGCTTGCCGTGAAGAATATGACGCTCATTAAGGGCGACGTGTTTCGCTTCATCGAGTCGACAAGCCGGGCGTTCGACGTGATTTTCGTCGACCCGCCTTACGACCTGCCAAACTTCGTCGAGATTCCCGGCAAGATTCTTGCTTCGAAGCTGGTGAAGCCCGGCACATTGTTTGTGATGGAACATAGCAAGGCTTACGACTTCTCGCAGCTGCCACACTTCCACCAACACCGCTCCTACGGCAGTGTGAACTTCTCGCTGTTTATCATCGGCGGCGAGGTTGAACAGCCTTGCGACAACGAATAACCCGCTGCTCCGAACGAGACTGCCATGCCACAGATATTCGACCCCTTTGCCCGTCCGCTATATGTGATGCTCAAGCCCGCAGGTGCACGCTGCAACCTGCGTTGCTCCTATTGCTACTACCTCGAAAAATCGTGCCTCTACGATGCCTCAAAAGGGGGTGTGATGAGCGACGAACTGCTTGAGCGGTTTATTGACCAATACATCAACTCGCAAACCATGCAGCAGGTGCTGTTCACATGGCACGGCGGCGAGACGCTCATGCGCCCGCTGTCGTTCTATCGGCGGGCTGTGGAGCTGCAACGGCAATATGCCCGCGGACGCGTGATTGACAACTGCCTGCAGACCAACGCCACACTGCTCACCGACGAGTGGTGTAGGTTTCTTGCCGACGAGGGTTGGCTGGTGGGCGTGTCGATTGACGGGCCACAGGAGTTTCACGACGAATATCGGCGCACCGCCGGCGGCGGTCCCTCGTGGCGCAAGGTGATGCAAGGCATCGAACGCCTCAACCGTTACGGCGTGCAATGGAACGCAATGGCGGTGGTGAACGACTATAACGCCGACTATCCGCTGGAGTTCTATCGTTTCTTTAAAGAGATAGGCTGCCACTACATTCAGTTCGCCCCCATAGTGGAACGCATCCACCGCCATGCCGACGGACGGCACCTTGCAGCACCATGCCATACGGGCGACCCTGTGGCTGAATTCTCGGTCACTGCCAAGCAATGGGGCGACTTTCTGTGCGCCATCTTCGACGAATGGGTGCGAACCGACGTGGGAAACTACTTTGTTCAGATGTTCGACAGCACACTCGCCAACTGGGTGGGCGAACAGCCCGGCGTATGCACCCTGGCGAAGACCTGCGGCCATGCCGGCGTGATGGAGCATAACGGCGACGTTTACAGCTGCGACCACTACGTCTTTCCCGAATACCGTCTGGGCAACATACACACCTCCTCGCTGGTGGAAATGATGTACAGCCCTCAGCAGCAAGCCTTTGGCGAAGCCAAACGCAGCACCCTGCCGCAGCAATGCCGTGAGTGCCGATGGCTGTTTGCGTGCAACGGCGAGTGCCCCAAGAATCGCATCATCCACACCGCCACAGGCGAGCCGGGGCTGAACTATCTGTGCCAAGGCTATCGCCGCTTTTTTGAGCATGTGGCACCATATATGGACTATATGAAACGGCAATTGGAGCACCAACAGCCTCCGGCAGCCATAATGGAAGCCATCCGGCGTGGCGAATTGTAGGAATCGCTATTTCTCCAAACTGTAGTAACGCTTGAGCATCTTGCCCACAAAATGCCATGGCAGCATGTAGGAGCGGTGACGCCGTATAGGCGAGTCGAACAGCAGGAATCCCAATATCAGCGCAATGCATCCGTAGCAAGCCCAACCGTAAACCGCCTTGATGCCAAGCAACAGCATGTTGGGGAGCAGCGCGTCGGCATCGAGCGGTGCAGCGCTGTGCATCCACAACGCAGGCGCAAGATAGCGTGCAAAGCCGTCAGCCACATACCACCCGAACAATTTGGCATAGACGGCGCAGCCCAGGCAGCCGCCAATCACCATATGAATCATGTTGAACACGCTCAGCCCCTGGAAGAAGTGGTTGAAATCCATCACCTGGTTCAGCGACGCCATGAACACGATGCTGAGGGTGGTGTAGGCAAATCCTCGGCAAAACAGCGGCAGGTAAAGCATGTGTATGCTGATGTCAGGCGACACGATGTGGTACATCATAGCCAGGTAGCACAGCAACGCTATGCTGCCAATTATGCCCAGCCGGATAAACGACATACGCATCACCTTTTGCAGCCACACCAGCGAAAACACACATCCGCACATGTTGCCTATCCACACCGGCAGGCAAAGCCCGGCGTTGGTGATGGTGGAATAATGCACCACCTCCTCCATGAATATTTCCTCCAGGATATGCTCGGTGCCAAACAGACACTCAACAAAGCAGATGAGCAGGAAAATGGGCTTCACATATCGGAAGCCGCTGAACACGCGCGGGTTGATATAGGGGTGGCGCACGTGCATCATGCGATGCATGATAAGTGCAAGCGTGATGCAGATGCTGCCGGTGAGATACCACATTGTGTCGTGGTTAAACCAGGAATACCAGTCGGCATAGTCGAGCAAATAAGCCATTTGCACCAGCAACGCTGCCCACAGCACCATCCCCGTCCAGTCGATGCCATACAGCGGCAGCTTCATTATCCTGAAGTGGCGCACGCAGGTGCACAGAAATGTGAGCACCGCCAGATGCAGCCCAATCACCAGCCAATGCATCAGTCGCCAGTCGCCCCACACCGTGAAGTGCGCCGCCAGGTAGTCCTGGCTGTTTATGCCGGTGAGGAGGATGACGTGCAGCAGAGGAAAGAACACCGTCATGTCGCGCTTGGGAGTCATCCACAGCTGTATGTTCGACATACACTCGAATGTGCCTTGAATCTTTGCAATGCCCTCAAGCAGGCACAGCAGCCACAGCAGAGGCAGCCAAGTGACGTAGCCGATGAGCAGGTTGGTTACAATCACCACTATCGACGCCCCGGTGAGCAGCGTCTTGTTGGTGAAGCGGAACTTCATTCTGAAGAGCATGGGGAACCATATCGCCATGCCGGCGAGGTTGCAGTACAGGCACATCAGCACGTCCTCGCGCATCTCGGCATTAGCGCCTATCAGCTCGTTGAGAGCGCCAAGATAGCGGGCACCCGACACCTGAAAGCACAATGCTATGCACACATAAATCCACGGTCGTAAGGGCTTTGGCACAAAGTCCTTAATCATGGGCATGGCAAATGTTGGGGGAACATTCATTGCTTCAGCACTTCACATTCCACATTATATCCTGCCTTGAGCAGTTGCAGGTTGGCGGGGTCGTTGCCCTTCAACGCTATTCGCACAGGCAGGCGTTGTTCGATTTTTACAAAGTTGCCTGTGGCATTGTCGTGCGGCATCATCGAAAACGCCGAGCCGGTGGCGTTCGACAGCGATTCCACCACGCCCACATAGTCGACTCCGGGAACGGCATCGACGCTCATTCTCACCTTGGCACCCACGCGAATGTTTGCCAACTGCGATTCGCGGTAGTTGGCTTGCACCCACATCTCGTTGGTGTCCACAATGTCGACCATCGTTTGTCCCACTTGCACCAGTTGTCCCTCGTGGATGGTTTTGCGTCCTGTTACTCCGTCGCAAGTGGCAACGATAGCGCAATACGAGAGGTTCAGCTTTGCCAAATCTACCCTTGCCTCGCACAGGGCGATGCCTGCCTCGCTGCGGTCGAGCCCGATGTTGTGCTCGGCCTTGACATTGGCTGCAGCCGTTTTGCTGCGGGCAGCCCGCTCATATCGTGCCTGTGCAGCCCGGTATGCCGATAGCATGTTGTCGTATTGCTGGCGGGTTACAGCCCCGTCGTTGTACAGCTGCGAGTAGCGGTCATATTCGCGTTTGGCATTGTCGAGCAAAGCCTGTTGTTCGCCAATCGAGGCGTCGCTCACGGCGACGTTGCTTGTTGAGGTGGTGATGCCTGCCTTGGTGATTCGTCGCGATGCCAAGGCATTGGCAAGTTCGGCTTGTGCTTGCGCCAGAAGCATACGGAATTCGGCATCCTCGATAATCACCAGCGTGTCGCCGGCGTGCACCTGCTGGTTTTCTTCGAATCGAATCTGCTTGATGAAGCCCGCAACGCGAGTGTTCACCGAGGTGATGTGTTGGCAAACGGCGGCGTTGTCGGTATATTCCACGTTGCCGAAATGCAGAAAACGGTGGCAGACGATTGCCAGCCCCACGGCAAGCAACGAAAACACCACAATGTTGTATATAATGCGTTTGGTAGTACGTTTCATAATGTATGCGATAGATATTTCAGTTTGAGTTGATAATAAGCAATGTTGATTTCGGCATCAGCCTCGCCGGTTTCGGCAGCAAGTTTGGTGTTCGAGGCATCGAGCATGTCGGTGAGCAGCGCCAATCCGTTGTTGTAACGCTTTTCCACCACAAGGTAGTTGGCATTTGCCAATTCCACCGACTTGCGTTGTGTATCCAGTTCCTTGTAAGCCGTCAGATAGTCGATGTAGGTGCTGTGCACGGCATTCTTTATCGTTTCCAAGGTGAGGTTTTGCGCTTCGCGGTTCATCACCAGTTGCGATTTGGCTTTGCTCACCTTGCGGTTGCTTTTGTAGAGTGCCGACAGATTGTAGCTCACCCCGATGCCGGCAAACCAATAGGCGATGTTTTTGTCGAGCACGGGCACTTCGGTGGTGATTGGTCCGTCGAGGTGCATCTCCGCCACGGCAGCCACCTTGGGCAGCAACTCGCTGCGCTGCAGTTTCAGCTGTTTTTCGCTGAGGTCTACCGCCAGTTGCGATTGCTTTGCCCGGTTGTTGTTCAGCGCTAGTTGTTGCCACTGCTCCTCGCTGTACAGCAGCTGCCGGTTGCCGTCCACTGTGCCAAAGTCGGCGGTGAGCAGCGTGTCGGCATTGAGGTGCAAGAGGGTGGCGAGAGTGTGACTGATAGTCTTTTTGGCATCAAGCAGTTTGATTTGGTTGAGCTGCAGAGCCTCCAATTGCAATTCGTAGCGCATTATGTCGGTTTTCAGTGCCGTGCCATTGTTGTACCGTGAGTTGATGTTTCGCAGAATGTCTTGCGTGAGCGCAATGTTTTTCTCCACCACCTTCATGCGGTTTTGCATCCGGCATAAGTCGAGGTAATGCGAAGCAATCACAAATCGCACCTCCTCGCGGTTGGTGGCATAGTTCAGTTTTGCCATTTCACGATTTAGTTTGGCAATGTCGATGCCGGCGCTCACTGCGCCGCCCGAATAGATTGTCTGTTGGGCGCGGAGGGCGAAATTGTTGGTGAAATGGGGATTGTCGATGTGCATCGAATTGGTGTAGTCGCGATTGAAAAGCACTCCATCGCCAAGATATCCAACGCTCAATTCGGTGCTGATGTCCGGCAGCCTGCCTGCAGCATTCACTGCCACATCGTGCTCAGCGCTCTCCACTGCTGCCCGCTCTATTTTCAGGCTTGTGACTTGCTCATCCGCCAAAGCCCACAGTTGCTCCAACGACACAGTGTTTTGGGCACGACCGGCACAAGGCAGCAAGAGCACCGCCGCAAGCAGCAGCTCTACTCTTTGTTTGTTCATACAATAAATAAATAATTAATTTTTTAGTCTTTCTTCACCCTGTATTTTACGAGCCTGCAAGGTGAGACCCTGGCCGAGTTGCGCAGTGCAAAGGTAATAACAATAATTGAATCGTAGTGCCCTATAATAAGCAAAAATTAATATATATTAACGCTTGTGCCGCTCAACGAGGTTTAGTATTGCGGTGTGGGCATCGTCGGGCGTGAGCCATACGATTGAGGGGTCTTTGGCGTGCCATGTGAGTTGTTTTTTGGCATAGACGCGAGTGTTTTTCTGAATGCGTGCGATGGCAGTGTCGCGGTCCATTGTGCCGTCGAAATAGGCAAACATCTCCTTGAATCCCACGGTGTTAAGCGAGTTGAGGTGGCGCAGGTGATACACGCTGCGGGCTTCTTGTTCGAGCCCCATGTCAATCATCTGCAGCACTCGGGCGTTGATGCGCTCGAACAGCTGCTCACGCGGCAGGTTGAGGGCTACCTTTACGATGCGGAAGGGGCGCTGCTTGGCGGTGCCGCGGCGCAGCGAGGTGTAGGTGACCCCTGCTTGGGTGATGATTTCGATGGCGTGGATTACGCGTTTGGCGTTTTGGCGGTCGACGATGGCATAATACTGCGGGTCGGTGGCTTGCAGGCGGGCGAGCAGCCCGTCGAGCCCTTCGGATTGATAGAGCTGCAACGTGGCTTCGCGCACCTCGGGGGAGATGGTGGGGATGAGGTCGATGCCGCGGCATACGGCGTCGACATACATCATCGAGCCGCCGCACATCACTGCGTAGGCACTGCTATTGAACAAACGTGGAAGCAGCTGCATTACATCGTCCTCAAACTGGGCGGCGCTGTAGTATTCGTCGAGATTCTTGAACTGCACAAAGTGGTGAGGCACAGCAGCCAGCTGCTCGGCAGTGGGAGCCGCGGTGCCAATGGGTATTCCGCGATAGATTTGCCTTGAGTCGGCAGAGATGATGTGGGCGCCCAACGCCCGAGCCACAGCAATGGCGGTGGCAGTCTTGCCCACACCGGTGGGTCCGGTGATTACTATCAGGGTGGGTGTGGCGTTAACGTGGGCTGCTGATGGCATCACTTGAGAAAGTCTTGAAAGTAGCGGGTGATTTTTTCGTGCAGGTGCACGCTCTTGTGGCCGCGCATGTTGTGCTCTTCGCCCGGATAAGCGAGGAAGTCGGGGTAGGTGCCGGCTTCGGCGCAGGCGTTGAGGAACATCAGGCAGTGCTGCGGCACCACAGTGTTGTCGTTCATGCCGGTGATTACGAGCAGGCGTCCCTTGAGGTCGGCGGCGCGGTTCAGCAGCGATGTCTTCTCGTAGCCCTCGGGATTGGTTTGCGGGGTGTCCATATAGCGTTCGCCATACATCACTTCATACCATTTCCAGTCGATAACCGGACCGCCGGCAACCCCCACTTTGAACACGTCGGGATAGTTGGTCATGAGCGAGATGGTCATGAAGCCGCCAAAGCTCCAGCCGTGCACGCCAAGGCGCGAAGCGTCGACATACGGCAGCGACTTAAGGTAGTCAACACCTTGCATCTGGTCCTGCAT
Organism: Muribaculaceae bacterium; assembly: GCA_051871535.1. Classification (GTDB taxonomy): domain Bacteria; phylum Bacteroidota; class Bacteroidia; order Bacteroidales; family Muribaculaceae; genus SFTJ01. The sequence continues at coordinate 13,362 of JBJECX010000059.1, read as the reverse complement.
CTCAATCTGGCCGAGCTGGCGGAAAGTGGCTTGCTCGAACGCCAAACCGCGGTTTTCGCTGCCACGGTTGTCGAGGATGAATACTATGAATCCGTTTTGAGCCATATAGGTCTCCCACGAGCGCGACATCCAATGCCACGAAGCAGCCACGTTGTGGGCGTGCGGACCGCCGTAGACATAAACCACCGTAGGATATTTCTTGGCGGGGTCGAAGTCGGCGGGCTTAACCATGCGCCAATATAGGTCGGTGACACCGTCGTTGGCTTTTATGCTGCCCGAAGTGAAGATGGGCACCTGATAGCCTTGCCAGGGGTCGGCACTGCGGTGAATCTCCACGCGCTTGCCTGTGCGTGTGTTGGTGATGGCATAGGCTCGAGGCACCTCGGGTTCGCTCCAGCTGTCGAGCAGATAAGCCCCGTCGGCGCTTAGGGTTGCGCTATGCACGCCAAGCTTGTTGTCGAGGCAGCGGCGTGTGCCTTTATCTACATTCACGCTGAAGATGTTCATCTGCAGCGGATTGATTTCGTTTGCCACATAAATCACGCTTTTTGCCTTGGCGTTGAACCCCACTATAGCGTCGACCACCCAGTTGCCTTTGGTGAGCTGGCGCACGATGTTGCCCTCGGTGTCCATCACATAGAGGTGCATAAAACCATCCTGCTGGCTCCAGTAGATGAATTTCGAGCTGTCCCATGGCAAGAATTGGATTGGGTGCAGCGGTTCCACATAGCGGTCGTTGTGTTCGCTGTAGAGGGTGCGTAGTTTTTTGCCCGAGGCGGCAGAATAGGCGTCGAGGTGAGCATCGGTCTGGTCGCGGTTCACCTCGATGAGATAAAGCGTGGAGCCGTCGGGCGACCAAGCAATGTTGGTGAAATAGCGGTCGGTGACATCGCCAAGGTCGAGATAGCGTACAGCACCCGTTGCCACGTCGGCGATGCCTATGGTGACCTTATGCGAGGTCATTCCAGCCATAGGATATTTGTCGGGGGCGTAGGCAGCCACGCGCTCAAAAGTGTTGACCTGCGGATAGTCGGTCACCATCGATTGGTCCATGCGGTAGAACGCCAGCTGCTTGCCGTCGGGCGAGAAGAAAGTGCCCTTGTAGATGCCAAACTCGTTGCGATGCACGCTTTGGCCGTAGACAATCTCGCGTGAGCCGTCGGTGCTGAGCTGCCGCATCTCGCCGCCGACAGCCTGCACATACAGGTTGTCGTCCTTGAGCAACGCCCATACCTTGCCGGCACCGTTCCACTCAAGCACGCGGAACCCTTCGGGCGCCTTTTCGCTGTTTTGAGCAGGTGCCTCGGCTGCCACCTTGGTGCCGTTGGCGAGGTTGTATCGGAAGTAGGAATCGTTTTCTTTGAGGATAAGGTCGTTGCCATACCAGCGCGCATCGATGCGCTCGGGCGTCATTTGTTTATAGTTTTTGCCGCCGAAATTCAAATCTTCGAGCGAGAACAGTTTTTGCGCCTGCGCGCCAACGCTTGCAATAAGCACAGCAGCCATCGTAATGAGAGTTTTCATTTTATGTCGTTAATATTTAGTCGTGAGTTAAAGCTACGCAAATCTACAAATAAATTCTCACAGATGCAACACACCCACGCCCTTTGGCGGTTCACCGAGCGCTCTCTCGCAGGTAGCGCTTCAGCAGGAAAGTGAGGAAATACGGGAAAGTGTAAATGCTGCCGTTGAACCCTACATTTATCACATTTTTCGGATGAATTTTGGTGTAAAAATCACATTTTTCGGATGGTTTTTGGTGCGAAAATCACATTTTTCGGGCTAATTTCGGCGTAAAAATCACATTTTTCGGACGATTTTCGGTACAGAAATCACATTTTTCGGATGAATTTTGGTGCTAAAATCACATTTTTCGGGCGAATCTTGGTGCTAAAATCACATTTTTCGGACGCAGAGGTTGCCTATTGCCGCTTATTTAAAGAGGTTGCCGAAGCTGTCTATTATGTCGTTTATCACCATTTTGCGGAATAGCCAGTGGTGCATTCCGCCCGGTATGCGCTGCAGCATCTCGTCGTCGATTGAGAGGACGTAGAGCGGTCTGATTCGCCACGAGTGGTTGTAGCGGTTCTTCCAGTCGTACATGCAGTATTCCCACCAACGGCAGTCGGCACGCCACCATTCGCCGGTGGTGTAGCCGTTGTTCAATCCCCATCGCGTGGCGCCGAGAGCGTCGGCGTGGCCACATTGGCGAAAGATGTTGTAGGGGGCAATGCCGAGGTCAATCACTCTGCCGAGGCTCACGCGGCAAACTATCAGCGAGCCGGCGCTATAGTGCAAGGCAGTGGAGCGAGCCGGCGCGAAATATATGCCATTGCCGGCAAAGTTGCCGCCGCCAACATTCCACACTTCGGTGCGCCAGCTGTTGTTGCCCACACGTCCGCGGCTTTGGGTGATGCTTTCGCTGGCGGTGGTGTCGGTGCCGTGATAGAGGGTGAGGGCAGGCACAAAGGTGTCGACTATAGTCCAGATGATGCTTTCGATGAATGTGAGCGAGCCGTGCCAAACGGGATACTTGATTATTCGCCATGGCAGCCAGATGAGCCAACCGATGCCGCCGTCCGCTCCTTCGCGATAGTGGCTGGGATAGGGCACTTCCAGCACATAGTTTAGCGTCTCGAACGAGCAGTGTACCACTATGTTATAGTATACGGCGTTGACAAAGCGCAGCGGGGTGAGGGCCACGTATAGCGGAATTTTCACCCATTCGAGGGTTTGCCGCAATTGGCTGTTGCGCGTGTCGTTGCCGCTGTTGAATTTTAGGAACAGTCGCCAAGGCTTTGAGGCATAGCGCTGCAGCCAGTTGAGGAAATAGAATGGCAGGCATACTATCCAATAGATTTTATATGCCAGCACGCTGATGATTGAAGCCCCCCACAGCAGCAGTTTGCGTGCCACAATGATTCCGACAACCCACACTATTATGGTCCACGCCCAGCCAATGATGGTGGGAATGAGTCCGTGCGACTTTGTGGGACTTGATGATGCCTCGGCTTGCGGCGATGGCACCGGTCCTGAGTATTGCAGATATTTGGCATAGCAATATGCTTCGGTGTTGCCGTTCATTTCCACGCGTGCCCAGTTGTTGTGTGTCAGGTCGGTCACCTTCACTTCTGAGCCTCGTGGCAGAGTTGTCACCTTGTTGTAGCTCTTGCCGGGACCGCTGCGGAAGTTGAGGTCGGTGGTAGTGACATAAATTGCAGGAAGCGAGTGCTCGGTGGTGGCACACACTTCGATGCAGCACATAATCAGTAGGGCTGTTATGATGGAGCGTATAGTCATCGTGTAGGGCTATTCGTCGGGTTGGTGTGGTACTTTTGGAAATTGTATTACTATGGCAAGACCGTCGGTGTAATTCTTGTCGCAATAGATGATTCCGCTCATTCGCTTGAGCAGTTCGCGGCAAATCGACAGACCGAGGCCGCTGCCCGGAGTGAAGGTGTCCACTTTTTCGAATCGCTCAAAAATCAGTTCTTTCTTGTCGTCGGGCACGCCAATACCGGTGTCCTCGATGCGGATGTACACGTTGTTGTCGTCGAGGGTGACAATTGTCTTCACGTGGCCCTGCTTGGTGAATTTGAAGGCGTTTGAATAGACGTTTCCAAACACGTTTCCAAGGCGCATCACGTCGGTTACTATTTCGATGTTTTGGCTTGGGCTGTCGACTATCGATTTCACTGTTTTGCCTTGGAACGGAGCAAGGGCGTTGTCAATGATGTTCATCAGGTTGGCGCGTTGCCAGGAGAGCACCACGCGGTTCGAGTCGATTCTGCCCAGCGACAGGATGTTGTTGATGAGCACCATCAGCGAGTCGGAGTTGGTGCGGATGATGTTGGCATAGTCGCGCAGCTCAATGTTGTCGCCGGCATTTTCAACAAGCAGGTTGCTGAATCCCACAATGGCATTGAGCGGGGTGCGTATTTCGTGGCTCATGTTTGAGAGGAATGTCGATTTCATTCTGCCGTTTTGCATGTGCTTCTCGAGGGCTTCGCGCAGCACTGCCTGACGCTGTAGCAGTTCTGCCTCGTCGGAGCGGAGGCGTTGCTCGGTGAGTGCAAGGTGGTGCCCCAGTATGCTGCTTCGGCGCACATGGTAGCCAAATAGGGCGAGCATGATGAGGGCTATGACGAGGAACACCGAGGTGTAGATGATGTTGTTGCGTTGCCGCTCCGCAAGGTATTCTTTGTGCAGGCGTGCCACATACTGCTCGTGACAGATGTCCTGGAATTGGCTGAAGTCGCTCAGAATCGACTTGTTGTATTCGCCTTGTAGGGTGTCGTAGGCAAGATAGTAGTTATAGGTTGCCTCTTTGTAGCGTCTGAGGTGCTCCAGCACTTGTCCTTTGGCATAGAGCAACGAGTAGAGCGGGTCGACCGATGAGCTGTCGAGCTTGCTGATTGATTTTAGGGCGTCGTTGTATCGCTTGCTCGAGGTGTAGTATTCGGCAATCGAGCGGGTGCTTCGGTCCTCCACAAACCAGTCGTCGATGGTGGGCGATTTCGACAGTATCGAGAAGAAATAATTGGCGTTTGTGGTGTCGCCGGAGTGCACGCTGTTGAGCAGCGAGTAGGCGTAGAACAGCTTCAGGCACCGCTCGTAGAGGGCGCCGCTCGACTTGGATATCTCGCCGTTCTGGAAAATCGACTGCATCTCCTTGAGATAGATGCCGGCATCGCAACACTGTGGGTTCTCGGTGTAGCATTCAAGAATCTGGGTGAGCAGTTGGAATCGGTAGGTGGGCCGTCGGCTTTGTTTCTTGAGGATGTTGTAGCCGCACGAGTAGGCATCGATGGCTTGGGAGTGCACTTTGGTTTTCATATACACGTCGCCCAGCAGCTCGTAGCAAGTCACCTCGCCGTCCTCGCTGCGGAGGCGTTGGGCGTCTTTCTGCAGGTCGAGGGCGTCGCCAAGTGCTTTCTCGGTGTTGCCTTTCTCGAGGTAGGCACTGCTCTGATAATATTTAGTGTCGAAGTAGCGCGAGTAGATGTCGGGCATAAGAATCACTTCGTCGAATTTATTTGCCCAAGCAATCACGCTGTCGGGCTTGTTGATGTTGAAATAGTAACGGCAGATGTGCGATATTGCCATCGCCTTGTAGGTGTTGCTGTAGTTGGCATTGTTCTTCGAAGTCAAGCCGTAGAGCTGTTTCAGATACACCAGTTCGGCAGGCAGACCGAAGTTGATGTCGGAGAGCTTGCCCAGGAGTTTCATCTTTTCCCTGTCGGTGTCGGCTTTCTTCAGGCTTTCTTTGGTGCGTGCCTCCAGAGCATTGTCGACGGCATAGACCGAAACGGCAATCAGCGACATTGCCGCGAGAATAGCTATGCGGACATATTTCATGATTGCTTGTGTCATGCCTTTGCCTCCTTTCTCTCGATTTGCTGCTCGAGGTTGGTGGGGTGTTGGAACACGAATCGGGCACCGTTGGTGTAGGTCTTGTCGACGAACAGCTCGCCGAGGAGCGTGCGGCTGATGGTGCGGCTGATGTAGAGACCCAGACCGCTTCCCTGCGATGCTTCGTCGGCTTTTTCAAATTGTCCGAATATGCTGTCTTCTTTGCCCGGCTTTATGCCGCAGCCGGTGTCGGTGACGGAAAATGTCACAAAGTTGCTGTCGAGGTTGATTGACAGGGTGATGGAGCCTTGCTTGGTGAATTTGGCGGCATTGCCCAGCAGGTTGGTGAGCAGCTGTTGCAGCCGGAAACGGTCGGTGTAGATGTCGATGCTCTTTTCGTGGCACTCAAACACCACCTTCACTCCCTCGTGCACCAGGGCTTCGGTTGAATAAAGCACTTTTTCTGCCACTTCCACCACGTTGGTTTTCTCCAGATTCACGTCGACGGCGGTGTCGTTTGTCGTGTCGATAATCTGGTTCACCAGCTTGAGCATAAGGTCGCTGTTTGAGCGAATCAGCTCGGTGAATTCGCGGTTGTCGAATTCTTCCTCTCCGACGATTGACGTCGACAGAATCTCGCTGAATCCCACAATGGCATTGAGTGGGGTGCGTATTTCGTGGCTGATATTTGCCATAAATTCGTTTTTCTTGCGGTTGCTTTCCTCCTCTTCGGCAATGGCGTTCACCAGGCTGGTGTTGAGGCGCGAAATCTGCACACGCTTAATCTTGAGGTCGGCATTGAGTTTCTGCAGCCGTCGGGTCTTTTTGATGTTGCGATAGAGAATCACCACCAGCACCAGCACGGCAAAGGCGATGATGGCAACGGCAACGATGAGTGCCACGTGCAGCGTGTGGGCGTCGCGCAGGCGAGCGTCGTCGTTTTCGGCGTCCTTGCTGAGCTGTTTCGACAGCTGGCCGTATTGGCTGATTTCGCGCAGCAGGTTCTCGTTGAGGTCGCCGCGCAGCACATCGGTGGCTTTCTTGAGGGTGAGAGCCGATTGCTGAAACATTCCCGCAGAGAGATAGGTGTGAGCCAGCAGTGCCAGATATTCGTGGGTGAAGCGGTCCTTGTTTTGCAACAGATAGTTGATGTCGGCTTCCACGCTTTTCACATTGCCGTTGTGATAGTTGCTGTTGGCGCGTATGAGCAAGAATTGTGCAAGGTCCCACTTCGACGGCACGTAGTGGTTGTCCCAGAGTTTGATGAGGGCATCGTCCATCTTGGCAAATTTCTCGTCGTAGGAGAGGATGATTGATTTGTTCATCTCGATGTTCCACAGGTTTTCGCGCATCTGTTCGGGAATCTCTGTCTTTGCCAGAAGTTTTTGCGCTTCTTTCTCCCAGCGCTGCAGATAATATTTGGCTTGTTTGTAGTCGCCAATAAAGAACTGATAGGAAACCGCCGACGAGAAACTGAGCATAAGCAGGCGTGGGTCGTTCTGTTCGATGAGTGTTTCGAGGTATGAGTCAACCATCTCAGCCGCTTTGTTGTCCTGGCTGGTGAAAGAGTAGATTTCGGCAGTGGTCAGCGACACTATGGCTTGTCCCAGCGGAGAGTTGTGGCGCTTGACGTCGAGTCCGAGGCGTTGCAGCTGGCTCCATGCCGAGCGCATGTCGCCTGTCCAGAATGCCACGCCAATCTCGTAGTAGTTGGCCATGAGCCAATGGTAAGAGCCCGGTTTGCTATTGGCATAGATTTTAGCTGCCCATTGCTGCACCTTTTGGCGGTTGTCCTGTTCGGAATATACTCGGCAGAACCCCAGGTAGCAATCAAGCACGTAGGTGTTGTTGCGAAGTTGCTCTGCCAGTTGTAGCCGTTTGGTGATGATGTCGATTTCTTCGGGCATATTATAGCTGATAGCCGACATCTTCTGATAGATTCGGTAGCATTCCCTGTTCGATTTTGCTGCTTCGGCTTGCTTGGTGAGTGTTTTGAGCAAAGGGCGGTTTTTGCCGCATTGCTGGTCGTAGATTTGCGTTGGCGTTGGCGAGTCAACAGCAAAGCATACGAGTGACGACAATACAACAATCGGCAGGGTGAGAAAGCGCAATATTTGTTGAAGACACATCATCGTGGTGATATCAAATCAAGCCAATAATTTTTATGGATTGTGCTAAGATAGTTACTTTTAGCGATATCTGCAAACGATTTCGCCGAAATGCTGTCGAAAAACTATCAGGAGCGAATTATATGGCTGATTTTTTGTAACTTTGCACCCCGAAAGTCATAACCAGATTAGATAATCTGAAAACAAGAGTTATTTGTAGAGATGAACAACGTAACAAAAGGAAGCATTTATGCCATTGTTTCGGCAGCGAGCTATGGGCTGAATCCGTTGGGAGGGTTGATGCTTGGACGAGAAGGTCTCAACACCCACACCATATTGTTTTCGCGCTTTACGCTTGCTGTGGCAATTTTGGCAATGATAATAGCGGTGAGAGCGGTGAAAGGCGACCGCACGGCCGTGCGTGAGCGCTTGCTGCGAGGCTTTGTGCTGGGCAGAGGAGCCCGTCAGGTGCCGGCGGCGCGTGGCGGCGAAGGCGTTTTGTCCGGGTTGTTGGGCAGCGCGTGGGCGTTGGTGTTGCTGCTGGCGGTGCTGTTTGCCGTTTCGGCATTATCGCTATATTCCAGCTATTTATATATGGATTCGGGCATAGCATCGACGTTGCTGTTTGTCTATCCCATCATTGTGGCGCTCATTATGGCAGTGTTTTTTCATGAGCGCATCACGGTGGTGACGGTGTTGTCGCTCACGCTGGCGTTTGTGGGAATAGCCACGCTCAACGGCGACAGCGGCAGCGGCTCACTCAATGCCATGGGATGCGCCATGGTGATGACGTCGTCGCTGGCGTATGCGGTGTACATTGTAGTGCTCAACCGCTGGCGGGTGAAGATACCGGTGCTCACGCTCAACATGTATGTTATGGCGCTGTGCGCGTGCATCATTGCGCTGCACTCGTTCACTGCCGACGAATATAGGCTCATGCTGCTGCCCACGGCAAATGCGGTGGGCTACGCGGTGATGCTTGCTGTGGTGCCAACGGTGATTTCGCTTGTAACCATGACCCGCGCCATCGAGCTTGTGGGGTCGACACCTACGGCAATCATGGGCGCTTTCGAGCCGTTGACGGCTGTGGTGGTGGGCATTGTGGTGTTTCACGAGGCATTCACGCCTGCCATTGCCGTAGGCAACTTGCTCATCATTGCAGGTGTGTTGCTGATAATAGGCAGCCACCAGGTGATGGCATTTGTGCGGCTTGCCATGCGTGGGGTGCGCCGGTTGCGCTTGTGGTAGCGGATAATGGTGTTTTGCTTCCGGCACGGAGAAGTTGTTGCTCACCCCCGGCGCAAAGACGAGAATGAAAGAATATTGAATGACGATTAATAAATTATGTTGATTATGAAGCGAATGTTGAATTTTGCCATGGGCTTGTTGCTTGCAGGCAGCGCAATGGCGCAAGTGAATGATTTTCAGGTGGCGGTTGACCGGTTTGCCCATGCCCCCTATTTGCGCAATGCCTCGGTGGGCGTGTGTGTGATGGACATCGACAGTGGTGCGGTGCTGGCATCCAACACCCCCGACTTGGCAATTACCACGGCTTCGACGATGAAGACGGTGACGTCGGCTTCGGCTCTTGCTCTGCTGGGCAAGGACTTCTGTTTTCACACCACGGTGAGCGCCATCGGCGAATTGAAAGGTAATCGCCTGCACGGCAATGTGGTGGTAAAAGGTTATGGCGACCCCACGTTGGGCTCGCGGCATTTTGCTTCGCACCCCGACATTGTGGCTGAGGTGGTGGCTGCGCTCGACAGCCTGGGCGTGAAAAAGATTGACGGCTCGATTGTGTACGACGAGAGCGCCTATCCGTTCGAAACCTTCAGCGACAACTGGATGATTGAGGACCTCGCCTACGATTACGGTCCCGGCGTGCATGCCATCAATTTCCACGACAATTTGGTGAAACTCAGTTTCGACCGCTCGGGCACCGAAGCCACCGACTTTGTGTTCACGCCTGCCATAGGCAATTGTCAGGTAATAAGCCATGCCCGTGTGGGCGATGTGCAGAATATGTACAGATTGCTAAACATAGGGCCGAACCCCAACATAATATTATATGGCGACATCCGCCGCAGCGACAAGCGCTACGTTGACGATTTTGTGAATCCTAATCCCGCCCAATTGCTTTGCGACAGCATCTGCCGCAGCCTCGAGGCAGCCGAAATCACGGTGAAGAACAAGCATATCAAGCCCGAGGATTTGCAGGATACGCTGCAGGTGGTTGACCATCGGTCGCCGGTGCTCACGCGCATTGTGGGCTCGCTGCTCGAACGCAGCGACAATATGTTCACCGAGGCGCTGCTGCGTGCCATTGCCCGCAACGATGGCAAGGAAGCCACTGCTGCCAACGGCATGGCTGCCGTGAAACGCCTGTGGGAAAGCAAGGGCATCGACACCACGCCGCTGTTTCAGCGCGACGGCAGCGGACTGGCACGCAACGGCAAAGCCACAGCACGATTCTTTGCGCAGATGCTTCGTCAAGCCAATGCCGACAGCGTGGCTACGGGCGTGCGCCTGGCATCGCTGATGACGCATCTGGGCGTGAACGGAAACATCGGCAGCCGGATTAAGAACTCGCCGCTCAAGGGCAAGATTGCCTCGAAGTCGGGTAGCATGGGCGACGTGCAGTGCTACGTGGGTTATTTCCCTGCCGACTGCCCAAAATACACTTGGGCAGTGCTCGTGAACAACTGGCAAGGCTCGCGCAGTCATCTGAAGGACGAAATAGAAACACTGCTGCTCAACCTGTTCACACAGCACAAAGGCGAGAGCCGCCCGGCTGATGAATGAGCTGCGCTGAGTGTCAAGGCAAAGGGCGTTTGTGTTAAAATTGGTTTATGCGACAATAAAAAATTGTCATAAATGTGTGTACTTTCTGAACTTTTTAATAGGTTTGCAATAATTTAGCAAAAGTACCCTTGACTCAAGGCGGGGGATTGACAATTTTGAAAATAAAAAATACTACAATATGGACAATTCGCTTGAAACCCTATTGAAGCAAGTGCTCGAACTGGAAGGCTTGTTGCTGATTGCCGTGAAGCGTGGCGACGATGCCCCAAGTATGGTGTATGACATGATTAGGCAAAAGGCAGCCGCCATTGGCGGGATGGCTGAGGTGAAAACACCGTACAACGAGCAGGGTATCGATGCTCTGCCCGAAGATGAGCCGGACGACGATATCACTGTGGAATTTGTCGACGAACCCGAACCGGAGGCTGAGCAGCCTGTTGCCGAACCGGCAGTAGAGCCGGAACCGGTGGTTGAGCAGCCTGTTGCTGAGCCGACAGTAGAGCCCGAGCCTGTGGCTGAAGTTGAGCCTGTTGCCGAACCGGCAGTAGAGCCGGAGCCGGTGGCTGAGGAGCCTGTTGCCGAACCGGTGGTAGAGCCCGAGCCGGTGGCTGAGCAGCCTGTTGCCGAACCGGCAGTAGAGCCGGAACCGGTGGCTGAAGTAGAGCCGGAATTGGAGCCCGACCCCGACGACCAGCCGCTCACCCTCGACGAAGCACTGCAACGCGATATGACCAAAGACCTGCGTCAGGCATTCTCGCTCAACGACCGCTATCGCTATCGCCGCGAACTGTTTGGCAACAGCGATTCGGTGATGAACGAAACACTCAATCTCATCGAAGCCATGCACTCGTTCGACGAAGCCGAGGACTATTTCTATAACGACCTCCAGTGGGAGCATGACTCGCCCGAAGTGGCTGATTTTATGGTGATTATCAAGAACCATTTTTGGAACAAGCGTCAGCAGGTGTAATTTGGTTTTATGGCAGGAAAACTCTATATAGTTCCCACTCCGGTGGGCAACCTCGAGGATATGAGTGTGCGCGCCGTGAATGTGCTCAAGAGCGTGGACCTGGTGCTCGCCGAAGATACACGCACCAGCGGTGTGCTCATGAAGCATTTTGGCATAGCCACGCCCATGTCGAGCCATCACAAATTCAACGAACACGATTCGCTGCCTAACGTCACTTCGCGCTTGCTGGGTGGCAGCAATCTGGCATTGATTTCCGATGCCGGCACGCCTGCCATCTCCGACCCCGGCTTCCTGCTGGTGCGCGAATGCCGTCGCCTGAGCATCGAGGTGGAAACGCTGCCGGGCCCTACGGCTTTTGTGCCGGCGCTTGTCAACTCCGGATTGCCTTGCGACCGCTTTTGCTTCGAAGGTTTCCTGCCGCAGAAAAAGGGTAGAGCCACCAAACTCGCGGCGCTTGCCGCCGAGGAGCGCACAATGATTTTCTACGAGTCGCCCTTGCGCCTTGTGCGCACGCTCGAGCAGCTTGCCGAAGCCTTCGGCGCCGACCGCGATGCCTCGGTGAGCCGCGAAATATCGAAATTGCACAACACCACCCATAACGGCACGCTTGCCGAACTGGTGGAGTATTTCACACAAAATGCTCCGCGCGGCGAGATTGTGATTGTCGTGGCAGGCAAACAACCCGAAACCAACGTGAAGGTCGACAAATATGCCAAGTTTAAGCAGCGCAACCGCGTGGTCGACCCCGATGAACAATAATCATTCTCTTTTCAATCTTTAGTTAATTCAAACTTATTCTTTCCCTCTAACACTTTGACAATTATGAAAAAATTTGCATTATCACTTTTGTTGTTCGGCGCATTGCTGATGTGTGCGTGCGGCGGCGGTAAAGCCGATTCGGCTCAGCAAGACGCCGAAGCCGAGCGCTACGACTCGCTGCGCACCGCCCTCGCCGAAAAGGATAGCCTGATGGCTTTGCTTTCGGAGGTGAGCGATGGCATGAACCAGATTAAGGATATGGAAAACATTCTCAACACCGCCAATCTCGTTGCGGAATCACCCGATAAGAAACAGCAGATTTTAGGTGACATGGCACTCATACAGCAGGCTCTTGCCGACCGCCGTCAACGCCTCGAGGCGCTCGAAGCCCGCTTGAACAAATCGAGCAACTACACCGACGAAATGAAAAGGACCATCACCAATCTGAAGAAACAGATTGAGGGCCAGGAGGAAACCATCCGCGGCTTGAATGCGCAACTGGCAGCTGCCAACATTCGCATCGACCAGCTGAACGTGAGTGTTGACTCGCTGAAAGACGAAAATACACGGGTGAACATCGAAAAGAAAGCTGCGCTCGACGAGAGTGAACGCCTCACCAACGAACTGAACACTTGCTATTATGTGCTCGGCTCTAAGAAGGAACTCAAAGAAAACAAGATTATTGAAAGCGGTTTTCTGAAGAAAACCAAGGTGATGGAGTCGGACTACGAACTATCGTATTTCACCCGCGCCGACAAGCGCACGCTCACCGAGCTGCCACTGCACACCACCAAGGCTAAAGTGCTGAGCAAGCATCCTTCGGGCTCATACAAAATTGTTGAGAACGGTAACTCAAAAACGCTGGTGATAACCAATAGCACCAAGTTCTGGGAACTGAGCAACTTCCTCATTGTGCAAGTGAATTGATATTAATCGAGGCCCGTTGCGGCATCCGATGATATTAACCGCGGAGCGGTTACAACTTCAATAACCCCACATTGGCGCCGTCAGGCGACTATGTGGGGACACGCGTCCACCCCACCATCCACAACCGCGGCGCGGTTGCAGACCCGGCAAAAAGGTTTTGTTTATTGGACGTTTCGCACACAATACGAATTATCTGAATCTGCAACCGCGCCGCGGATGTGACAGCGTGGGATGTGTTGCTATCCCCACGTAGCCGATTGCGCTTCGCTTATCGTCAACATGGGGTTATTGAGGTTGCAACCGCTCCGCGGTTGTGCGTCGGCTCGCCTGTAGGGGTGTATTGTATACGCCCGATACCATCGCGCTGCGGTGGAAATAATTCGGTCCTATGCGGACGCTTTTTTGTGGGGTGACATTGTATCCGTGGGTTACGCTATCGCTCAC
>JBJECX010000058.1:0-27601 GCA_051871535.1 Muribaculaceae bacterium | reverse complement strand
CGGCAGCCTCATCCATCACCACCTCGCGCTCGCGCTGTAGCTGCGCTGCCGGGAATTGCGAGTTGAGCACCAGGTCTGCAATCAGTTCGGTGGCGCGCGACAGATACTCGTTCGGAGCAATGGAATATACCACAGTGCCCTCCTTGGTGGTGTAGGCGTTCAGTTCGCCACCCACGCTTTCCATGCGGTTGATAATGTGCCAGGCGCTGCGGTGCGCGGTGCCTTTGAAAATTGTATGTTCAACGAAATGTGCCATTCCATGCTTGCCGGGGGCATCGTCGCGGCTGCCCACATTCACGGCAACACCGCAGCAGGCAACGGCGCCCCGTCCGGGCACATGCACCACACGCAGCCCGCTTGGCAGCGTGCCACAAAACACTTCGGGTTCAGTCATATCTTTCGTAATATCGAATCAAAAAACACAATGAATCTCTCTTTTTCTCTCTCTTGAATCTATCCGCCTCACTTTGCCATTTGTGCCACCACAGCCTCAGCCACGAGCCAGTCGAGCGGAGTGTCGAGGTCGATTGAGCGGCTGCGCTCCATCTCCACCATACGGCGGCGGGGAAAACGGCTGAGCGGCATCTGCTTGAGCCTATCGATGTTGATTACATACACCGCACCGTTATATTCCCACGCCTTGGGGGCATCCTGACGGCGCACATACGAGCCATCGCCCTTTGAGATGTGCAGGAAGCCCTCGGCATCGGTTTCGTAACAGTTATAATAGGGGTTTGAGGCAGCCTCTACCACCGTCACCACCATATCAATATCGGGAGAGTAGGCTTCGAGGCAACGGCGCACGTCGAGGGCGGTGCGCAGCGGCGAAGTGGGTTGCAGCAACACCAGAGTATCGTAGTTTCTGCCGAGATTCTCGTAGAACTGCACGGCATGCAGCAACACCTCGTAGGTGCCGCAGTGGTCGGTAGCCAGATAATCGGGGCGCATAAACGGCAACTCAAGTCCCATTTGGCGCACCACATGGGCAATGGCTTGGTCGTCGGTGCTCACACAGATGTCGCAGTCGGGAGCCAGTTGTCGAGCCACCTCCACCGAGTAGGCAATGAGCGGTTTACCGCCAAGCGGCTTAATGTTCTTTCCGGGAATGCCCTTGCTGCCACCACGGGCAGGTATAACAAATAGCGGTTTCATTTCAAGTCGTAGAATGGTTTTGTGATGATGTTGTTGAGAGGAGTGTTGCACACAACGTCGACAATTCGCTGCAGCGTGTTGGGTTGCTCATACGGGTTAGCCACCCGGCGGCAATGCTCGCGCCACTCGGGGCTGAGCACCTTTTGCAAGCCGTGGACAATCTGCTGCTCGTCGACACCGCAATTCACCACCGAGTCGGCAGCCAAACGGCCCTGCTGCCGGATGCCGATGTTGAGCGTAGGGATGCCCATCGACGGCACCTCTACAATGCCGCTCGACGAGTTGCCCACCACGGCAGCCACCAGATGCAGTGCCGAGAGGTAGCGGCGCATACCCAGCGAGGGGAACACCGCCACGCGCTCGGGATGAGCCATGGCATAGGCGTTGATGAGCTGTATAATCACTTCGCCGTTGGTATCGTTGTTAGGATAGGTAAAAATCACCTTGTTGCGAGGAAAGCGGTCGAGGGCACGCAGCAGGTTTTCGCATTGTAGGCGCGGCGGCATGCTGTCGAGCGTGGCAGGATGAAAGGTGCACAGCAAGGTGCCTTCGGGGATTGTCGTGCCCAGTTCCTGCTCGAGTTCGAGGCGCGAGGGATATTGCATGTGAGTGATGTTATACACCCCCATAGCGCCCACGTTGTGCACCCGTTCGGGGTTTTCGCCCAGCTGAATCACGCGGCGGCGATAGTCCTCGGTTTCGGTGAGGTGAATATGGCTCATTTTGGTGATGCTGTGGCGTATGCTTTCGTCGTAAGCACCCTGGCTCACCGCACCGCCGGCAATATGTGCAATGGGGATGCCGAAAATCAGCGCCGCACTTGCCACGGCAAGCATCTCGTAGCGGTCGCCAAGGATGAGCAGCAAATGCGGCTGCAGCTCGTCGAACACCTGCGCCATGCCGCTCATACAACGGCTCATGGCGCACACCGTGCCCCGCGCACCACATTTATTGGATTCCATCGGCACCATGCGGGTGATGTGCAGCCCGTCGTTTTCAATCTCGTGCCAGGTGCTGCCATATTTCTCGCTCAGGTGCATGTTGGTGGCAACAATCTGCAGCTCCACGTCGGGGCGGCTGTCGAGCATCCGTGCCACGGGGCTGAGCAGCCCCCAGTCGGCTCGCGTGCCCGTCACTATGCATATTTTTCGTTTCATGATTCTCTGCTTGCTATGTTGTGAAAAGTAGGAGTTATTATATAAAAAGTAGGGCCTATTAGAAACGCATTGCCATCGATGCGCCGAAGGCACGGCCTATAGGGTCGTAGTAAGGCACGGCGCCAATCTTCAGCCGGGTGCGATTGTCCCAGCCGAACCACCGCTTCTCGAGAGGCACAAGCCAATAGCCGGCGCGGGCGCACAAAATGCCCAATCCGGCACCGCCCACCACATCGTTGAGCCAATGCTTGCCACTACGCAGTCGCAAATAAGCCACCGTGGCGGCAACGGCATATCCACCCATGCCCCACCAGTTGCCATACTGCATGCGCAGCATCTCGGCAGAACGGAAAGCACGGGCAGTGTGCCCCGAGGGGAAACTGTTGCGCTGCGAGTCGTTGTAAGGTCGCGGCTCGCCGATGCCGTACTTCATTGCAGCGCCCACGCCATACATCAGCGCAATGCTGTTGAGCGAGGCAAGCATGTCGTCGAGCGGCGCATAACGGCTGCGCATGCCACCGATGTGCATACCTATGCCCGCCGCCAAGGGCACCCACTGCAGATAGTCGTCGGCGCAGGTGCGGCTTATCTTCATATTGTCGTGGATGTACCGCTTTGCCTTGCACATATTGTGCTCCCACACAGCCACCGTACCCACGGCAAGCAGTGCCGCAGGCAGCACCACATCCTTGGGCTTGAAGCGAGGCGTGGGGGCGTAACGGGCATCCAGCGAATCGAGCACCTCGCGCATGCGCGCCTCGGCAAGCAGGCGTTCAATCTCCGCCGTCTGTGTGGCAATGTAAGCGCTGTCCTGCACCAGCACCACCGCTGTGGTGTCGGGCGGCACTTGCGCCTTCACGCCGGCAACCGCCAGCAATGCCACAAGCAATATTACGATTTTTGTTTTCATCGGGGCAAAGATAACTATAATTCCTCAAAGCATGAAATCTATTGTCCCACAACGCGCACGCCTCCACCCCGTGGCACAATTATCGTATGCCACATAGCCCGAAAACCGGCAATATTTCGTATCTTTGCAAAAAAAGAAACCACAAATGAAGCAGATGATTGTAGGTCTACGCCAATGGCTGGCGTCGCTCTCGTTCCGCACCGGTGCGATAGTGACGCTGTGCTGCATACCATTCTACATCGCCTCGTTTGCGCAAGCTGCGTTGCCCACGTCGGCAGCCACCAAAGCGGTGCTGTGGACGGTGCTGTTCGGACTGGCAAAGACTTTTCAGTATGCCGGACTCACCATTCTTGGCGTTGACGGCGTGAAACGACTGAAGCGACTATTCAAACCACACAAAAACCAACAACAATGAAACATTCAATCTTTGCCCTACTCAGTTGCCTGTTTGGCGCCATGGGGAGTTGCGGCGCCGCCGATTTCACCTCAATCACTCCGCAAGAATTCCAGAAAGTGATTGCCGACACCACGGTGCAGGTGGTTGACGCCCGCACTGCCGCCGAATATGCCGAAGGACATATTGCCCGTGCCACGAACATCGACGTTCTGCAAGCCGATTTCGCAGAAAAAGCTGCCGCCCTCGATGTGAAGCGCACCGTGGCTGTGTATTGCCGCAGCGGACGACGCAGCAAAAAGGCAGCCCAGATTCTGGCAGACAAAGGCTATCGCGTGGTGGAACTCGATAAGGGCTTCATAGGCTGGAGCGAAGCAAAATTGCCAATCGTCGAGCAATGATAAAATTTTGTCGATAAAGAATTGCAATGCAGAATATTTGCTATATATTTGCATAGTTGATTTTTTACATAAACTATGAAATATATTAGTTTGCCCAACGACGAACAGCATCGGCTTTGCTTCTATCTTGCCATGGAAGAATATGTGGCACAGACGCTTGTCGACGACGATGATTGTTTCTTCATGTGGCAGGTGGAGCCAACGGTGATTTTCGGTCGCCATCAGGTGATTGAAAACGAAGTGAACATCGACTATTGCAAGGAAAACGGCATTCAGTTCTATCGCCGCAAGAGCGGTGGCGGATGCGTTTATGCCGACCGCAACAACGTGATGCTATCTTACATCACTCGCGAGGACAATGTCGAAAAAACCTTCGACCACTATATGAGCGTGGTGGCAGATGCTTTGAGCGCAATCCTGGGCATCGACACAGTGAAGACCCAAAACAACGACCTGCTGATTGGCGACGCCAAGGTGAGCGGTAACGCAATATATCATCTGCCGGGACGAATCATCGCCCACGGCACTCTGCTCTACGACACGGTGATGAAGAACATGATTTCAGCCATCACCCCGAGCAAAGAAAAGTTGCAGAAACACGGCGTGGAAAGCGTGCGCCAGCGCATCACCTTGCTCAAGGACCACACATCGATGAGCCTTGACGAAATCAAGAGCCGCCTGCGACAGCACGTGTGCACCGGCGAGCACCGGCTGAGCCAGCACGACGTGGAAGAGATAAGCAAAATCGAAGAAGAATACCTCAAACCGGAATTCATCTACGGCAAATAAAGCGCCCCACCGGCGCAGCGACGTTGCCCCACGGCGAAACCACACCGACAACCGCTTCACCGTAAAAAAAGCAAATGTCCTCAACAACCAAACCCACGACTTAATAAACAAAATTAACCTACCATAAACACTATTCATTATATGAACAAAAGAACTTGTCTGTACGACAAACATGTGGCTTTAGGAGCCCTGATTTCGCCTTTCGGCGGCTTTGATATGCCCATTCAGTATTCATCGATAATCGATGAGCACAATGCAGTGCGCCAGCATTGTGGCGTGTTCGACGTTTCGCACATGGGCGAAGTGCGCGTCACCGGCGCCGACGCCGAGAAATTTGTGAACCACATCTTCACCAACGACATCACCGGCGCACCCGACGGCAAAATCTACTACGGCATGATGTGCTACCCTCACGGTGGCGTGGTAGACGACCTGCTGGTGTATAAGATGGCAGACGGCGATTTCTTCATCGTAATCAACGCTGCCAACATCGACAAAGACGTGGCTTGGATTAACGAACAAGCACAAGGCTACAACGTGAACATCGACCACCAAAGCGACTATTACGGACAGCTTGCCGTGCAGGGTCCCGAATCGGAAGCCGTGGTTGAAGAAGTGCTTGGCCTGGCTTGCAAAGAACTGGTGTTCTACACCGTAAAGACCCTCGAGGTGAACGGCGAAACAGTGATTGTGTCGCGCACAGGCTACACCGGCGAGGACGGCTTTGAAATATATGCTTCGCACGCGCTCATCAACAACATGTGGGACAGCCTTATGGCAAGCGGACGCTGCAAGCCCTGCGGACTGGGCTGCCGCGACACCCTGCGCTTCGAAGTGGGGCTGCCGCTCTACGGCGACGAACTCAGCGACGAGATTTCGCCCATCATGGCAGGTCTGGGCATGTTCTGCAAGCTCGACAAAGAGGAATTCATAGGCCGCGACGCCCTCATCAAGCAGAAGCAAGAAGGCGTGAGCAAACGCCTGCGCGGCATCGAACTCCAAGGCAACGCCGTGCCGCGTCATGGCTACACCGTGCTCAAGGACGGTCAACCCGTGGGCGAAGTGACCACCGGCTACCGCCTGATTTCGGTGGACAAGAGCTGCGCAGTGGCACTGGTTGACGCAAGCGTGCAAATGGGCGACACCGTGGAAGTGCAAATACGCAAAAAGACCTTCCCCGGCATCATCACCAAGAAGAAATTCTACGACAAACATTACAAAAAATAATAATTAACCAATACATCAAACATAACAGAACACAAAAGAATTATGGCAACATTTCAAGAAGGTCTCCACTACTCAGAGACACACGAATACGTGAGAGTTGAAGGCAACGTAGCATATATCGGCATCAGCGACTTTGCACAACACGCCCTTGGCACAGTAGTTTACGTCGACATGCCCGAAGTTGACGACGAAGTTGAAGCAGGCGAAGAATTTGGCGCCGTGGAGAGCGTTAAGGCAGCCAGCGACCTCATCTCGCCGGTGAGCGGCACCGTAGTTGAAATCAACGAAGCCCTCGAAGACGAGCCGGGCTTGATTAACAAGGACGCTTTTGCCAACTGGATTATCAAGGTTGAACTCAGCGACCCCTCGGAGCTCGACAACCTTATGGACGCCAAGGCATACGAAGAATTCTGCGCCAACGAATAATAATTCATAAGCACCCCTTCACACAACAATACCGATTGCTATATGGCATATAAGTATTTCCCACACACCGAGGCCGACATCCAAGCGATGTTGGCGCGTATTGGTGTAACCTCGCTCGACGAGCTGTTCAGCGACGTGCCCGAGTGCATACGTTTCCGCAAGGAATACAACCTGCCCGAGGCAAAAAGCGAGCTCGAGATACGCGAGCTGTTCGCCCGTCTGGCAGGCAACAACAAGCAGCTCACCTGCTTTGCCGGTGCCGGTGTCTACGACCACTACACCCCGGCTGTGATTCCAAGCATCGTGGAACGCTCGGAATTCCTCACCTCTTACACCCCCTACCAAGCCGAGATTTCGCAAGGCACTCTGCACTACATCTTCGAATTCCAATCGATGATGGCTGAGCTCACCGGCATGGCAATCTCCAACGCCTCGATGTACGACGGCACCACCGCCACCGCCGAGGCAGTGCTCATGGCCAATGCCGCCGCCAAGAAGGCCAACAAGGTGCTGGTGTCGTCGACCGTCGACCCCCGCACCATCAACGTGATTCTCACCTACGCACACTTCCACGGCGTGGAAATAGAACTGATTGACGCCGTCGACGGTGCTACCGACCTCAACCACATGCAAGCCTGCCTCGATGCCGGCGGCGTTGCCGGCGTGGTGATGCAGCAACCCAACCGCTACGGCGTGGTTGAAGACTTCACCGGCGTGGCAGACGCTTGCCATGCCAAGAAGGCAATGTTCGTAATCAACAGCGTGGCTGCCGACCTGGCACTGCTGCGCACCCCGGGCGAATGGGGTGCCGACATCGCTGTGGGCGACGTGCAGTCGCTTGGCGTGCCAATGTCGTTCGGCGGCCCGTATGCAGGATATATGTGCTGCACCGAGAAACTCATTCGCAAATTGCCGGGCCGCATTGTAGGCCGCACCAAGGACACCGAAGGCCGACGCTGCTTTGTGCTCACCCTGCAAGCCCGCGAACAGCACATACGCCGCGAAAAAGCCACTTCAAACATCTGCTCCAACCAAAGCCTCATGGCGCTGTGGGTGACCATCTACCTGAGCCTTATGGGCAAACAAGGCGTGAAAGACGCTGCCCAACTCTCCTACGACGGCGCACACTATCTGCACGAGCAGCTGCTTGCAACAGGTCGCTTCACCTCCACCTTCTCGCGTCCGTTCTTCAACGAGTTCTGCGTGACATTCAACGGCGACGTGGATGCCCTGCAGAAACACCTCATCGAGGGCGGCGTGCTTGGCGGCGTGAAGGTTGACGCCAACACCATAATGTTTGCTGTAACCGAACGTCGCAGCAAAGAAGAAATTGACCGTCTTGTTGAACTTATTAAGCAGTTTTAGCCATGAACAATAAACTATACGGAAATCTGATATTCGAATTGAGCCATCCCGGCACTTGTGGCTACTCGCTGCCTACCAACCGTTTCCCGCATCACGAGGTGCCTGCCCATATGCGCCGCACCAACGATGCCGAACTGCCCGAATGCGACGAGATGACGGTGGTGCGTCACTATACCAACCACTCTGCCAACAACTTCGGTGTGAACAACGGGTTCTACCCGCTTGGCTCTTGCACCATGAAGTATAACCCCGTCATCAACGAGGAAGTGGCAATGATGCCTCAATTCCAAAACCTGCACCCGCTTCAACCCGACTACACTTGCCAGGGCGCTCTGGAGGTATACTACAACCTGCAGAAGGCACTTTGCGAGCTCACCGGGCTTGCCGAATTCACCATCAACCCATGTGCCGGCGCCCACGGCGAACTCACCGGTCTCATGGCCATCCGCTCATATCACCAGGCACGCGCCGACCACAAACGCACAAAGGTGATTGTGCCCGATTCGGCTCACGGCACCAACCCCGCTTCGGCTGCCGTCTGCGGCTTGGAGATTGTGGAAGTGAAAAGCACAGCCAACGGCACCGTCGACGTTGAAGACCTGAAGCCGTTGCTCGGCGACGACATTGCCGCCATGATGATGACCAACCCCAATACCCTCGGCTTGTTTGAGAAAGAGATACCCGAGATTGCCAAACTGGTGCACGAATGTGGTGGCTTGATGTATTACGACGGAGCCAACCTCAACCCGATGCTCGGCGCCAGCCGCCCGGGCGACATGGGCTTCGACGTGATGCACATCAATCTGCACAAGACATTCTCAACACCTCACGGCGGTGGCGGCCCCGGCAGCGGTCCGGTGGGCGTGCGTGCCGATATGGTGCAATTCCTACCCAAGCCTACCGTCAAGAAACTCGACGACGGCTCGTTTGCGCTGGTCAACGACCTGCAGGACGGCACCTACGACGTCACCCGCAACCACATCGGCGCTTTCCTTGGCAACTTTGCCGTGATTCTGCGTGCCTACACCTACATTCTCACGCTCGGCCGCGAAAACATCAAGATGGTGGGTCCGCTGGCAACTCTCAATGCCAACTACATCAAGGAGTCGCTCAAGGACGTTTACGAACTGCCCATCCAGGGCATCTGCAAGCACGAGTTTGTGTTCGACGGCCTCAAGGACAAATCAACCGACGTCACCACCATGGACGTGGCAAAACGTCTGCTCGACTACGGCTACCATGCTCCCACAATCTACTTCCCGCTGCTGTTCCACCAATCGCTCATGATTGAACCCACCGAGAACGAGAGCAAGCAAACCATCGACGGATTCATCGAGGTGATGCGCAAGATTGCCGACGAAGCCAAGAATACGCCCGAACTGGTGAAGACGGCTCCGCACAACGCGCCAATCACCCGAGTGGACGACGTGCTGGCAGCTATGCACCCAATCACCACCTATCGCATGATTGTTAACGACGACAAGCAATGATACACTCCAATCTGATAATTATAGGCAGTGGCCCCGGCGGCTATCGCGCTGCGCAATATGCCGCCCAAAACGGGCTGCAGGTGACGGTGGTTGAAGCCGCCGAAGCCGGCGGCACGTGCCTCAACTGCGGCTGCATCCCCACCAAAAGCCTTGCCCACGATGCCGAACTGGCGCAAGAAGGCGCTCCTGCCAACTGGCAAGCAGCACTCCAACGCAAGCAGGCAATCATCGAAGGGCTGCGCTCGGCTGTCGAATCGATTCTGGCGCTGCCGGGCATCACACTGGTGAGAGGCAAGGCGCAGTTTGTCGATGCCAAGACCATTGCCGTCGACGGCGAACAATACACCGCCGACAACATAATTGTTGCCACCGGCTCGTCGTCGAAGTTCCCTCCGGGGCTGTCGGAAGACCTGCTTGGCACCAACGCCATCGGCTCGGGCGCTACGCCCGCCGTGGTGACCTCCACCGAACTGCTGTCGCTGCCACAACTGCCGCAACAGCTGGTGATTGTGGGCGCCGGCGTGATAGGCATGGAGTTTGCCTCGATATTCAACAGCTATGGCGTGAAAGTCACCGTGGTTGAATTCCTCAAGGAATGTCTGCCGGCAGTCGACGCCGACATTGCCAAGCGAGCACGCAAGGTGCTTGAGAAACGCGGCATCGACTTCATCATGCAGGCTGCCGTGAAAGCCATAGGCGACGGCGGCGTCACCTACGAGCGCAAAGGCAAGGAGGAACGCCTCGAAGCCGACGTGGTGCTCGTTGCCACCGGCCGCAAGCCCAACGTCGAGGAGCTGAACCTCGAAGCAGCAGGCGTTGCCTACGACCGTCGCCGCGGCATTGCCGTTGACGACAATATGGCAACCAACGTGCCGGGCATCTACGCCATCGGCGACGTAAACGGCTGCATGATGCTGGCTCACGCCGCCACCTTCCAAGGTTTCCGCGCCGTGAACACCATACTCAACCGCGCCGACAGCATACGCCTCGACGTGATGCCTTCGGCTATCTTCACCAACCCCGAGATTGCCTGCGTAGGGCTATCGGAGCAACAGTGCAAAGATGCCGGCATCGACTACGTGCTCAAAAAAGGATTTATGCGCTCCAACGGCCGCGCCCTTGCCATGAACAGCGGCGACGGCATGGTGAAACTCACCGCTCGCGCCGACGGCACCCTCGTGGGATGCCATGCCTTTGGAGCACGCGCCAGCGAGATTGTGCAGGAGGTGTCGTCGCTGATTTGCTGCGGTGCCACACTGCAACAGCTGCAGGATATGGTGCACATCCACCCCACTGTGAGCGAAATCATCAGCGACATTGCCCGCTGAGCGGCGCTCGTGGTGCACACTACTAAAAACACACATTGAGGCTTTCGCTAACATCACGCTAACGAAAGCCTCCTTTTTTTTATACAGAAATTTTTATAAGAAAAGGGATATTGAGAATAATCTCGCCACCCTATTGGGAGTATCGGATAGTGATACCGGCACGGTCATCGGCGTGCTTTCACGCGCTTGTTCTTGCCAACCACCTTCTCGGGATTGCCATAGTAGAATATTTCGCCGCTACCCGTGGCTGCCGTGGTCAATTGCCCGTTAGTGCGGCACGATATGTTGCCGCTGCCGCTTGCCGCAGCATTTGCTTCGTCGGCACGCACGTTGCCGGCTTTGATGTCGCCACTGCCTGTTGAACCATAGTTGGCACTCTTGACGGCTCCGGCAGCCACCACAATGTCGCCGCTGCCGCTCAAACCGCAGTTCAGGTTGTCGGCATTCACGCTGCGCACCTCCACGTCGCCGCTGCCGGTGACACCCAGTGCCACCTCGTCGGCGCTGAGGCTATTGGCTTCAACATCGCCGCTGCCGGTGATGCCTATGGCAATCTTCTTGCCCTTCACGCTGCGCACATCAATGTCGCCGCTGCCAGTGACGCCCAGTGCCACCTCTCCGGCAGTGAGGTTAAAGGCATCGATGTCGCCGCTGCCGCTTACGCCCAGCGCCAGGCGGTCAGCCTTCAGGTCGGTGGCTATTCTGATGTCGCCGCTGCCCTTGACAGCGAATGCCGATACCGAAGGGGCATAAACATTCACCTTAAGGTCGGCGCGTGAATTTTTCACTCTCACGTTAATGCCCTTTTTCAAGCCCACTTCGAGGCGCGAACCATTCTTTGCCACCTCGATGTAAGGAATCACGTTGTCGCTGGCACTCACCACTATGCGAGTGTCCGCCGCGCTGTGATATATCACATCAACCACGTTATTGGTTTGAATCTCCTTGAAACCGGCAATGCCTTTAATCTCTTTCGAAACTATTTTGCCACTTGCAACAATCTTGGTGTTTGCTGCATTTGTGCATACACTCGATGCCACTAACATCGCCAACAATAATGAAATGTATTTTCTCATAACTGAATGTTTTGTTTGTTCTTAATAATTTGCTTTTACACTCATTAGACGCAGCAACTCGGCAAAATGTTGCAGCAAATCGAAAAAATTTTTCCGCCTCTCTACTAAAAAGCGGGGGCAAATGTGGCATATCAAACTTGTCCCCGCCCATAAACGATTGATTGTCAGTATAATTACCTCAAAGCATCATGTACACTGTTTACAGCATCAATATGCACATTGCCACCACGCATATTGTGGTGATTATAGTTTGTACGGTTTCCATTGCTTGGCTGGCAATTTATTGATTGACGCTTTGTAGATAGTTGGCATAAATGTCTCTGAGCTCGTCGGGCGACACACCAATCATGGCAAGCTGTCGCATCAGGTGTAGAAGCTCGTCGCCCATCAGCTGCTCGCGGCGCAGGTCCAGGATTATCTTGTGAGCCTCGGGAGCCACAAAATAGCCCAAACCGCGGCGGTTGTAAATCACACCCTTTTGCTGCAGATAGTCGTAGCTGCGCACCACAGTGTTGGCATTCACCTCAACAGTTGCCGCATATTCGCGCACCGAAGGAATTCGCGAGTCGGCTTGCAGTGCGCCCGACAGCACCTCGTCGGCTATCTGGTCGGCTATCTGGATATATATTGGTTTGTTTTCCTTGAAATTCATAGCTTCACGGTTTTCGAGTTTTTAGAACAATGTAGGATGAATCACATTCTTGCGCTTGAGCAGATAGTAGGCTCCCACAAACGAAGCCACAGCAACCAACACTTGCAGCACGATAATCACTACAATGAATTCGGAGAACAATGTTTCAACCATCGATTCCGAGATGTCGATACACGAACTCACCACAAGTGACATGATAAAGAACACGGTACCTATCACATAGGTGGCTGCATATGTCTTGATGAATGAATACTTAGGCCACAGCACGGCACCGAGAGTGAAGATTCCCAGGTCGGCAACCACGCCAAACACACATATTGTAATAACCTTGCTGCCGGTGATGCCAATTTGAGCAATGCCAGGGTTGTTGAACGCGTCCTTCAGTGTGCCCAACACTGCAAAGTGGTTGATGTAGACGCCTGCCGACTCCTTGCCCCACACCAGCGGAGCAACCACGCATCGCACCAGTTCACCAAGCTCAACACACATGGCATATACAATAGTGAAACCGAGGATGTAAACCACCATCTGTTCGAGAAACTTCTCGAAGGCGGTTGCCGGCAGAGTGAACATTGATATTCTGCCCTGCTTGGTGCGCATCTGCGAGAACATGAGCGACACCGAAATTGCACAGCCGATGGCATACAGATAAGACGCCACAAAACCGATTAAACTGCCGCCCTTGTCGGCCGACTCGATAAAACCGGAGAGCAATATCATCAACAACGACAATCCGGCAAACAATGCAAAACTGCCAATCACCAATGCCGTTCTGTTCTCCACAAAATCCTTCTTGAGCAAAAGCCCGAAGCGCGATATGCTGAATGTATCTTTCATTTTCTTTTTTGTTTTTTGGATGGATGAATAAATCTATAAACTAAATACTGAAGTTGATTTGTTTTACATGTAATCATTTGGAAGCGAACACCCGTTCCATACGCTCATACGCCATAAGCGCCGCATTAAACAGTATCTCGATGTCGACCATCGTTTCCTTGGAGCCGTCGTTGGGACGAACCACAATGTTGCCGTTGATGGTGGGTTGCCAGTAGAGGGCTCCATCCACATTGTTCGACACCTCAAAAGTGAGACGGCTGCCAATCTCGCCAATCGAAGCGTTGAGCAGCGTGCGACTATTGTCGATGATGAGCACATGGTCGAGAATCGAATCCACGTCGCGCACCTGGTGGGTCGACAGCACAATGGTACGGTCGTCGTTCATGCAGCGTGCAATGATTTTGCGAAACTGGCTCTTGCTGGGTATGTCAAGACCGTTGGTAGGCTCGTCCATAAGCAGCAAGCGCGTGTTGGTAGCGAACGCAAAACTCATAAACACTTTTTTCTTCTGACCCATCGACAGCGATTTGAGGTTCACATTCTCGTCGTTCATTTCAAACACGCCGAGATAGCTGCGCAGGTCGTCGTAACTGAAGTTGGGATAAAAGGGAGCATTGATTTCAACATACTTTTTAAGACTGATTGCCGGCAACTCAAACTCCTCGGGAACAATGAACATGTTGCTGAGAGTTGACGGACGGCGCTCACGCACATCCACACCCTCATATTCCACGTCGCCGCTCTCGGGAGTGAGCAGTCCGGTCATCAAATAAATCAAAGTTGACTTGCCGGCGCCGTTGCGGCCCAGCAGTCCGTACACTCTACCCGGCTCTAATGCGAGCGAAAAGTCATTGAAAATCTTTTTTGCCGATTTTCTATAACCGTAAGTCAGATTCTTCACTTGTAACATAACTCTATCCTTCTTTTTAGATGTCTTGTTATTGATTCCTTTGTTTCGTTCTTGCACCAAATCAACCGTTGTTTTCTATTGTTTTAGTGTATTAGTTGATTAGTACACTGCAAATGTATATACTATTTTTCATTCCACCAAATATTTTCGAAAAAATTTTCAATATTTTTTTGAGGGCGTTTTTTTGGTTAGGCATCTTGACAGCGAACACCCCGGTGTGCCCAATCAGCCCCCGCGGCGCGGTTTTCAGCCCGGCGAACAGGCAAAAACACCCGCAAGCAAACACGAAAATTATCAATTATATAAAAATTAAAGAAATATTTCCGTAATGATTTTTATTATATAAATAAAAGTATTAACTTTGTAGTCGCTAAACAAGGGCATTGTGCTAATGAGTCAATGACTTGCAAGGCGGAAGGAGAAAAATTTTATACATTATAAACATATATATTTTAAGGTAAAAATGTTTAAGAAAGAAGATTTATTGAAGTATGGAATCTCAGGCACTACTGAGGTTGTGTACAATCCTTCTTACGAAACTCTCTTCGAAGAAGAAACTAAGGCAGGCCTCGAAGGCTACGAAGTAGGTCAAAACACCGAGCTCAACGCTGTAAACGTGATGACAGGTATCTACACCGGTCGCTCGCCTAAGGACAAGTACATCGTTATGGACGAAACTTCAAAGGACACTGTATGGTGGACTACTGAAGGCTACAAGAACGACAACCACCCAATGACTGAAGAAACTTGGGCAAAGGTTAAGGAAATTGCAAAGAAAGAACTCTCTAATAAGCGTCTCTTCGTGGTTGACGCATTCTGCGGTGCAAACGCCGACACTCGCATGGCTGTTCGTTTCATCGTTGAAGTGGCATGGCAAGCTCACTTTGTGACTAACATGTTCATCCGCCCAACCGAAGAAGAACTCAAGAACTTCGAACCTAACTTCGTAATCTACAACGCATCGAAGGCTAAGGTGGAAGATTACAAGGAACTCGGCCTCAACTCTGAAACTTGCGTTGCCTTCAACGTAACAAGCCGCGAACAAGTAATCATCAACACCTGGTATGGTGGCGAAATGAAGAAGGGTATGTTCTCAATGATGAACTACTACCTGCCATTGCAAGGCATCGCTTCGATGCACTGCTCGGCAAACTGCGATATGAACGGCGAAAACACCGCTATCTTCTTCGGTCTTTCGGGTACCGGCAAGACCACCCTTTCAACCGACCCTAAGCGCCGCCTCATCGGTGACGACGAACACGGTTGGGACGACAACGGTGTGTTCAACTTCGAAGGTGGCTGCTACGCCAAGGTTATCGGCCTCTCTAAGGAACACGAACCTGACATCTACGGTGCCATCAAGCGCAACGCTCTCCTCGAGAACGTAACTGTTGCTGCCGACGGCAAGATTGACTTCAACGACAAGTCGACTACCGAGAACACTCGCGTTTCTTATCCTATCAACCACATCAACAACATCCAACCGGGTAGTTCGGCTCCTGCTGCCAAGAACGTAATCTTCTTGTCGGCCGACGCTTTCGGTGTGCTTCCTCCTGTATCTATCCTTACTCCGGAGCAAACCAAGTACTACTTCCTCTCGGGCTTCACTGCAAAGCTCGCAGGCACCGAACGCGGCATCACCGAGCCTACTCCTACTTTCTCGGCTTGCTTCGGCCAGGCTTTCTTGGAACTCCACCCAACCAAGTATGCTGAAGAATTGGTTAAGAAGATGGAAAAGAGCGGCGCTAAGGCTTACCTCGTAAACACCGGCTGGAACGGTACTGGCAAACGTATCTCAATTCCTGACACCCGCGGTATCATCGACGCTATCCTCGACGGTTCTATCCTCAAGGCTGAAACCAAGAAGATTCCTATGTTCGACTTCGAAGTTCCAACCAGCCTGCCTAACGTGAACCCGGCTATCCTCGACCCACGCGACACCTACAAGTGCGCTTGCGAATGGGAAGAAAAGGCAAAAGACCTTGCTGCACGTTTCATCAAGAACTTTGCCAAGTACACCAACAACGAAGCAGGCAAGGCTCTCGTTGCTGCCGGTCCTCAACTCTAATGTTCCGAACATAATAAAACAAGAACATTATATTTTCCACAATGCCGTGCCCCACTTCGGGGTGCGGCATTTTTGCTATTCTGCCAAATATCCCTTAAATTTGCATCGAATATAAACCCCATAAAAACAGCACTGATTGCATTATGTTTACAATTCGACTTATAGCCATCTTGCTAATCACACTATCGTGTTCGGCAGCTGCCTCGGCACAGCAAAAGCCTTATTTCTCGAAAGGTGCCGACATTGGCTGGGTGAGCGAGATGGAGCAGCAGGGCCACAAGTTCTATAACCGCGACGGCGTGGAAACCGACTGCTTTGTGCTGATGAAGCAACTGGGCATGGACGCCATACGTCTGCGCGTGTGGGTGAACCCCGACAAGCGCTTCAACGCCACCGACGACGTGGTGGCAAAGGCGGTGCGCGCCCGGCGTGCAGGAATGGAGGTGATGCTCGACTTCCACTACAGCGACAACTGGGCCGACCCCGGGCAGCAACGCAAGCCGCGCGCCTGGCGCACCTACTCCGCCCAGCAGATTGAGCGCGCTGTGGCACAACACACCACCCAGGTGCTCGAAGCAGTGAAACAGGCAGGCGTGGAGCCGCGCTGGATTCAGGTGGGCAACGAAATCACCAACGGACTGCTGTGGGACACCGACAAAGCCACCAGCGGCGCCCTATACACCGACACCGACGGCAAACTGCCACACATTGCCAACCCAAAGAACTTTGCCCGATATGTGAAAGCCGGCTGCAAGGCGGTGCGCAAGGCTCTGCCAAACGCCCAAATTATCATTCACCTCGACCGCGGGATGGACATGGGCAAATACAAGACCGCCTTCGACGTGCTGCGCAAGCACAAGGTGGACTACGACATTGTGGGCATGTCAATCTACTCGCAAAACGAAGCTGGCTCATCCTACTTCAGCCCCGTGACGGGCAAGGAGGAGACTGCCGCCACCGTCACCGACGTTATTAACGCCATGTTTGCCACTATGGACTATGTGTTCGACACCTACGGCAAACCCAGCATGATTACCGAAGTGGGATTCAAGAACGGCGACGACATAGTGGCTGAAAGCGCCCGATATATGCAGCAACTCATGGATATGGCAAAAGCCCACCGCCATTGCCTGGGCATCTACTACTGGGAGCCGGAGAGCAGCATGCAGTGGAACCGCTATCCGCTCGGCGCATTCAGCAACGGCAGCCCCACCGCCATCATGGATGCGTGGGCAAACTGAGCGCTTTAGCACGGCGTGCCGTTTGGTGGATTGTGATAATTATAGTAACTTTGTAGTGCAGAGGGCTTTTGCTGCACAAAAAGCCGCCGTTTGCACCAAGGCGCTATGTGTGCGCCACGCATTGTTTTAGCCAAATAATATATTTAAGGTATAAAAAGATAATAATGAAGACTGACATTCAGATTGCACGCGAGGCAAAACTTGAGCGTATCAATGCCATTGCCGAGCGTATGGGCATCCCTGCCGACGATGTTTACAACTACGGTCCGTATATGGCAAAAGTGCCATTGTCACTAATCGACGAAGAACGCTGCCGACACAATCACCTGATTCTGGTGACTGCCATCACGCCAACCAAGGCGGGCAACGGTAAGACCACAGTGAGCGTGGGTCTGGCACAAGCGCTCTGCCAGCTGGGCAAGAACGCAGTGGCTGCGTTGCGCGAGCCGTCGCTGGGGCCGTGCTTCGGCATGAAAGGCGGTGCCGCCGGCGGCGGATACAGCCAGGTGCTGCCAATGGAGAACATCAATCTTCATTTCACCGGCGACTTCCACGCCATCACTTCGGCGCACAATATGATTACGGCACTGCTCGACAACTACATCTACCAAAACCGCAACCACGGATTCGGGCTGCGTCAGATTCTATGGAAACGCGTGCTCGACGTCAACGACCGCTCGCTGCGCAACGTGGTCACCGGCTTGGGTAAGACCGTCGACGGTGTGCCGTCGCAAAGCGGATTCGACATCACCCCTGCCTCCGAGATAATGGCAATAATGTGCCTTGCCACCGATATGCACGACCTGCGTCGACGCATAGGCAAGATTCTGCTGGGCTACACCTTCGAGGATGAGCCGTTCACCGTCGACGACCTCGGTGTAACCGGTGCTATAGTGGTGCTGCTGAAAGATGCCCTCAACCCCAATCTGGTGCAGACTCTCGAAAACACTCCGGCATTTGTGCACGGCGGTCCGTTTGCCAACATCGCACATGGCTGCAACTCGGTGATTGCCACCAAGATGGCTATGACCTACAGCGACTATGCCATCACCGAAGCCGGCTTCGGCGCCGACCTGGGTGCTGAAAAATTCTTCAATATCAAGTGCCGCAAGGCGGGTATCACACCCAGCCTCACCGTGATTGTTGCCACCGCCCAGGGCTTGAAGATGCACGGCGGAGTGCCCGAAAACGACATCAAAAAGGAGAACCTCGACGGCATACGCCGCGGATTTGAGAATATGGACAAGCACATTGCCAACATGCGCAAGTTCGGGCAGAAAGTGGTGGTTACGTTCAACCGCTACGCCACCGACACCGATGCCGAAATTGCCCTTGTGGCTGAGCACTGCCGCGAGATTGGTGTGGGATTCGCCATCAACAACGTGTTTGCCGAAGGCGGCAAGGGCGGCTTGGAGCTTGCCCGACTGGTGGTTGACACCATAGCCGAGGGCGATGCCCAACCGCTGCAGTTCACCTATGCCGACAGCGATTCGGTGAAGACAAAAATCGAAAAGATTGCACGCGAAATTTATGGCGCAGCCAAGGTGCACTATTCGGCTGTGGCTGAAAAGATGATTCAACAAATCGAAAAACGCGGCATTGCCCACTATCCGGTGTGCATAGCCAAGACACAATATTCGTTCTCAGCCGACCCAAAGGCCTACAACGTCACCCACGGCTTTGAGATGACCGTGCGCGAAGTGGTGATTAACAACGGTGCCGAAATGATTGTGGCTATTATGGGCGACATCATGCGCATGCCCGGTCTGCCAAAAGATCCACAGGCACGCCGCATCGACATCATCAAAGGCGAGGTGGAAGGGCTCAGCTAAACCCCTTACCGAACACTGTGCCGCCTGTTTTCGGCGGCTGCATTGTTTCACTTAACACCAACATAGATTGAGCAGGTGCCAAATGTCATTGCTATGGCTTGGCACTGCTTAAAACCTATGCGTCGCATTATCTGCAGCATGGCTTCGCCTTGCGGCACGGCAGCTATGCTTTCGGGCAGATAGCTATAGGCTCGCGCGTCTTTCGACTTCGAGCGGCCCACAAACGGGATGATGTGGCGAGTGTAGATATCGTAGAAAAATTTTATGAGCGGATTGGTGGGCGTGGACAGTTCCACCACACACAGCATGCCGCCCGGCGCCAACACGCGGTACATCTCGGCATAGCCCTGCTCGAGGTGCTCGAAGTTGCGCACGCCGTAAGCCACAGTCACGGCATCGAATTCGCCATCATCGAAGCGCAGATTCAGGCAATCGCCCTGCTCCAGCCTGACCACTCCATCGAGTCCGCAGTCAGCCACTTTCTTGCGCCCTATCTCAAGCATGCCCTCGCTGAGGTCGATGCCCACAATCGTTGCCGGCTTGAGTTTCTTGCACAACTGAATGGCAAGGTCGCCGGTGCCTGTCGCCACGTCAAGCAGGTGCTGCGGCCGCATCTTTCCCACAATCTTCACCGCCTTGCGTCGCCACAGCTTGTCGATGCCCATGGTCATGCATCGGTTCATGAAATCGTAGGCAGGCGCTATGGAGTCGAACATTTGACGCACCTGTCCGGTTTTGCTCTCGTTGTCGTTGTAGGGATTGATTTTTTCAGCCTTATATTCCATGTTCAGTGGGCAAGATGATTTTGTTATATTCTTTCAATTAAAATTTCTCTGACTTGGGTAAAAAACAATGCGTGCAGCGAGTTGCGGCAACCGGCATACCAAGCCACATTTGCCAAGACGCGAAACGCTGCACGCCATTGCCACCGGCTGCCCCGCCCGCAGCGGTGCGGGCAGGTAGCGTCGGCACTATTTCTCTTTTTCAGCCACGCGAGGCAAGATAAGCCTTCACGTTATTCTCGATGCGTGCGGCAATGTCGCTATCGTCGGCAGGCACAAACTTCTCGCCCACGATGTGCTCATACAGCTCGATGTAGCGTGCAGCAACGCTCTCGCAGTATTCATCGGTCATTTCAGGCACTTGCTGGCCTGCCTTGCCCATGAAGTTGTGGTCGATGAGCCATTGGCGTACAAACTCCTTCGACAGCTGCTTCTGAGGTTCGCCGGCTTCGAAGCGTTCGGCGTAGCCGTCGGCATAGAAATAGCGCGAGCTGTCGGGGGTGTGAATCTCGTCGATTAGAATCACCTTGCCGTCGCGCTTGCCGAATTCATATTTCGTGTCAACCAAAATCAAGCCCTTGCCGGCGGCAATCTCGGTGCCGCGAGCAAACAAAGCGCGGGTGTAGCGCTCCATGGTCTCGTAGTCTTCCTTGCTCACAATGCCTTGAGCAATGATTTCCTCCTTAGAGATGTTCTCGTCGTGACCGGCATCGGCCTTGGTGGTTGGAGTGATGATTGGTTCAGGGAATTTCTCGTTTTCGCGCATTCCGTCGGGCAGCTTCACGCCGCACAATTCGCGGCAGCCGGCGGCATATTCGCGCCAAGCGCTACCGGTGAGATAGCCACGAATAATCATTTCAACGCGGAAACCTTCGCATTTCAGCCCCACAGTCACCATTGGGTCGGGAGTAGCTAACTTCCAGTTAGGCACGATGTCGGCAGTGGCATCGAGGAATTTTGCGGCAATCTGATTAAGCACCTGACCCTTGCCCGGAATTCCCTTAGGCAATATCACGTCGAATGCCGAGATGCGGTCGGTTGCAACCATCACCATAAGGTCGTCGTTGATATCGTATACATCGCGCACTTTGCCATGATATACGCTCTTCTGACCCTCAAACTTGAAATCTGTTTTAGTTAATGTGTTAGCCATAATGCTTTTGTTGATTGTATTTTAATGAAAATATATATGATTGTTTTTTTTATTCGCCGTTGTTGCGCTCGGCGGCAGCTTGCGCTTTCTGCGCCGCCTCGTGCTTCTCATAAGCCTCCACGATGCGCTGCACAAGGTGGTGACGCACAATGTCCTTTTTGCCGAATTCCACCAACCCGATGCCCGGAACGCCTTTCAGCACCGCAAGCGCCTGCACAAGCCCCGACACCGAGGTGCGCGGCAGGTCGATTTGGGTAACGTCGCCGGTGATTATCATCTTCGATCCCATGCCCAGACGGGTGAGGAACATCTTAATCTGGTGGGTGGTGGTGTTTTGAGCCTCGTCGAGCACAATCACCGCATCGCTGAGCGTGCGACCGCGCATAAACGCCAGTGGCGCTATCTGAATGACGTTGCTCTCCATATATTCCTTCAGCTTCACCGCAGGTATCATATCCTCGAGGGCATCGTAGAGCGGCTGCAGATACGGGTCGATTTTGTCCTTCATGTCGCCGGGCAGAAAGCCGAGCTTCTCGCCTGCCTCAACCGCCGGACGCGACAAGATGATTTTGCGCACCTCCTTGTTTTTGAGCGCACGCACCGCCAAGGCAATGGCAATGTAGGTCTTGCCCGTTCCGGCAGGACCAAGCGCAAAGGTGAGGTCGTTTTGCTGATAGGTCTTTACCAGCAGCTGTTGGTTGGGTGTGCGGCCCGAGATTGGTTTGCCGTTCACGCCGTAGATGATGGCTTCGTCCATCTTCAGCTCCTTGGGCGGCTCGCCCTTGATGACGTCGAGAATCACGTCCTCGGTGAGCTTGTTGTATCGCGCGCAGTAGTCCTCAAGTTTCTTCACTTTCTCTTCGAACAACGCGGTTTCCTGCTCGTCGCCTATCACCTTTATGATGCTGCCGCGAGCCGCCATGCGCAATTTTGGAAAGAGATTGCGTATCAACTGAATGTTGCAGTTATTCACTCCGTAGAAAATCACGGGGTCGACATTGTCGATGATTATAATGCGTTCAATCATACTGCAAAATTAACACTATTTTTTGGTAGCCTTATCAATTTGCCGCAAAATTAATTTCCGCCCACTACATTATTATCAAGCAATGGAGCATAAGGCTCGGTTTTGCCCTATGCTCCATCCTGTTTTTTATTCTATTGTCCCCAGAAAAATTGCTTCGAACGATGTCAGAATGTAATGCTTGCGCCGCCCATCACGCTGAGCTTTTGTGCGCCCTGACCGCAGAATACATCCCACTGCTTGTTCAGCAGGTTGTTGGCGTCGACAAACAGTGTGAGGTTGTCGAGCAGGCGGTAGCTTGCGCCTGCCTTCAGGTTCATGGCATTTTCGAGCGGCGTCTGTTCCCAATAGTCTTTGCCGTCAACAATCTGGTAGCCCCACATCGAGCGGTTACCGCGCATCTCGTAGCCCACGCTGATGGCGAGTTTGCTGATTGGGGTGACAATGATGTTGGCGTCAACAACATATTCGGGGCGGTCGAGACCAAGCACGCAGCCTTCGTCGCCATCCTGTGGCGAATAGGTGAAGCTCACATTAGCATCCACGAGTGAGCGATACTTATAGGCAAGCTCGGCGCCTGCCTTCCAGCCGCTGATGTCCACTGCCTGATAGACGGTGGTGGAGAACATATCGTAATAGCTGAGGTCGTAGCCCAAGCCCGAAGGCATGGTTGGTGCCGTGGCGAGGAAAGGCAACATCTTTTCTTTGCACGAAGTAAAACCGCCGAACAACTTTGCCGAGAAGCCGCCGAAGCTGCCAATGTTGAGCGCAACCACAGCGTCGACGGGCACATAGCTGGTGCCGTAGCGCACGCTGGGGTTCACATAGCGGTTTTCAGCCTTCATAGCCCACAGGTGATTGATGGACTTGCCGCCGTTGATGTCGAGCGACAAGCCCACACCCTGAGCGAATGCATAGTCGAGTTTCGCATTGGGTGCGATGCGGAATGTAGTACCGGCATTGATGGCAATGTCGGCGTTCACGCCCAGGCGCAACATCACATTGTCGCCATGGAAGCGCACAAATGGCGCAATGCGGGCAATGCCTTGGCTGCTATCCTCTTCGGGTGATATCTTGAAGGTGTTGAGGTCGAAGCGGGGTGCGTCGGTATACGATGCATAGTCGAATCGCACCTGGGCACCGGCAGCGGTGTGGTCGTTCACCTCATATTTTCCGCCAAGATTCACAAAGAAGTTGGTTTCCTTCAAGCCCTTGTAGCCGGCAAACTGCGATTTCTTGAATCCGCCATGCCCCACTCCGGCTTCAATCCGATAGTTGAACTTGCGGTCGGCTTCGCGGCTATACCATCCGCCGGTCACGCCAAACTCGCTGAACGATTGGTTGCCAAACACGTCGGGATGATAGGAATACTCGTCAGGGATGCCGTTTTCGTTCACTGCGCCGTAGTAGTTGAAGGTGTCGAAATTGGCACGCACGCCAATTCGCATCGAGCCTTCGTCGAAGCGGCTGGTGAAGTCGGCGCCTATGGTGTTGTCGTTGAATTTTTGCTTGAACTGCAAGTCACCGTCTACCAATGGCGACGAGTTTTTGCCTGCCCAGGTGCTGTTGTGCTGCACCCAGAGGGCAAGGGTGTTGTTCACGTCGTCGAGCACGCGGTAGCCGACGTTGCCCAGCAGGTTGAGCTGCGCCCCGGCGCCGAGCGTTGCATAGCCGCGCTTGGTGTCGAAAGTCTTGTTGGTGAGGTAGCCGTAGGGCTGCATGGTGGGTATCTTGGCAGGCACGGCAGCCGGCAGCGCCCAGTCGCTGTAGTTTAGCTTGGCATTCATGTCGGCGGCGTTTTTCTGCACGGCGGGCAGGGTGTTCTGCTTCACGGCTTTGCGCTCAACGGGCACATAGTCCTTATCCACCGTGATTTCCTTATTTAGGTTTTGCGCCGATGCGCTCAATGTCAAGGCGCAGGCTGCAATTATTGCATATCGTTTCATTGTAGTGTAATTATGCTTTGTTTTAGAGGTTGACACACGTTTCAGTTTCACTTTTTCGACGATTTCCACGACTTCAATCGTTGCTCTATGTCATCGAAGATGTCCTGTTCTTTGCCCGGATAGTTGCTCTTGAGGCTTTCGAGGTATTCGCGGGCTTCGAAGTCATTACCTTGCTTATGATATACGTCGGCAAGCAGGATGAACGCCTTGGCGAGCCAATACTGATGCGGAGTGCCTTCGTCGATAAACTTGTTGAGGGTCTTTTCGCAGGTCTTCAGGTTGCCGGCATCGTATTGCAACTTGGCGAGCTGATAGGCGGCTTGAGCGCCCGACTCGTTGCGCACGTCCTTGGCAAGGGTGGTGTAGTCGGCTTCGGCGTCCTTGGTGTTACCCAGGTGAGCGTTGGCAATGGCACGGTTCAGCGTTGCCTCTTTCTCCTCGGCATCGCTCAGGCTGCCCAGGGCCAGCAGGGTGGCTGCGCTGTTCTTCACCTCAGCCCATTGCTTGAGAGCCACGTTGGCGCGCATAATGCCCAGGTTGGCAATCACCTTGTTGTCGTGCGACGAAGCCTTTTCGGCAAGGCGGCGATAGGTGTCAAGTGCCTCGGTGTTCTTGTTCTGCCTCATCAATATGTCGCTCTTGATAGCGAGGGCATCCTCGGCAAACGAGGCGTCGGTGGCGCGCAATGCCTGGTCGATGTGGGTGAGAGCATTGTCGTAGTCGGCCCTCTGATAGCAGTCGCGACTGATGTAGTAGTGGGCGTTTGCCTCGTAGGCGCCGCCGGGATAGCTGCTCAGGTAGTTCTCCATCTTCTTGATGCTGCTCTTTTCAGCCAAAGCGGCTTTCTCGGCAGCATTGAAGGTGAGTTTTTCCACCTCCTTCACGTCGAGGTGCGGTGCGTTGGGCACGCTGTTGATAAACGAGGCATATTCGCGCAGATTGCCGTTGTCGGCATAAATCACCTTCAAGTCCTCGGCAGCCACTGCGGCTTCTTCGCTGGTAGGATATTTGGTGATAACTTTCTTATAGGTGCCTATGGCTTTGCTTTCCTCGCCCACATAGCGCTGGTTGATGGCAAGCTGCAGCAGACCCTTGCGGGCTTCGGTGGTTGCCGGATAGCGGCGCAGCAGCT
Organism: Muribaculaceae bacterium; assembly: GCA_051871535.1. Taxonomy (GTDB): domain Bacteria; phylum Bacteroidota; class Bacteroidia; order Bacteroidales; family Muribaculaceae; genus SFTJ01. The sequence continues at coordinate 2,309 of JBJECX010000058.1, read as the reverse complement.
CGTTATAGGTGTCGGTGGCTGCGGCATTGTTGTTGATGAGGGCGTAGGTGTTGGCTTTCTCAAGCAGGGCGCCGGCAGCGAGGCCAGACGACGGGAATTGCTTGAGCATATTGTCGATGGCAGCTATCTTGCCGTCGTAGTCCTTGGTGAGGCCCTTCATGATTGCCTTCTGGTAGAGGGCATAGTCGCCGGCGGTGTTGCGGTCGAGGTTGTAGGCTGCTTCGTAGTTGCCCTCGGCTGCCGAATATTGCTTAGTGTAGTATTGGCAGTCGGCAAGGCGGTTGTAGGCATCGGCGCGGAGCGAGGTGCCCAATTGCTTGCTGGTGGCAGCGTGCTCAAAATAGGTGCGGGCGGTGCCATATTGCCTTTGCTGGAACAACGAGTAACCAAGGTTGTAGTTGCCCAGACCGTAATTTTTGTTGCTCGACGTCACGCTGCCGAGGAATGCCTTCTGATATTTTTGCGCCAAGGCATATTTGCCAAGGCGATAGTTGGTTTCGCCCAACCACAGGCGGGTGTCGGCTGCCAGATTGCGGTCGTATTTCTCCAGCGCCAACGCTTGGGTGAAATAGGTGTTAGCCTTTGATGTGGCATTGTTCGACAGCGCCTGCACGCCAAGTTGATAAAGCACATATTGCTTGGCGGCGAGCACCTTTTCCGACGGATTCTTGATGTGGCTGATGCTGGTGTATGCTTTGTCGTAGTCGGTGGTGGTGAGATAGGCGTTAATCAGATATTCCTCCACCTGGCTGGCGTAACGCGAGTCGGGATATTTGTTGATGAATTGCTCGAAGATGTCAATCGACTTGTTGAACGGCGTGCGTCCGCCCTCGTTTTGGGTGATGGCATAGTTGTAGAACGCTGTTTCGGTGACGTCGCGGTCGTAGTCGAGCTGAATGGCTTTTTCAAACGCAATCGATGCCTTGTTGAGTTCGTGCAGCTTCAGGTAGCTCTGACCGATGTAGAGGTAGGCGCTCTGCGAGAGGGCGTCGCTTTCGGTGGTCATGGTTGCCAGGCTGCTCACCGCCTCGTCGTGGGCGTCGGCGCGATAGCGAATCACGCCATAGGCATAGGCTGCCGAGCGCAGCGGTTCGTCGCCGGCACTGTCGAGGTATCGCTTCAGATATTTTTCTGCCTCATCGTCGTTGCCGTCCTGATATTCACATTCGCCAATGATGCGGCAAAGCTCGGCATTGAATGTCGGATTGTTGCCGTCGTTCAGCAGCGACTTGGCAAGCGTTTCTGCCTTGTCGTACTGCTGCTGGGTGAAATATATCTGTGCAACGTAGTATTGCGCATTGTATGCCAGTTCGCCATTGCCCTTCACGCGCTGGAATTTGGTGAGCGCCTCGCCGTAACGCTTGTTGGCATAGTCGACGTAGGCTTGATAGAAGGTGCTTGCAGCAGCATAGCGGCGCGAGCCTCGCAGCGCGTTGATGTTCACCAGCGCCTGCTCATATTCGCCTAAGCGCAGCAGCGAATAGGCGCGATGGTAATACACATCCTCAGCGGCATCGCCGTCGAGTGCGGCAATGCGCACCTTGTCGTATTCAGACACCGCTTCGCCATACTTGCCATGGTAGAAATAATAATCGGCAATGGCTGCTTGCACGCGAGCGGAGTTGACGTCCGACGGATGCTGTGCCAAATAGCGGCGCAAAGCATCCACGCTCTCGCGGTTGCCGCGCTCATAGTTGCTCATAGCTATATAGAAATCGGCGCAGTCGGCAACTGTGCTGCTCACCGGCATGCGCTTGAGGTGCGACAGCTGGTCGATGGCGCCCGCATAATTTCCTTGGTTATACATCGCTTTCCCTCGTGCCAGATAGCCGTCGGCACCGGTGCTGTTGATGCCGGCATAACCAGCCGCTGATGCAATCAGGCAAAGCCCTGCTAAAAAGTTCTTCTGAAATCTCATATCCTATTTTTTTGATGTGTGCCCTTTTGGCAGGCACTGATGTTAAAAAAAGTTCGTTGTCAATGGTTTGCAGCATGCCTTGAGGGCGAAACACACAAGCCGCCGGAGCGGATGATGCTGCCAACGGAGCATACTACTCACAAAATTACAAATAAAAAGTGACATACATGCCCTTAGCACTCATAAACAATGCCCGTTTTTGATTTTTTTACCCGCTTGGCGAACATGGCTGACAAATCATGGCATGAATACACCAACGATATCACCCACCACGCCACCCATGATGCGCGGCGGCGATGTATGTTATGTAATTCGCATCCTATACGGATGCAGGAAGGTGGGGATGATGGCAACCCGGGGTTGCGCTTCGCTTACCCCGGGCTATAAGCCT
>JBJECX010000057.1:0-93492 GCA_051871535.1 Muribaculaceae bacterium | reverse complement strand
TCTATGATCTTTGGATAACATGATTATATTGCCACGGACTTATGCAACTGTGCCAAAAACATCGACCATTTGCAAGAAAATATCACTTAAAGAGCGACATGATGGGTCTGCCCACCCACGCTTGTGGTTGCTTGAGGCGCAAGATGTAAGCCATAGTGGCAGCCACATCGTATTGCACTACGCTCTCGCTGAGCTGCACGCCGCCTGAGCGAATGCCCTTGCCAGCCACAATCAGCGGTGTTTCCATCTCCTCCCACGTCTTGCCACCGTGACCCTTGTTGATGCCGCCGTGGTCCGACGTGATGATAAACACGGTGTCGTCGATTATGCCGGCATCTTCAACAGCTTTCACTATCCGAGCCAGGTAGCCGTCGAGCTCAACGAGCTTGGCATAATATGCCGGCGTGTTGTGGCCGTCGACGTGGCCGGTGTGGTCGGGGCTGTCGAAGCACACCGCCAGCAACTGCGGCTTGTTTTCTTTTATGTAATTCACAGCCATCTCAGCCAATTGGGCGGGATGTTTCTCAAAGTTGCGGGCTTGGGCATGGTGGCTTAGCGACAGCGTGTCGACAAGATATTTTATGCCTTCCCACTCGTAGAGCACAGCCGACACAGCGTCGGGTCGCTGGTCGCGCAGCAACTGGAATATGGTGGGAAAAATGTTGTTCTTATACAACCGGCGAGGCTTCACTTCGGGCACACGCGAACCCCAATCGGTGTAGCCGTGCACCTCAGGACCGGCACCCATAAACATCGACGCCCAATTGACGGCGCTCGACGAAGGCAGCACGGCACGCTTCTCAAGCGTGTAGCATCCATGCGACATCAGCCTCTTGACGGTAGGCATCTCGGCTTTGGCAACGCTATACGAGCCCCATCCGTCGAAGCCTACATAAATAATGTGTCCTGCACGTAGTTTTGCTGCCCATGCTGTGCAGCAAACGATTGCCAAAGCAATCAGTAATACAATTCTCTTATTTGTCATAGTTCGGTTATTTGGTTATGTGTTTCGTTCAGAAGAGTTCGGGCAACTGCCAGCCGGTGATGAAAGAAACCTGCGGGATGAGCGACATGGCAATTTTGCATTGTCCCTGATAGTTTGGATGCCAATCAGCTCCGAGGTCGTGAGGATGCTTCACCACGCCAAGCAGGCTGTGGGCAATGGTAACGCCATTCATGCCGGCAGTGCGCTCGCCAAGTCGGGCAACGGCGGCACGCAGATAGAGGTTGGCAGCGTGAGGCGCCACACACAGCACCGGCACCTCGCCATATTTTGCCTTGATGTTTTCAATCAGTTTGATATATCCGCCCACATATTGCTCCTCGGTGGGGATGGCAGTAGGCGAGAAGTCGTTTTCGCCGAGCATAATAATCACTATGTCGGGGCGGTAGGCTTTGAAATCATATTCCTGCTTGCCGTGGGCGTCGAAGAGCCGCTGCCAGCGCTTGGGCATATTGTCGGCGCTCTCCTGCACACTGTCGCCATAGTGGCGCACGATGCCCTGACCGGAATGGGCAACCAGCACATAGTCGGCATCGAAATATCGCGCCACGATGCAGCCATAAGCCTTGTTGCAATTCTCGGTGTCGAGGCTGAAATGCTCGTCGGTGCTCAGGCTCTCGGTGCCGTAACCGCAGGTGTAGCTGTCGCCAATCACCTCAATGAGGCGCTTGCGCGGCTCAGTGGCAAACAGCTTGCCGCCGCGTGAGGGTTCGATGGAGTGCACAGTGGTGCAACCAAACTCGCCCTCGGTGCACTTTTGCAGGCGCAACACATGCTTGCCTTTGCCCAATCCCTTGGCAAGGCTGTAGGTCTGCGCCGTTTTGCCTTCAATCTTTATCTTGCTCTGCACTTTGCCGTCGATAATTACATTGTGGTAACTCGTACCTTCCTCGCTCAGCACCGCCGAGATGCCGTCGCCACTGAATCCAACTTCAAGATAAGTGCCAACCCAGTCGTAGCGCACGCTTCCGTCGGATTGATGCTCCACGCGGCCCACATAGCGAATCTCACTGCTGCTTGCCGTTGTTGCCTCTGCCATGGCTTCGGCAGCAAACATAGCCAACACCAAGCCCAATACTTGCTTAATCATAATTCTTCAGTCAATTTTTAGTTTTTATAATATAGGTTTATTGATTCATTCATCCTGCATGAACGCGAGCATACACCAACCGGCATGCCAATAGCTTTGAATAGCAGCCGTGTGTACCTCTGCCACTTGCAAAGTTAGTATTTATTATTGACATAAGCGCAAAAAATTTCAGCCGTTCCTCGCATTCACGCCACCCTTACACAACACCGACATTGCAATGCCACAACAACCTATAGCACTGGCAAAAAGAAAGAGCTTTGGCTCGTGGCAACGATAATTATTGCTGTTTTCTAAAAATTTCTTGTCAAAAAGTATTGCCAAACAAATAAAAAACATTATATTTGCACTCGAAAAGAAAAATTTTTTCGTGACTATGAAACGATTTTATGCATATAGCTTCTTTTATTACTTTTATTTTAACGAAAAATGAAAGGCGGGAGCTTGCGTGCATGCAAAAATTTTTTTGAGGAGAATGATTAACGATATAATCCCGCCACTCGCTGAGCAGTGACGGGATTTTTTATTAACCCAAAACCGATTACACAAAACTAATTCATAATAATTCGGGCAATGAAACGAATAACAATACAGGGCGAAGCAGGATGCTTTCACGATGCCACGGCGCACGAATACTTTGCAGGCGAAGATATTGAAACCATAGCCTGCCCATCGTTCCGCGAGATGTTCGACATGCTGCACGACGACGACAGTCTGATTGGCACGCTCGCCATCGAAAACACCATAGCGGGCAGTCTGCTGCAAAACCACGAACTGCTGCGCGGCAGCGACCTCACCATAGTGGGCGAGCACAAGATTTACATCTCACAGAGCCTCGCCGCGCTGCCTGGACAGGAGCTCAAAGACATTCACGAGGTGGTATCGCACCCCATAGCACTGATGCAATGCGAGGACTATCTGCTGCAACACCCGTGGATGAAGATGGTGGAAGGCTACGACACCGCCGGCTGCGCCAAGCAGATTGCCGAACATCAACAAAAGGGCTGCGCCGCCATCTGCGGAACCTATGCCGCCAACCTCTACGGGCTGCAAGTGCTTGCCGAAGACATCCAAACCAACAAGCGCAACTTCACCCGATTCCTCATTATTGCCCACCCCCGGCAAGCCGAGGCACTGAAAGTGGGACGCACTCCCAACAAAGCATCGCTGGCATTCACTCTGCCTCACGAGGGCGGCAGCCTATCGAAGGTGCTAACCATATTTTCGTTCTACGACCTCAACCTCACCAAGATTCAATCGCTGCCCATCATCGGGCACGAATGGGAATACCGATTCTACATCGACCTCACCTTCACCGACTATCACCGCTACCGACAATCGCTCGATGCCGTGATGCCACTGATTAACGATTTTAAAAACTTAGGAGAATATGCCGAATTCACAACCAAATAATGCCATCGAGCCGGCTCGCCGAGTGGCAACAATCAAAGAATACTATTTTTCGAAGAAGCTGCGCGAAGTGGCTCAACTCAACGCCCAAGGCCGCGACATCATCTCGCTGGGCATTGGCGGTCCCGACCGTCCACCCCACCCCGACGTGGTGGAAACACTATGCACCGAAGCCTCTAAGCCCGACGCTCACGGCTATCAGCCCTACGTCGGTCTGCCGGCTCTGCGACGCGCCTATGCCCAATGGTATGAACGGTTCTATGGCGTGACGCTCGACCCCGACCGCGAAATTCAGCCGCTCATAGGCTCGAAAGAAGGCATACTGCACACCACTCTCACCTTTGTAAACCCCGGCGACGGTGTGCTGGTGCCTAACCCCGGATACCCCACCTACACCTCGGTGAGCCGCCTTGCCGAAGCCGAGATTTTCACCTACGACCTACGCGAGCAAACCGGATGGCAACCTGACTTCGACGCACTGGAACAACTGCCGCTCGAGCGCATAAAACTGATGTGGGTGAACTATCCTCACATGCCCACCGGCCGCTGCGCCTCGCTGGAGCTGTTTGAGCGCCTAGTGGACTTTGGCAAACGCCACGGCATAGTGATTGTGAACGACAACCCTTACAGCTTCATCCTCAACGAAAAGCCGCTGAGCATCTTCAACGTGGAAGGAGCCAAAGACATAGCCATCGAGATGAACTCTCTGTCGAAATCGCACAACATGCCCGGCTGGCGTATGGGCATGGTAGCCGCCAAGCCGCAGTTCATCGAATGGATTCTGAAAGTGAAATCGAACATTGACTCGGGTCAGTTCAAGCCAATGATGATGGCTGCTGCACGCGCTCTGCAATGCGACGCCGAATGGTACAGCACCATCAACGCAGTGTACGCCGAACGTCGCCGTATTGCCGAGCAGATTATGAATTGTTTGGGCTGCCACTTCGACCCCGCCCAACGTGGTCTGTTCCTTTGGGGCAGAATCCCCGACAATTACTCAGGCTCGGAAGAACTTGCCGACCGCCTGCTCTACGACGCCCGCGTGTTTGTAACCCCGGGATTCATCTTCGGCTCGAATGGCAACCGCTACATACGCATATCGCTTTGCGCCACCAAGGAGAAAATGCAAGAAGCACTCAGCCGCATCAAGCAATATGCCGCCGACAACAAATAATGATTAACCCCAAAAAACAACATATGTTATGGAAGATTTAAAACCTATTTCAATAGAGGGCATAAGCAACAAGAAACCTATGGTGATTGCAGGCCCATGCAGCGCCGAGACTGAAGAACAAGTGATGTCGACAGCAAAATCGCTCGCTGCCAACGGCGTGAAGATTTACCGCGCAGGAATATGGAAGCCACGCACCAAGCCGGGCGGCTTTGAAGGCGTGGGCGAACCGGGGCTGGAATGGCTGAAACGCGTGAAAGCCGAAACCGGAATGGCCACAGCCACCGAAGTGGCTACCAAGGCACACGTCGAGGCAGCCCTGAAAGCCGGCATCGATGTGTTGTGGATTGGCGCCCGCACCTCAGCCAACCCATTTGCCATGCAAGAAATTGCCGATGCGCTGCAAGGCAATCCCGAAGTGAACGTGCTGGTAAAGAACCCCGTCAACCCCGACATCGAACTGTGGATTGGTGCCATTCAACGCATCTACAACGCCGGTATTCGCCACCTCGGCGCCATACACCGCGGCTTCAGCACATACGGCAAACACCTCTATCGCAACCTGCCGCAATGGCACATACCCATCGAGCTGCGTCGCCGCATTCCTCAACTGCAAATCTTCTGCGACCCGTCGCACATCGGCGGCAAACGCGAACTGGTGGCTCCACTCTCGCAGCAAGCCATGGATATGGGCTTCGACGGACTGATTGTTGAAAGCCACTGCGACCCCGACTGCGCCTGGAGCGACAAGAGCCAGCAAGTGACACCCGACGTGCTTAACTTCATACTCAACACCCTCGTGATTCGCGAAACCACCCAAACCACCGAAAACCTCACGCTGCTTCGCCAGCAAATCGACCAAATCGACAACGAACTGCTGGATATCCTTAACAAGCGAATGCGTGTGTCGCGCGAAATCGGCCAATACAAAAAGGAACACAGCATGCCCGTTGTGCAAGCCTCCCGCTACGACTCTATTCTCAACGACCGCGTGAAACTCGCCGTTGAAATGGGTATGAGCGCCGACTTCATGAAAGAAGTGCTTGAGGCAATACACGGCGAATCGGTTCGCCAGCAAATCGAGGTGTTGAACAACCGCGCCCGCTAAACAACTTTACTCTCACACAACCTAATCAGCGTAAACAAGACAAAAATGAAAATACTCATATTAGGCGCAGGCAAAATGGGCTCGTTCTTCTGCGACGTGCTCAGTTTCAACCACGAGGTGGCAATATTCGACACCGACCCGCAGAAACTGCGCTTCACCTTCAACGCACAGCGCTTCACCACTTACGACGAGATTCGCGAGTTCGCACCCGAACTGCTAATCAACGCCGTGACGGTGAAGTACACCATCGAAGCATTCAACAAGGTGCTGCCGCATCTGCCCGAGAATTGCATACTCAGCGACATCGCATCGGTGAAAAACGGTTTGCCCGAATTCTACGCCGGCTGCAAACATCCGTTTGTGAGCACCCACCCGATGTTTGGACCCACCTTCGCCTCGCTCAGCAATCTGTCGAGCGAAAATGCAATCATCATCTCGGAGAGCGACCATCTGGGCAAAGTGTTCTTCAAAGACCTTTACAGCACACTGCATCTCAACATCTTTGAATACACCTTCGCCGAACACGACGAGACCATTGCCTTCTCGCTTTCCATACCGTTTGCCAGCACTCTGGTGTTTGCCAGCGTGATGAAGCACCAGGACGCTCCGGGCACCACCTTCAAGCGACACATGGCAATTGCCCGCGGACTGATGTCGGAAGACGACTATCTGCTGCAGGAAATCCTATTCAACCCACGCACCAACCTGCAGCTCGACAAGATAAAAGAGCAACTCACTCGCCTGCAGACAATTATCGAGCAACGCGATTCCGACGCCATGAAGCAATATCTCGACGAAGTGCGTGACAACATCAAATAACACGCCCTTCACCCGAAAGGCATAATATTGGCAGCGAGAACAATTGTTTTCGCTGCCTTTTTTTAATATTTTAACAAATTGGCAACAATCTTGTCAGTACCATTCGGCTAATTATTTGGTTTAAATTGCAATTAAACCATTCATTTTTCGTAACTTTGCACCCGAATCTAAAAAAAATAACTATATTTTTAAGAATAAGAAATGGAATTTACCGCAAGGCAATTAGCCGAACTGGTGCACGGCACCATCGAGGGCGATGGAAACGTAACAATTAATACATATTCGAAAATCGAGGAGGCAAGCAAAGGCAGTCTGACCTTCTTAGCCAATCCCAAATACACTCATTACATCTATTCCACCGAAGCCTCGGCAGTGCTGGTAAACAACGATTTTGTTGCAGAACAACCCATTAAAGCCACCCTTATACGCGTTGAGGACCCCTATTCAACTCTTGCACAACTGCTCAATATGGTGCAGGAAGTGCTCAACCCGCGCAAGCACGGCATCGAGCAGCCATCGTTCGTGAGCGACGGTGTCACCCTGCCCGACGACATCTATCTCGGAGCATTTGCCTACATAGGCAAAAACGTGAAAATAGGCCGCGGTGCGCAAATCTATCCACAAGTATATGTAGGCGACAACGTAGTGATAGGCGACAATGTGACGCTCTATCCCGGATGCCGCATCTATCATAGCTGCCGGATTGGCAACAACTGCATAATCCACGCCGGCTCAGTGATTGGCAGCGACGGATTCGGCTTCGCTCCCCACAACGGTGACTTCATCAAGATATCGCAAATTGGCAACGTGGTGATTGAGGACAACGTGGAAATCGGCTCAAACACAACGCTCGACCGCGCCACAATGGGCAGCACCATCATCCGTAAAGGTGTAAAACTCGACAACCTCATTCAAATTGCCCACAACGTGGAAGTGGGCGAACACACTGTGATGGCTGCTCAGGTGGGCATTGCAGGCTCAACAAAGATTGGCAAAAACAACCAGTTCGGCGGCCAAGTAGGCGTAGCCGGACACATCACCATAGGCGACAACAACGGCATCGGAGCACAGTCGGGCATACCAAACTCACTCGGTTCGAACCTGCGAGTGATTGGCGCTCCGGCAATCAATGCCCTGGAGTTTGCACGTCAGCAAGTCTATTTCAAGCGCTTACCTGAGATGGCAAACGACATCAAACGTCTGAAAAAAGAATTAGAAGAAATTAAAAACAAATAAATAAAAAAACTCACTCCTAATTTGTATGAAACAATGTACACTGAAAGGCGAATTTCATGTTAGTGGAAAAGGCCTTCACACCGGTCTGCAAATCGATGCGACATTCTCACCGGCACCCGAAAACACCGGCTACGTGTTCAAGCGCATCGACCTCGAAGGCGAGCCTACACTACAAGCCGTAGCCGAAAACGTGGTTGAAACCACTCGCGGCACTGTCATCGGCAACAACACGATGCGCATCAGCACCATCGAGCACGCCCTTGCAGCACTCTATGCAGCCGGCATCGACAACTGCATCATCACCCTCAATGCCCCCGAACTGCCTATCCTCGACGGTAGCGCAATCGAATATGCCGAGAAAATCGACGAAGTGGGTATTGAAGAACAAGATGCCGAAAAAGACTACTATATTGTCAAGCAAAAAATAGAAGTCGTTGACGAAAAGACAGGCTCGTCGCTCATCGTGCTGCCTGACGAAGATTTCTCAATCGACACAATGATTGAATTCGATTCGCCGATTCTGCAGAACCAGTTTGCATCGCTCAACACCATGAAGCGATTCAAGAGCGACATCGCAGCCAGCCGCACATTCGTGTTTGTTCGCGAAATAGCCCAGCTGCTCAACGCCAACCTCATTAAAGGCGGCGACCTTGACAACGCAATCGTGATATACGACCAACCAATGAGCCAGGAACAGCTCAACAAGATTTCCGAACTCATGGGCGTGCCACCTGTTGAAGTGACCAACCTGGGCTACATCAACAACAAACCGCTGGTATTCCCCAACGAGCCGGCTCGCCACAAACTGCTCGACGTGATTGGCGACATCGCCCTCATCGGACGTCCGCTCAAGGGCCGCATCATTGCCAACAAGCCCGGTCACACCCTCAACGCCACATTCTCCAAGAAGATTCGCCGCGAAATCAAGCGCCAGGAAGTGCAAGCGCCAATCTACAACCCCAACGTAGCACCTGTGATGGACATCAACCGCATTCGCGAGTTGCTCCCTCACCGCTATCCTTTCCTGCTGGTTGACAAAATCATCGAAGTTGGCGACAACCACATTGTGGGCGTGAAGAATATGACCCAAAACGAGCCGTTCTTCCAAGGTCACTTCCCACAAGAACCCGTTATGCCGGGCGTGCTGCAAATCGAAGCAATGGCACAAGTGGGCGGTCTGCTGGTGTTGAACATGGTTGACGAACCCGAACGCTATTCAACCTACTTCATGAAGATTGATAACGTGAAGTTCCGCCAGAAAGTGGTTCCGGGCGACACCCTCATCTTCCACCTGCAACTTATGAGCGAAATACGTCGCGGTGTAGCCTCTATGAAGGGATATGCCTTCGTAGGCGAAAAGATGGTGTCGGAAGCCGAATTTATGGCACAGATAATCAAGAACAAATAAAATAACTAATTATATTTCATCACAAACATCAAGTAATGGAAAATCGTAACCTGTCTTGCATCCATCCCGATGCTAAAATCGCTGAAAACGTGATTATTGGTCCGTTTGTCACCATCGAGGCTGATGTTGAAATAGGCGAAGGTACCGAAATACAAAGCGGAGCCGTGATTCTCAACGGTTCGCGCATTGGCAAAAATTGCCGAATCCACTCTGGCGCCGTGATTGGCGGTCTGCCACAGGACCTCAAGTTCCGCGGCGAAAAAACCTACGCAATCATCGGCGACAACACCGTGATTCGTGAGTTTGCCACAGTGAACCGCGGCACTGCCTCGAAAGGTAAAACCGTGATTGGCAACAACTGCCTCATAATGGCATATTGCCACGTGGCTCACGACTGCTTGCTGCACAACAACATAATCATGTCAAACTCTTGCCAGATTGCCGGCGAAGTGGAGATTGAAGACTATGCTGTGATTGGCGGCGGCACCCTCGTGCACCAGTTCACTCACATCGGTCAGCACATCATGCTGCAAGGCGGCTCGCACGTCAACAAGGACATTCCTCCCTACGCAATGGTTGGTCGCGAACCGATTTCCTATATCGGCATCAACGTGGTGGGCTTGCGCCGTCGCGGTTTCACTCCCGAACAGCTCGGCAGAATTCAAGAAACCTACCGCTACATCTATTTTTCCGACCTCAACAACACCGACGCTCTCAACAAGATTGAGGACGAAACCCAATCGAGCCCCGAGCGCGACCTCATTGTTGAATTTGTCCGCAACTCAACACGTGGCATAGTACGCGCCGTGAACTGATATGCAGCAAGCTCCCCGGTGGAGCACAAGCGTTAGCCACCCGGCAAAATATCATTCAGCCCCGATAGCTCAATGGCCATCGGGGCTGAATTTGTCTATATCTATAAAACAATGTCGGCAAGAGAGCCGCTCGCAACATGTGTTGCGAAACAGCCCCTTGCTTAATTAGAATTCGGGATAGAGGCCTTTCACCGGAGTGACGCCGATGCCCGGCTTGTCGCTTGGTGTTACGCGGCCGTCAATCACTTTCACACCTTCAAAAATATCCTGGGCAATGAGCACGTTGCCGTCGAGGTCTGCCCAATCGATGAGCGGACTCAACTGTGCGGCGGCACCGATGGCGCACGATGTTTCGGTCATACATCCGCACATAATCTTCATGCCAAAAGCGCGGGCAAGCGTAATCATCTTGTAAGCCTCGCTCATACCGGTGCTCTTCATCAGTTTGATGTTGATGCCGTCGTAGTAGTCCTTCAATTTCACGATATCAGGTAGGCGGTGGAACACTTCGTCGGCAATGATGGGCAGCGGGCTGCGCTCGCGAATCCAAGCGGTGTCGTCGAGTTTGTCCTCCATCATGGGCTGCTCAACAAAGAGACAATTCTTGTCGGCAAGATATTCGCACATCTCAAGTGCCTGCTCTTTGGTTTTCCAGCCGCGGTTGGCGTCGACGCAAATCGGGCGGTCGGTGCATTGGCGAATGATGTCCACCATCTCCTTGTCGTTATCCAGTCCGAGCTTTATTTTTATCACCTTATAATCGTCGGCTTCCTTGATTTTTTTCTTCACCACCTCGGGAGTGTCGATGCCGATGGTGAACGACGATTGCGGAATGGTGTCGAGCGACAATCCCCAAATCTTATACCATGGCTGGCCGATGAGCTTGCCCACAAGGTCGTGGAGAGCAATGTCCACCGATGCTTTGGCAGAGCGGTTTTCGGGTGCTACGCTATCCACGTAAGCCAATATCTCTTCCATCTTGAACGGGTCGTTAAACTGACCCAGGTCAAGCATCGACAGGAACTTGGTGACGCTGGCAATGCTTTCGCCCAGATACGGCGGCATCGAAGCCTCGCCATAACCCACCACGCCCTCATATTCGAGTTTCACCTGCACGCCCGGAGTGGATGTGCGGCTCGACTTGGCGAGGTTGAACGCATGGCGCAATTTCAGTTCAAATGGCGTGTACGACAGTTTCAGGCGTCCCGATTTTGATGTTTTCTTTGTCGGGGCACCAAAAGCCGAAATCGAAATCGGTGCCGAGGCGGCTATGATGCCCAAGCCGGCTCCCACCAAAAATTTTCTTCTGTCCATAATATAGTTTTTTGTAGGTTTAATAAAGTCTAATGATTCTCTCAAAAATACCACGGATGGTTTCTCACAGCCACAATGCCCTTTGAGCCTACTTTGCCGTTGATTCGGCTAATCGACAGGAATGGTGTGGTGAGATAGTCGGGGTCGTCGGGGTTTACGCTGTTGATTTTAACCTGACCCGAGCAGTGGATGTATTTGCCGTCGCGCAGATAGATTGCCACATGCGTCACGCGGCCCGACTCGGTGCCAAAGAACAGCAAGTCGCCGGTTTGCGCCTGTTGCCACTCGTCAGCCTTGATGATTTCGCCGGTGAGTGCCTGCTGCGAAGCGTCGCGCTGCAAGATAATGGCATTGGAGAAATAGCTCACTTTCGCCAAGCCGGAGCAGTCGGTAAGCTTGGTTGATGTGCCGCCCCACAGATAACCCGAACCCATCATGCGATGTGCAGTGGTCTCGATTTGTGCGGCATTGAAATCCTGCTTAGCCCATTCGGCGAGATCTTGCACCTCCTTTGCCTCCACGTAGCCTTCGCGGCCGTCGGGAGTGGCAAGCTTAATCCATTTGCCCTTGAGTGCAGTGCCGCGATACTCCAGTATGTTGCCCATCACCAGGTCGCTGACGGTTTGGTCGGCAGCCGGCGCGCTCACCAATCGTGTCTGATACACGGTGACGATGCAACGCTTGGCGGCTTTCCACTCGTCAAGGCGGGTAGCGTCGATGCGCACAAGCGAATTGCCGGGCACATAGGCTATGTAGTCGTCGGGCATGCGCACGCGATACCAGTCGCCGTCGCGGTCAAGCACCTGAAGCGGCATACCCATTATGCCCTGCGTTGCCATTTCGGCACTATGACGGCCGGCAGTGCGCAGCGAAGCCACCGACAGTTTCACCAGTGCCCACGGTTTTTCGGGCATATTTTCAAGCACCAGCAGATTGTTGTTGAACTTCACGCCGGCGCCATTCAGCGCATTCTCAATGGCGTCGTTCAAGCGGTTGCTGTCCACCTTGCCATAGAGCGTAACCACGCCATTCTGCAAGGTAGTGTTCACGTCCCAAATGGCGGTTCTGCCGTCGGGAGCAATTTCTTTCTTTAGATTGGCGAGCAATTCGCCCACGTTTTGTGCCCACATAATGTTCATTGACATTGCCATCAAAAAAACAATGATACCGAGTTTTTTCATATCTTCTCTCCTTTTTCGAAATTACTTTATAGGTTCCATGCTGTTTATGGTCAGTTTATAATCCCACCGGCTGTATTCGAGGTTACCGCCACGCCATTCCACTTCGCCGGCTTGCGAGTCGACGGTTTCGCATCGCACATAGGTTTTCTTGGGCGAAAACTCGCCGCAAATGCCTTGATTGGCAGCCATACGGTAGACATCGAGCCCCGACTTATAGTAGTCGGCAAGCGGCTCGGTGCGAGTGCCGCGGCCAAACGAAGGGTCGGTAGGCACCCAACCCACACCTTCGAAGTAGGTCTCAGCCCAGTCGTGCAGGTTCACCTCGCCGGGGTGCAGCATCCAGCCACTCTCCCAGCGCGCCGGAATGCCTATGCTACGGCATAGGGTGATGTAGAGCAATGCCACCTGACCGCAGTCGCCGTGACCTATGTGTAGCACATATTGCGGAATGTTGGGAATGGTGCTGTATTCGCGAGCACCTGCCCATTCAAAGTTTCCGGCAATCCAGTCGTAGATTTTCGAAGCCTGCAGCACGGGGTTGGTTTCGGTGCCAACTATGGTTTTGGCAAGAATCTGCATCTGCGGGGTCACCACTTGGTGAGGATATTCCGATGCGGTGTAGCGGCGATACACCTCGCTCGTCACATCGTAGGGCTTCAGGCGCTTGAGCATCACGCTCTGCGGAATGTTTCGCTCACCCACGTCGTAGGTATATCGAATACTGAAGGTGGTTTTCTTGCCCGCCTCAGCTTTAGCCTCCATATAGGCGGTGTGATGCACACTGCCCTGCGAGAGAGTGGCAGGATGCGACGACTGCACGAGCTGCACGTTGCGCTGGCGCAGGTTCTCAAAAGGCATAGGCATCCACACGCGCAGCGTTTCGCCGGCAGGCACAGCATCGGCATCCACCTCGATGGTCATGGTGATGTCGGTGTGATGCCAGTTGCGAGTGCCGTTACGGTCGGCCTTGGTGAGCATCGCCTCGTGATAGTGCTTCTCAGTGGTGGCATAATCGTCGTGACGCGATTTCTCGTTAGCCTCGGCATATAGCTCGCGGTTTAACAGGCGGAAATTGCTGATGCCACGGCGGAACCACCATTCCTGCGAGTCGATGATGCGATATTCAATGTATTTGTCGAGCTTCCAACGCTCAATCTCGGCAGGTGAAACCTCGCGGCCCACAAGCTGTTCGATGCGCTGCTTGCCCACGGCGGGATTGATGCTGAAGTCGCCACGTGTGCGCTGCATGATTTTGCGAAGCGAATCGATGCGGATTTTGTAGTTGTCCTTTTCCTGCTGAGGCAACGCGCTGAGCACCTGCTCTGCCCGGGCAAATTCACCATCGTCGATAAGCCGATTGACATCGCCGAGCCACGTCTGCGCACCGGCTGCCATGCCTGCCGCGCACAATAGTGTAACCAATAGAATTTTCTTGTTCATTTTATTAACATTTTATTTTTACCTGAAAGGGCGAAGAAGCTTTTTCATAACACGAGAAATCGAGATAAAGCGAAAACCATCACACCCGCTCAACAAAAGCCCGCACCCCTTGTTATGCAAAGATAGAAAAAAATCACCAAACGAAAGCAGAACAGCCAATAAAAACAAAATTTTTCACCAACCAACCTTAAAACCATCCACGGTGGCAGGGAATGCAACCGATGCCGCTGCGCGCCGACACAGCAAGCAGCCACAGCACATTTCATTAGAAAAACAATGCCCCATCTGCAACGACGGGGCATTTGTGTTTTCGGGGGGCAGTGTGTTACATAAACACCGGCTTAACGGTGTAGGTGGTGCCGGCATGGGCTTGGAACGTGGCAAGGTGATACTTTCCGTCGCGGCCGGTCTGCACGTCAACGCCATCAACAGCAAGGGGTACAAGAGCACGCAGAGTGACCTTGCCGTCAGCCGAGGCGATAACAGTGGCGCCCGACAATTGGCAATTGTTCCACCTGATGTCAACTTGGCATCCGCCACGGGCTTTCAAACCGCGCACTTCGCCGTTTTTCCAGGCGGTGGGCAGAGCCGGAAGCAAATGAATTTCGCCCATATGGCTTTGCAACAGCATCTCAGCCACGCCGGCAGTAGCGCCAAAATTGCCGTCGATTTGGAACGGCGGGTGGGCATCGAACATGTTAGGATAGGTGCCGCCGGAGCCCCATTGGTTTTTAGGGTCGAAAATGGTGAGTATTTCGCGCACCAGTTTATAGGCGTGGTCGCCATCGTGCAGGCGTGCTGCTATGTTAATTTTCCAGCCTTTGCTCCAGCCGGTGGCTTCGTCGCCGCGGATGGCGAGCGAGCGGTTGACAGCATCGGCAAGTTGTGGTGTGGTGAGCGGAGAAATTGAATTGCCTGGATGCAGACCGTAGAGGTGCGACATGTGGCGGTGGCGACGGTCGGTTTCTTTGAATTCTTGGCTCCACTCAAGCAGCTGTCCTTCGCTTCCAATGCGGTAAGGCGGCAGTTTGGCAAGAATCTTTTGCAGGCGCGAAGCAAATGCCTTGTCGATGCCAAGAATGCGAGAGGAAGCAATGACGTTTGCAAAGAGGTCGCGAATGATGGCATAGTCCATGGTGCAGCCTTCGGTGACGGCATACGATTTGCCATCGACCGAGAACGCATTTTCGGGCGAAGTGGACGGCATGGTAACATAATAGCCGTTCTTCTTTACCAGCCAGTCGCAACAGAACTCGGCAGCCTTTTTCATTACCGGGTAAGCCTGCCGGCGCAGATATTCCTTGTCGCAAGTGAACGCATAGTGTTCCCAAAGGTCTTGGCATAGCCAACCCGAAGCCATATACCAGTTTGCCCACAGCGGGTCGCCGTCGCCGCAGTTGCCCACAGCATTGCTCAAGCACCAGATGTCGCTGTTTTGATGCGCCACCCATCCGCGTGTGCGATAGTATTCGTGAGCGGTGCGTTCGCCCGAGCGCGAGAGGTTGCACACCCATGTGAGCATCGGCTCGTGCAGTTCACTCAGGTTGGTGGTTTCAACGGGCCAATAGTTCATTTCGGTGTTGATGTTTATGGTGTAGTTAGAGCTCCATGGGGCACGGAATTCTTTGTTCCAGATGCCTTGCAAATTGGCAGGCACTCCGCCCGGACGCGAGCAGGCGATGAGCAGATAGCGGCCAAACTGGAAGTAGGTTTCCTCGAGGCGGCTATCAGTGCCGCCCTTGCTGTAGAGTTCAAGGCGCTTGTCGGTAGGCAGATATTCCACACCACACTCGTCCTTGCCGCTCTCAATGTTGAGTTCAACGCGGTTGAAAAGGCTCTGATGGTCGGCTATGTGGCGCTGCTTGAGCAAGAAATACTGCGACGGCTGCAGCGAAGCCAATCGGCGGCGGTTGATGGCTTTTTCGTCCTTGCCATCGGTGTCGGGATATCGGAACGGACCATTATAGCTTGTGGCAGCCGAGAGGAAGATGACAGCCGAGTTGGCACCCTTCACCGTAGCCACTCCGTCGGCAACGGTGAGCTTACCGCCATCGGTACACACTTTCATCACCGCCTGCCAGCGCATGCCCTTGTGGCCGTTCACCTCCCATGCCACAGGGTCGCGGCCCTGCTTGTTGTAGTACACGGGGTCGAGACGCGCCGGAGCGTTTCCGCCCATAGCCACCAATTGGTCCTCGCACGAGGTTTCGTATTTCAGTTTGCTCGTTAGCGATGCCTCAAAATTGATGCTACCGGGCTTGTCAGCCTCGATGCGTACCACCATCACGCTGTCGGGGGCAGAAACGAATGCTGTGCGGGTGTAGCGCACGCCGCCCTTCTCAAAGCTCACGCGGCACAAGGCATTGTCGAGCTGCAACTCGCGGCGATAGTCAGCCACGCTGCCATCGGCGGTGGTTTGCTTAATCATCAAGTCGCCAAGAGGCAGATAACTTTCAGAGAAATAGCCTTGCATCTTGCGGCACAGGCGGTCAGCCTCGGCATAATCGTTGCGATTCAGGGCCTCGCGCAACTTACTGAGATATTTGTGGGCTTCGGGATTGACGTTGCTTTGCTGCGGTCCGCCCGACCACAACGTCGACTCGTTGAGCATAATCACTTCGCTGTCGACGCCGCCATAAACCATGGCTCCGATTCGGCCGTTACCGATGGCAAGGGCTTCTTCCCAATAGGTGGCAGGCATATCGTACCACAGCTTCATGCCCGCATTGCCGGCAAGCAAAAACGATGTGCAAGCACAGATTGCCGCACACAAGCTCATCATTCTTCTTCTCATCATTTTCTCTTTTTATTTAATTTAGTTAGTATCAAAAAGGCTTATGGTTTTCATTCGATTACAAAATAAAGCATATAATCTGATTTAAACAAATTTTTTTTGGCACGTTTTTTCCGGTGTCAGAGCACAGCAAGCCCATGCAGGCACGTCGAAGCGGGCGGCATCAGCCGGTAGGCAAAACACCGGGCTGAAGCAGCTTCCCGAGGAGGAAAATAAAACTATTAAAATAGCTTTTTAAGCATTATTATCACTTCATTTATCGATTTGCGAATCAAACGCTTTGCAAATTACGGGGAAATTCGTAAATTTGCACGCTAAACGAGCATTTTTGTAAGATAATGATGAAAAAACAACTTACCACATACATAGCACTTTTTGCGCTGGCTGTATTGTTCACTTCGTGCGGCGAATACAACCGAGTACTCAAGAGTACTGACTACAACTACAAGTACGCCTACGCAAAAGATGCTTTCGAAAAAGGCAAATACACTCAGGCTTACACCATCCTCGAGGATATCGTGACCGTGTTCAAGGGCACTGACAAAGCCGAGGAATCGCTTTATCTGCTGGCGATGAGCTACTACGAGAACAAGGACTATATGACTTCGGGCTCTTATTTCAAGACCTACTATCAGCACTACCCGAAGGGACAATTTGCCGAGTTGGCACGTTTTTACTGCGGTTATGGCTACTATCTCGACTCGCCTGAAACCCAGCTCGACCAGAGCGGAACGGTGAAAGCCATCGAAGAACTGCAAAACTTCCTTGACTACTTCCCCAAGAGCGACAAGGTGTCGATTGCACAAAACGCCATCTTCGAACTGCAGGACAAACTGGTGCTGAAAGAACTTGAAAACGCCACTCTCTACTACAACCTGGGCACCTATATGGGCAACAACTATCAGAGCGCCGTGATTGTGGCAAAAAATGCTATCAAGGACTATCCTTACAGCAAATATAAGGAACAACTGGAAATGCTGGTGCTTAAGAGCCGCTATCAAGAAGCGCTGCAATCGACCGACGAACGAAAGGAAGACCGTTTCCGCGACGTAATTGACGAATACTACAGCTTCATCAACGACTTTCCGGAAAGCAACAACCGCCACGAAGCCGACAACATTTTCAAAATCGCTTCGAAGCATGTAAAGAACTGATGCCTCATTATGGCATACTGCCCATCACCTGAGGCACCAACCAACAAAAAAACCACGAATAAATTCTATATCAACAACATAATTTTATTTGACAAAGCAAATGGATTATAAGAAAACAAATGCTCCGCTCAACACAGTGACACACGACCTCATTGAACTTGCCGAACCAACCGGCAACATCTACGAAACAGTGTGCATCATCAGCAAACGCGCCAACCAGATTGCCGCCGAAATGAAGCGCGACCTCGAAAAGAAACTTCAGGAATTTGCATCGATGAACGATAGCCTCGAAGAAATCTCGGAAAACCGCGAGCAAATCGAAATCTCGAAATACTACGAGCATCTTCCAAAGCCTACACTCATTGCCACCAAGGAGTTTGAAGAAGGCAAGATTGCTTATCGCAACATGGCTAAGAACCGCGACAACCTCGACTGATTGTCGGTACTCATCGCCACGGCTGAAACAACAGCGCCGCACCGTTGGGGCTACTGCCCACTGAAGCCTATGGCTCGACGATGATTCAACAGGCGCCACGCAATATGCCAAGCGGACACATCGAAACCACAACCGATGTGTCCGCTTTACCGCTATATACCCCCTACTGCCGCATGCCACGAGGCACTTAATCACAAACCCGTTGTTTACGCCCACATTCACCCCGTGCCACTGCCTGACACTCGGCAGTGGGCAGCAAACAATAAGAATTGCTACATAAGGCTGCAAAATTGTGCACACCATCGCGCTTTTCTCGTTTTTTATGCTTAAATTTGTATGCTTTAACACAAACCCAAAATAACGCGTAACATGCACATACAATCGTTTGCCAAGCAACACCCAATAATCTTCAACGCTGTGCTCATTTGCATCACAGCCCTGCTGCTGATAGCCCTCAGCTTTCTGGCAATGCACATCTTCACACGGCACGGACAAAGCCAGGAGGTGCCCGACCTGAAAGGCAAACCGCTTCGCGAAGCCATCGAAATGCTCGAGCGCGAAGGTCTGAAATGGGAAATCAACGACTCGGTGTATAACGACACTTTCAAGCCGGGATGCGTGGTCGACCAAAGCCCTAAGGCGTTCTCTGCCGTGAAAGCACAGCGCACCATCTATCTCACCGTGACTCCGTTAAGTCCTCGCCTCATTGCGCTGCCCAACGTAAAAGACATGTCGGCACGCACCGGGCAGTCGATGCTCGAAGGGCTCGGGTTCCGCAACATCCACATCGAAATGGTGCAGTCGGAATTCAATGGGCTCATTCTGGGTGTACTCATCAACGGCAGGAATGTGGCACCGGGCGAGAAAATCCTGCTCTCGTCGCAAATCACGCTGCAAGTGGGCAACGGCGTCAACCCCAACGACTCGATTGCCGAGCCCGACGACGTGATAATAGTTGACGACGGCGGCGAAACGCTCACCGACCCGTCGCTGATTTAATTGCCTCGGGCGCCCAATGTAGGCACACTCCATCTTTTTCTCATGTGACTTGCAACAAATATGGACAACGAAATATTTGAACCGAACGAAGACTTCGATTTCGAGCAGCAACCCGACTTCAGCGAAAACGGTCGCGACCTCTGGGAACATTTCCACTTTGTAGTAGACAAGGGGCAGGTGCTGTTGCGAATCGACAAATATCTCACCACACGCGTCCCAAACACCTCGCGCAACCGCATACAAAATGCAGCCGAAGCCGAGTGCATAAGGGTGAACGGCAAGGTGGTGAAATCGAACTACCGCGTGAAGCCGGGCGACGACATACGCATCGTTATGGACCGCCCCCGATATGAAAACGAAATCATCCCTGAGGACATCCCGCTCGACATCGTTTATGAGGACGACGAACTGCTGGTGGTGAACAAGCCGGCGGGGCTGGTGGTGCATCCCGGCCACGGTAACTACAGCGGCACACTGGTCAACGCCCTGGCTTATCACTTCAAGGACAACCCCGACTACGACGTGAGCGACCCTCGCATGGGACTCGTTCACCGCATCGACAAGGACACCTCGGGCTTGCTTGTGATTGCAAAAACTCCTCGGGCAAAAACCCACCTCGGACTTCAATTCTTCAACAAAACCACCAAGCGCCAATATGTGGCTGTGGTGTGGGGCGAAATGAAGGACATCGACGGCACAGTGGAAGGCAACATAGGCCGAAGCCTGAAGGACCGCCTGCAAATGGCTGTGTTCCCCGAGGGCGACATGGGCAAGCATGCCGTAACACACTATCACACACTCGAAAACCTCGGACACGTGGCTGTGGTGCAATGCCAGCTCGAAACAGGCCGCACACACCAAATCAGAGTGCACATGAAGCACATCGGGCATCCGCTGTTCAACGACGCCCGCTACGGCGGCGACAAGATTCTGCGAGGCAACACCACCGCCAAATATGCCCAGTTTATTCAAAACTGCTTCAAAACCTGTCCGCGCCAAGCGCTCCACGCCAAGACGCTGGGCTTTGTGCACCCCGTCACTCACCGGCAAATGGACTTCGACAGCGAGATACCTGCCGACATGAATGCGCTCATCGCAAAATGGCGCGACTACTGCAATGCCACCAATCACTGAAACATTTTTACAAAAATGTAATATTATGGTTTTGCACAATGACACTATTTTTGTAACTTTGAAAAGTCATGTATATTTTTATTGAAAAATGGAACCTAAAGAAATTATCACACCTGAAGAATTTGCTGACATTTGCCCGATAGACGACAAAGACTTCAAACAACGTATGGCAACCATGGTTGAAGACCCCGGTTTC
Source organism: Muribaculaceae bacterium (assembly GCA_051871535.1). Classification (GTDB taxonomy): domain Bacteria; phylum Bacteroidota; class Bacteroidia; order Bacteroidales; family Muribaculaceae; genus SFTJ01. The sequence continues at coordinate 72,787 of JBJECX010000057.1, read as the reverse complement.
AAGTACTTTGTGGAATTCATAATGCCCGACGTCAACTACGACGAATACAAGAAAGGGCTGCTCCAGCTCGACAACAAGCATGATTTCCAACTGAAATATTCTTGCCAATACCTCGAGCGCGTCGAAGCCGGCACCACCAGCGGAATCACTTCGGGCGGAACCGAAAACCTCGACGCCACTAAACCTTACACTTTCGTGACTAACCACCGCGACATTGTGCTCGACGCTTCGTTCATCAACCTTGTGCTCACTCGCAACAACTTCCCCACCACCGAGGTGGCAATAGGCAACAACCTGCTTGCCTTTGAGTGGATTTCAACGCTGGTGAAAATCAACAAGAGCTTTATCGTGAAGCGCGACACCACCACAAAAGGCCGCTTGGCTGCCGCCATACAACTGTCGCGATACATTCATTTTGCCATCAATCAAAAGCACGACTCCATCTGGATTGCTCAACGCCAGGGCCGCGCAAAGGACAGCAACGACCGCACCCAGGACAGCGTGATTAAGATGCTCACCATCGGCGCCAACAACCCCGACCCGGTGCAAAGCCTCAAGCAACTGAACATTGCGCCTATCTCGCTCAGCTATGAATTCGACCCTAACGACTACCTTAAAGCCACCGAGTTCTTGATGAAGAAGAAAGACCCGAACTTCAAGAAATCGCAAAACGACGACATCCTGAGCATGCTCACCGGCCTGCGCGGATTCAAGGGCCGTATTCACTTCCAGTTTGCGCCTTGCATCAACGACCAGCTCGACAAGATTCCTGCCGACCTCGACAAGCAAGAAAAGATTCACGAAATATGCCGAATCATCGACCGCGCTATTCATGCCGGCTACGAGATTTATCCGTGCAACTACATTGCTTACGACCGCATGAACGGAACATCGCGCTTTGCCGACCGTTACACCGCCGACGACATTGCTTATTTCGACAAGTATCTCAACCGCCGCATAGAAAAGGTGAAGGTGCCTACCGACGACGACGACAAGGCTTATATGCGCCAACGCATTATAGAGATGTATGCCAACCCGCTTGTTAACAAACTCACTGCCCTTGGCGAAGAATGATTACATGCCCGCTGCAGCATCAAAAATTTTTAATACACCGATAACGGAAACCATTCCTTCTCTATCGAATGAAAATATTTCTGATTCCTTTGCTCATAGCCATTGCGGCTAATGTGATTGCCGATTTGTTCATCTACAAGCAGCTCAAAGGCATCAGTGTTGCTAAAAAGGCGCTTCAACGCATCCACATTGCGTTGTCGCTAACAATAGGTGCAATTGTCGTGACGGCGGCAGTTGCACCTGTTTCGTTGCTCGACATACCGGCAAAGACCTACATCTTCTACGGCTACAGCACAATATTGGTGGCAAAAACAGCCTATTCGCTCATTGCGCTTGCAGCACGAGCGTTGCCACGCGGCAGATGGCATAGCGGCTTCAATGCCCTTGCACTCGCCGCGGCGCTGGGCGTGATTGGTTCTGCCATCTATGCCACCTGCCACACGCGCTACGACATTGATGTGCGCCGGGTCGAAATTGAATTCAGCAATCTGCCTGCCCGGTTCGATGGCTATCGCATTGCCCAGTTCTCCGACTTTCATCTTGGCACATTTGCCGGCGACACCACCTTTGTCCACAAATTGGTGCAAGCCATCAACAGCCAAAAGCCCAACCTGATTTGCTTCACCGGCGACCTGGTGAACAACTCGTCGGCTGAAGCCGAGCCATTTGTGGGTTGCCTGTCGCACCTCAATGCCGACGACGGGGTGATGTCGGTGCTCGGCAACCACGACTACGGCGACTACCACCGCTGGGACACCCCGCAACAGAAAGCCGCCGACCGATTAAAATTGATTAACCACGAGCGGGCTGCCGGATGGGATGTGCTGCTGAATGCCACACGCACCATCAGGCGCGGCAACGACTCGATAATGGTGATTGGCGTGGAAAACATAGGCGAACCGCCGTTTCACACCTACGGCAACCTGCTCGATGCCTACCCAACTCCAAGCGACAGCTGCTTCAAAGTGCTGCTGTCGCACAACCCATCGCACTGGAAAGGCGAAGTGGAACCCGCTACCAACATCTCGCTGATGCTTGCCGGTCACACCCACGCCATGCAAATTATGCTCACCATATTCGGCAAACGCCTCTCGCCGGCATCGCTGCGCTACGACGAGTGGCAAGGACTCTATAGCAACTCACTCGGGCAACACCTCTATGTAAATATCGGCGCCGGGTGCATTGGCATGCCTGCCCGGTTTGGCGCCAAGCCCGAAGTGACAATAATAACCCTTAAACGAAAATTATGACCAACACCATAAATCAGACGTTTGCAAGCCTCATAGCCTCCCAACTGGACATCAATCACAATTCGGTGCAGCGAACCATGGCACTGCTGGGCGATGGAGCCACAGTACCTTTCATTGCACGCTACCGCAAAGAAGCCACCGGAGCACTCCCCGAAACGCAGATTCAAGCCATTAAAGAATGTCTTGAAAACCTCAACGAACTGGCAAAACGCAAGGAAACAATCATTTCCACCATCGAGGCACAGAATCGCCTTAGCGACGAACTGCGAAGCCAGATTGACAACTGCTGGGATTCAACCCAGCTTGAGGACATCTATCTGCCCTACAAGCCCAAGCGACGCACCCGAGCCGACATAGCACGCCAGAAAGGTCTCGAGCCATTGGCAAAACTCATTATGGCTCAAAACAACGCAAACATCGAGCAATATGCCTTGCGGTGTGTGAACGACCAAGTGCCCAATGCCGACGAAGCAATTCAAGGCGCCAAAGACATAATTGCCGAATGGGTGTCGGAAAACAAACGCGTGCGAAACACCATACGCCGCCTCTTTGCTCGCGAAGCCACCATAAAATGCACTGTGGCTAAAGGCAAGGAGCAGGAAGGCGAAACCTATGCCACATATTTCGACGTGAACGAGAGCCTGAAGCGATGCTCATCGCACCGAATACTTGCCATGATGCGTGGCGAAAACGAGGGCATGCTGAAACTCGACATCAGCATCGATGCCGAGAAAGCCATCAACGAGGTGTGCAAAGTGGTGGTGCGCGGCTATGGCAATTCGTCGCAACTGGTTGAACAAGCCGCTGCCGACAGCTACAAGCGACTCATAAAACCCTCAATCGAAACCGAATTCCGCAACCAAGCCAAAGCAAAAGCCGACGACGAAGCCATTGAGGTGTTTGCCCAAAACGTGCGGCAACTGCTTTTTGCGCCACCCCTCGGCGAGAAAAACGTGATAGCCATCGACCCCGGTTTCCGCACCGGTTGCAAAGTGGTGTGCCTCGACAAGCTGGGCGACCTAAAGCACCACGACGTGATTTACCCCACCGCACCGCGCTGCGACACAGCCGGCGCCACCACGACGCTCACCGCTCTTGCCAAACGCTTTTCGGCTCAAGCCATTGCCATTGGCAACGGCACAGCCAGCCGCGAGACCACCCGTTTCGTCAAGTCGATTGACTTTGGTTCGCCAATGCCGGTGTACGTGGTGAGCGAAAGCGGAGCGTCAATCTATTCGGCTTCGAAGGTGGCTCGCGACGAGTTCCCCAACGAAGATGTCACCGTGCGAGGTGCCGTGTCGATAGGTCGCCGACTCATCGACCCGCTTGCCGAACTGGTGAAAATCGACCCGAAATCGATTGGCGTGGGACAATATCAGCACGACGTCGACCAGACAAAACTGAAGCGCTCGCTCGACTTTGTGGTGGAAAGCTGCGTGAACAGCGTGGGCGTGAACGTCAACACCGCTTCGAAACAATTGCTCTCCTATGTGGCTGGCATAGGTCCCACTTTGGCACAGAACATTGTCAACTACCGAAGCGAAAACGGCAATTTCGCCTCGCGCACCGACATCATGAAAGTGCCACGAATGGGTGCCAAGGCATTTGAACAATGCGCCGGATTTCTGCGTATAACCGGCGGCAACCCACTCGACAACTCTGCCATCCACCCCGAACGATATGCCATAGTGCAACAAATGGCAAAGGACTGCCATTGCACAGTGGCTGAACTGTTTGGCGACAGCACCAAACGAGCCGGCATCGACATCGACCGATACATCACTCCGCAGTTGGGCAAACCCACACTCACCGACATTCTCTCGGAACTGGAAAAACCCGGTCGCGACCCTCGCACCGATGTTGAAACCGCAACATTCGACGACAATGTTAACACTATCGACGACCTTATCGAAGGCATGGAACTGCAAGGCGTTGTCACCAACATCACGCAGTTTGGCGTATTTGTCGACATTGGCATACACGAAAACGGACTCGTGCACATTTCGGAACTCAGCAACCGCTTCATTAAATCGCCTGCCGAAGTGGTGAAAATCGGTCAGAAAGTCACTGTGCGCGTCAAGCAAGTCGACAGGCAACGCATGCGCATAGCCCTGACAATGAAAGGAGTGAAACAATGAACATAGCAGTTCTCAGCCTTGGCAGCAACAGCATCGACCGTGAAGCCCGGATGACAAATTGCATAGCATGGCTGCGCAACAACAGCATGCCCATTAAGCTATCGTCGGTCTACAATACCTCTGCCATAAACGGCAAAGACCCCGACTACATTAACGCCGTGGCTGAGATATCCACCACACTCACCCACCCCGAACTGATGCAACTGCTCAAGGACTACGAGCGCCGTCAGGGCCGCACGCCGCAGAGCAAAGCCCTGGGCTGTGTGCCCATCGACATCGACATTGTGATGTGGAACGGCAATGTGCTGCGCCCAAAGGATTTTGCACAATCGTATTTTTCGAAAGGCTGGAACGAAATCAACGGTCAGACGGCAACTGACCAATAGCCGCACCCACCATTTTTTCTAATATTGTAATGCGCTATGCATAGCGGCGCATCATGCCACTATATGTAAAAAGAGAGGCGCGACCCCAAGGAGTCGCGCCTCTCAGATATTTATTAACCTTAATTATCACACTTCCTCGAAAGGAACGTCGGTGACATTGTCGCCGTTGTTGCCGCCCTGTGCAGCACCACCGGCATTAGCACCGGCACCCGGTTGAGGACCTTGCTGCTGAGCACCTGCCTGCTGTTGGGCATTGTAGATGTCCTGACTTGCAGCGTGGAACACCTCTTCGAGTTCCTTCATCGAAGCATCGATAGCGTCGATGTCCTGCTTGGCATGAGCATCTTTCAGCTTAGCCAAAGCGCCTTCGATTTGCGACTTCTTGTCAGCCGGAATCTTGTCGCCAAGGTCCTTGAGGCTCTTTTCAACTTGGAAAATCATCGAATCGGCCTTGTTAATCTTGTCGATGCGTTCCTTTTCCTTGGCATCGGCAGCAGCATTGGCAGCAGCCTCGTCCTTCATGCGCTTGATTTCTTCGTCCGACAAACCGCTCGAAGCTTCGATGCGGATGCTTTGTTCCTTGCCGGTAGCCTTATCCTTAGCCGACACATTGAGAATACCGTTTGCGTCGATTTCGAATGTAACTTCGATTTGCGGAATGCCACGCGGAGCCGGAGCGATGCCATCGAGGTGGAACTTGCCAAGGGTCTTGTCGTCCTTAGCCATTGGACGCTCGCCCTGAAGCACATGTATTTCAACCGAAGGCTGATTGTCGGCAGCCGTAGAGAATGTTTCGCTCTTACGAGTAGGAATTGTGGTGTTTGCATCGATGAGCTTAGTCATCACACCGCCCAATGTTTCGATACCAACCGACAGTGGAACAACGTCGAGCAGAAGCACGTCCTTCACGTCGCCGCTGAGCACACCGCCCTGAATTGCGGCACCCACAGCCACCACCTCGTCGGGGTTAACACCCTTCGAAGGAGCCTTGCCAAAGAATTGCTTTACAATTTCCTGTACGGCAGGAATACGGGTTGAACCACCAACAAGAATTACCTCATCGATTTCCGAAGCACTCAAGCCTGCGTCCTGCAGAGCACGACGGCAAGGTTCGATGGTAGCCTGAATCAGGCGGTCGCAAAGTTGCTCGAACTTAGCGCGAGTGAGTGTCTTTACCAAGTGCTTTGGAATACCGTTAACCGGCATGATGTATGGCAAGTTGATTTCCGAAGTGGTTGAGCTCGAAAGTTCAATCTTAGCCTTTTCGGCAGCTTCCTTGAGGCGTTGCAAAGCCATTGGGTCCTTGCGGAGGTCTACGCCTTCGTCCTTGAGGAATTCCTCTGCCAACCAGTCGATTATGCAGTGGTCGAAGTCATCACCGCCAAGGTGAGTATCACCGTTGGTCGACTTCACCTCAAACACGCCGTCGCCAAGTTCAAGAATCGAGATATCGAATGTACCGCCACCGAGGTCAAACACGGCAATCTTCTTGTCGCTGTCGCTCTTGTCGAGGCCATAAGCCAAGGCTGCTGCGGTAGGTTCGTTCACAATACGGCGTACTGTCAGTCCGGCAATCTCACCGGCTTCTTTGGTGGCTTGACGCTGCGAGTCGTTGAAGTAGGCAGGAACAGTAATCACAGCCTCTGTTACGCTTTGTCCGAGATAATCTTCGGCAGTCTTCTTCATCTTCTGCAGAATCATTGCCGAAATTTCTTGTGGAGTGTATTCACGGTCGTCAATCTTAATGCGTGGCTGACCGTTGGTGTTGTTCACTGTGTAAGGCACACGATTGATTTCGTTCACAACCTGGTCGAACGATTCGCCCATAAAACGCTTGATTGAGAACACGGTGCGCGTTGGATTGGTGATTGCCTGACGCTTTGCGGGGTCGCCCACCTTGCGCTCGCCACCATCAACAAATGCAACAATCGAAGGAGTGGTGTTACGGCCTTCGCTGTTAGGAATAACCACCGGGTCGTTACCCTCAAGTACTGCAACACACGAGTTGGTAGTACCCAAATCAATACCTATAATCTTTCCCATTTTCTTATGTAGTTTTTTTGTTATTAATTCAATGTTAATTCTCGGGCTTACGGTTAGCGGAGCAGCCTTGTTGTAGCCCCGGAGCCTCAGCCCTGCGCAAATAGTTATTGCAAATGCTATGCCAAAACTCAAAAAACGACAAAAAACATTGCCCCAATGACGCAATTCGATAGCCCTAACACTGACTTTATGTCACTCATCCACCACAATACACCGCCACATCGGCGCAAGCTCATTCCCAACAATATTGTGAACACTTATTATAATTAATGTGAATAAAACTTTAATATTTAGGATTTAAGATGGCAGATATAAGAATAATTTGTAAATTTGTAGCGATATTGCCTAAAAAGGTAATATCAACACCATTAACTGAATAGTAACACATTTATAAACATTTTATAATAAACAAACGTTATGGATATTTCACATATCGAACATGTTGGTATAGCCGTTACAAGTCTCGACGAGGCTATCCCATTCTACGAGAAAATGTTAGGTCTCAAGTGCTTTGCAATTGAGGAAGTTGCCGACCAAAAGGTGCGCACCGCATTCTTTAAAGTTGGTCAAACAAAAATCGAACTTCTTGAAGCAACTGCCGACGACAGCGCAATTGCCAAGTTCATTGCCAACAACGGTGGACGCGGTGGCATTCAACACATCGCATTCGCCATTGAAGATGGTGTAGCAAACGCTCTTGCCGAAGTAGAAAGCAAAGGTGGCCGCCTCATCGACAAGGCTCCTCGCAAGGGTGCCGAAGGCTTGAACATCGCATTCATTCACCCAAAGACCTCTGCCGGCACACTGGTTGAACTCTGCGAAGACCCTAACAAGTAATTAATCTTACTGTTATTTTTTTAAATTTCAAACAAATCTCAAACTTATTAACATAATACATTAATAATGAGTAGTCAAATCGAAAAAATCCAAGAGTTGATTTCGAAACGCGAAGAAGCTCGCCTCGGCGGTGGCGTGAAAGCCATCGAAAAGCAACATGCTAAGGGCAAATACACAGCTCGCGAAAGAATTAAGATGTTGCTCGACGAAGGCAGCTTCGAAGAACTTGATATGTTTGTAACCCATCGCTGCACCAACTTCGGCATGGACAAAAAGCACTACCTTGGCGACGGCGTTGTAACCGGTTACGGTACAATCGAAGGCCGCCTCGTGTATGTTTTCGCTCAAGACTTCACTGTTTCGGCAGGTTCGCTCTCTGAAACTCTTGCTCTCAAGATTTGCAAGGTGATGGACATGGCAATGAAGAACGGTGCTCCTGTAATCGGTCTTAACGACTCGGGTGGCGCTCGTATTCAAGAAGGCATCAACGCACTTGCCGGATACGCCGAAATCTTCCAACGCAACATCAACGCTTCGGGTGTAATCCCACAAATCTCTGCCATCCTTGGTCCTTGCGCCGGCGGTGCAGTTTATTCACCTGCCCTCACCGACTTCACCATCATGGCAAAAGGCACTTCGTATATGTTCCTTACCGGCCCGAAGGTGGTTAAGACTGTAACCGGCGAAGACGTTACACAAGAAGCCCTCGGTGGTGCCGAAATTCATGCAACCAAGTCGGGTGTGACCCACTTCGCTGCCGAATCCGACGAAGACGCCATCAACATCATCCGCAAGCTCTTCAGCTACATTCCTCAAAACAACCTTGAGAATGCCCCACGCGTTGAATGTACCGACCCTATCAACCGTCTCGAAGACAGCCTCAACGAAATCATCCCGGAAAGCGCCAACATGCCATACAACATGTACGACGTAATCACGGCAATCGTCGACAACGGCGAGTTCCTCGAAGTGTCGGCAAACTATGCCAAGAACATCATCGTAGGTTTTGCCCGCTTCAACGGCCAGTCGGTGGGTATTGTAGCCAACCAGCCTAAATATCTTGCCGGCGTGCTCGACTGCAACGCATCGCGCAAGGGCGCTCGCTTCGTTCGCTTCTGCGACGCATTCAACATTCCTTTGGTAACGCTTGTCGACGTTCCAGGATTCCTCCCGGGCACAGGCCAAGAATACAACGCAGTGATTCTGCACGGCGCCAAGTTGCTCTACGCTTACGGCGAAGCCACAGTGCCTAAGGTTACCGTCACCCTGCGTAAGAGCTACGGCGGTAGCCACATCGTGATGAGCTGCAAGCAATTGCGCGGCGACATGAACTACGCATGGCCAACAGCCGAAATTGCCGTTATGGGTGCATCGGGTGCTGCCGAAGTGCTCTACGCCAAAGAAGCCAAGACTGCCAAAGTGGCTGCTCAAGAAGCCAAGGAAGCCGGCGACGAAGCAAAAGCCAAGCAGATTATGGACGACTTCAAGAAGTTCTACCAAGAAAAGCTTGACGAATACAACAAGCTCTTCTGCAACCCATACAACGCCGCAAAATATGGCTACATCGACGATGTTATCGAGCCTCGCAACACTCGCTTCCGCGTCATAAGAGCCCTGCAGCAACTCGAAAACAAGAAGGTTGTAAACCCTGCAAGAAAGCACGGCAACATTCCTTTGTAATTTAATTGAATCTTTATTATAAACAATGAACAAGAAAGGAATAATTCTATTTCTACTTGCCGTTGTTTGTTCCATCAGCGTTAATGCGCAAAGCCACAAAGGTTTGCGCATTAACGAGGTGATGGTGCAAAACGACAGCAACCTCGTTGACGAATACGGCAACCGCACTGCTTGGATTGAATTGTACAACAGCACACGTCGCACAATGAACATCTCAAGCATCTACCTCACCACCCAAAAGGTGGAAGATGGTGAGTTGCCCGACCGCAACCAAATGTACCTTGTTCCTCGTGGCGACGAACGCACCAAGGTTAAGCACCTGCAAGCCATTGTGTTCTATGCCGACGGACAACCTCAAAAAGGCACATTCCATGCCTGCATCACTCTCACTCCGGGCAAGGAAAACTACATCGCCGTATACGATGCCGACTGCATCACAAAGCTCGACGAAGTAATCGTTCCTGCCGACCTGCCTGCAGGCTACTCTTTTGCACGAAACACTAAAGTTGAAGATTTTTGCAAACTCAACGGCAACAGCTTCATTGCCGGCGACTGGAGCGTGCGCAACGGCGAATCAGGCAGCGAAATCACTCCGGGCGAAAACAACTATGTTATTGGCAAAAACGATAAAATCGAGCAATTCGAGAAAAACGATTCACATGGCGTCATACTCACCATCATGGCCATGGCAATCGTGTTTAGTGCACTCATCGTGTTGAGCACCTGCTTCTTCATCTTCGGCACAATAAGCAAACGCATGTCCGACAAAAAGAAGAAAAGCAAGAATCGTCAACAAGAGCAAGAACAAGCCCCGGCTGAAATCGACGGTGACGCCGAAGGCGAAGTGGTGGCAGCAATTGCTATGGCCCTCTACGAGCACCTCAACGCACACGACGAGGAGAGCAACGTGCTCACCTTCAAGCGTCGTCACTCCGACTGGAACTCGAAAATTGCCACACTCTCCGAATTGTCGGCTCGCCGCTAAACCCCTTTAACTGAATCTCACACAAAAAAATTTTTCACATATAAATATATGAAAGAATATAAATATAAAATCAATGGCACTGAATACACCGTTGCTATCGGCGACATCGACAACAACAACGTTGAAGTGGAAGTTAACGGCGTGTCATATTCAGTAGAACTTGAGAAAACCGAAACACCCGCTCCTGTGGTTGCTGCCGTCAAGCCGATGGCAAGCGCTCCAGTTGCTGCTCCTAAGGCTGCTCCTGCCAAGAGTGCAGGCGGTCCGGGCGCTGTCAAGTCGCCGCTGCCCGGCGTGATTGTCGACATCAAAGTAAATGTTGGCGACACCGTTGAGCCATCCACTGTGGTTGCTGTGCTCGAAGCAATGAAAATGGAAAACAACATCAATGCCGGCAAGGCAGGTGTTGTGAAAGCCATCAACGTAAACAAGGGCGATTCGGTTCTCGAAGGTACAGACATCTTAGTAATTGAATAATGCAATGAATGAATTAATATCGTTTTTCGGCAAGAATTTCCAGCAATTCTGGGAATTCACCGGATTCTACAATGTCACAGGACCACACCTGATTATGCTGCTTGTGGGTTTGTTCTTCATTTATCTTGCTATAAAGCACGAATTCGAACCCATGCTGCTCGTCCCAATCGGGTTTGGTATTCTGGTTGGTAACATTCCTTTCCAACTCGGAAACGAAATAGGCATCTACGAAGAAGGCTCGGTGCTGAACATCCTCTACGGCGGTGTTAGCGCCGGATGGTATCCACCGCTCATCTTCCTCGGAATTGGCGCAATGACCGACTTCTCGGCACTGCTTGCCAACCCGAAGATGATGCTCATTGGTGCCGCTGCACAATTTGGTATCTTCGGAGCATACATGGTGGCTCTCGCCCTCGGATTTGCTCCCGACCAAGCAGGTGCCATCGCCATCATCGGCGGTGCCGACGGCCCTACTGCAATCTTCCTTTCGTCGAAGCTCGCTCCCAACATGATGGGCGCCATTGCCGTTTCGGCTTACTCCTACATGGCTCTTGTGCCGCTCATCCAGCCGCCTATCATGCGACTGCTCACCACCAAAAAGGAACGCCTCATTCGCATGAAGCCGGCTCGCACTGTCAGCCAAACCGAGAAGATTATCTTCCCTATCTTTGGTTTGATTCTCACCTGCTTCTTCGTGCCTTCGGCAATTCCATTGTTGGGTATGCTGTTCTTTGGCAACCTGTTGCGCGAAAGCGGCGTTACCACACGCCTTGCTAAAACAGCAAGCAACGCCCTCACCGACATCGTCACCATACTTCTTGGTCTCACCGTGGGTGCTTCTACACAGGCTTCAGAATTCCTCACCCTCGACACCATCAAGATTTTTGCTCTTGGCGCCATGGCATTCATCATTGCCTCGGCTTCGGGTGTGCTGTTTGTGAAGCTCTTCAACCTGTTCTTGCCCAAAGGCAAAAAAATCAACCCGCTCATCGGCAACGCCGGCGTTTCGGCTGTGCCTATGGCAGCGCGCATTTCTAACAACATGGGCTTGAAGTACGACCCTTCAAACTACCTGTTGATGCACGCCATGGGTCCGAATGTGGCAGGTGTTATCGGCTCGGCAGTTGCCGCCGGTGTGCTGCTCGGATTCTTGGGTTAACCCAATATGCAAGTTGGTTTTTGGAGTCGTGCTCCAAAAACAACGCAATAACAATTCAATTATGGCAGATTCATGCGCATGGCACGAATCTGCCATTTTTTCATACCTATGTGAAACGATTGCACAATTTTTTTTGTAACTTTGTGCTGAATTTGCAAAGCAGGCTGCGTCGCAACATTTCGTAGAGTCGATAGAAAAAAATTAAGTAAACCACTTTTTGTGTTTTTTAGAGGAGCTACGACATAGCTATTTGCGTGAGCATTATTTGCAACACAGAGAATTGAAACTTCACTAAATCTGAAACTTATTATTTTACAGCATTTTTTTGATGGAAGCATCTAAACCCATTTTGTATCAACTATTCCCTCGTCTCTACACCAACACCTGCGAACAATGCACGCCAAACGGAAACATCACCGCCAACGGCGTGGGGAAAATGAACAAAATCGACGACAAACTGCTTCGCTCCATCAAGAAACTTGGCGTCACCCACATCTGGTACACCGGACTTATCGAACATGCACAAACCAGCGTCTACCCGGGCATCTCACCCGACAACCCTCACGTGGTGAAAGGACTTGCCGGCTCACCCTATGCCATCAAGGACTACTACGACGTAGACCCCGATATTGCCGACGACGTAGAACACCGCATCGACGAATTCAAGCAACTGGTTGAACGCACCCACAAAGCCGGAATGAAAGTGGTGCTCGACTTTGTGCCCAATCATGTGGCACGCCACTACGAATCCGACGCCTGCCCTAATGGCGATGCCGATTTCGGCGCTGCCGACAACACCGCGCTCACCTTTGCGCCAAACAACAATTTCTATTATTTCAACGAGCCATTTGCTCCAAGCATCAATCTTGGCGAGGGCGACGACCGTTACAACGAATTTCCTGCCAAAGCCACCGGCAACAATTGTTTCTCGGCACATCCAAGTGTCAACGACTGGTATGAAACCGCCAAGCTGAACTATGGCATCGACTATACTAACAACAACTGGCACTTCTCGCCGATACCCGACACCTGGACCAAGATGCTGCACATTCTGCAATACTGGGTGCGCTTGGGCGTCGATGCATTCCGCTGCGACATGGCATTCATGGTGCCGGTTCAATTCTGGAATTGGGTGATTCCGCAAATCAAAGAAGAATTTAGCGATGTGATTTTCATAGCAGAGCTCTACGACACTCACATCTATCGCCAATTCCTCTACGATGCGCATTTCGACTATCTCTACGACAAGGTGAACCTCTACGACACCCTGCGCGCCATCACTTGCGGCTATCAACCGGCTTGGCGCATCAGCGACTGCTGGCGCACCGTTGACGGCATAGGCGACAAAATGCTCAACTTCCTCGAGAACCACGACGAGCAACGCATTGCCTCACCATTATTTGCCGGCGACGCCACCAAGGCAATTCCCGCACTCATTGTGAGCGCCACCATCTCGAAGGGTCCATTCCTCATCTATCAAGGACAAGAACTCGGCGAACCGGCTGCCGATGCCGAAGGCTTTAGCGGCATCGACGGACGCACCACCATATTCGACTATTGGAGCATGCCTACAGTGCGCCGCTGGTATAACGGCGGCAAGTGCGACGGTCGCAAGTCCACCGCTGCCGAGAAAGCACTGCGAAAGACCTACGCCAAAATCCTGACACTGTGCAACACACACAAGGCAATCAGCCAAGGCGGATTCTTCGACCTCATGTATGTGAACCACAGCACCATGAACCCCGACAAGCAATTTGCATTCCTGCGTCACTGCGTAGGCGAAGTGCTGCTGGTGGTGGTGAACTTCGATTCGCAAGCCGCCAAAACAGCCGTCACCATACCCGAGCACGCATTCAATTGCACCGACCTCGAGCCTGCCGAATATCAAGCAGTCGACCTGATTTCGGGTGCCACCATGCAGTTGTCGCTCACCCCTTCGTGCACCGTGCCTCTTGAGCTCGAAGCCCATAGCGGTGCCATCTGGAAATTCACCAAAATGAAGCCTCAAAAAAAATAGGCTGAATCATACGGTAATACCCACTAAAATTATGTACCTTTGCATATCGTTTATTTGCATATCGTTTAATTAGTCTCAATAATTTTATGAACAGTCAATCTACTCCCTTTACGATTGTATCTGGAACCAGATCACGCTATCTGGCAGAGGAAATTGCAAAAAACCTTGGTGTTGAATTAGGAAAAATGAACATTCAATACTTTGCCGACGGCGAGTTTGAAGTGTGTTTCGAAGAGCCAATCCGCGGTCACGAAGTGTTCATTGTTCAGTCCACATTCCCAAACAGCGACAACCTCATGGAGCTTCTGCTCATGATTGATGCAGCCAAGCGTGCATCAGCCAAGTCGATTGTTGCCGTTATCCCTTACTTCGGATGGGCTCGTCAGGACCGCAAGGACAAGCCTCGCGTTTCTATTGCCTCCAAGTTGGTTGCCGACCTGCTGGTGGCTGCCGGTGTAAACCGCATCATCACCATGGACCTCCACGCCGACCAAATTCAGGGCTTCTTCAACATCCCTGTTGACCACCTCTATGCTTCGTCGGTGTTTATCCCCTACATCAAGTCGCTGAAACTCGAGGACCTGGTTATCGCTTCGCCCGACGTGGGCGGCGCAAAGCGTGCCAACAGCTATGCCAAATTCCTTGGCACTCCTCTGGTGCTCTGCCACAAGCAACGCGCCAAAGCCAACGTGGTTGAAAGCATGACAATCATCGGCGATGTGCAAGACAAAGACGTGGTGATTATCGACGACATGGTAGACACTGCCGGCACAATCTGTAAGGCTGCCAACCTCATGAAGGAAAACGGCGCCCGCTCGGTGCGCGCGCTCGCTTCGCATGCCATCATGAGCGACCCTGCCACTCAACGTGTAACCGACAGCGCTCTTTGCGAAATCATCTTCTCCAACTCGATTCCTTACACCAAGGGTTGCCCGAAGGTCACCATCATTTCCATTGCAGCCATGTTTGCCGAAACCATGATGCGCGTTCACAACAACATATCAATCAGTTCGCAATATCTGGTTAAGTAACCTCTCAACGAATCACGTTATATAATCATAATCAATTCACCACTATGGCGAATGTGCCATAGTGGTGATTCTTTCCGTGGTTTTTCGTATTGATGTTCAATTTTTCGCATAATCGTGTGATTGCGAGCAACAAAATTTGTATTAATCAGGATTTTCACGTAATTTTGTGTGTTATAAAACATAATTATTAAACACAGATGGTTAAAAAAAGTCAGTTTGAAATATTAGCCCAGGAGAGTCTGGCAGAGTTATGGGATGCGCTCACTCAGGACGAGAAGCGCTCCGTAACCAAGAACTTTGCCGTGCACGACTTCAAGAAAGGGCAAATCATTTATGCTGAAAACGACAATCCCGAATATCTGTATTGCCTGCTTAGCGGCAAAGCCAAAATGTATAAGGACGGCGTGGGCGGCCGTCAGCAGATTCTGCGCCTCTACCGCCCCACTCAATATTTTGGCTATCGTGCCTACTTTGCCGGCGAGCCTTACGTGTCGAGCGTGGCTGCCGTAGAAGCATCGAAGATTGGCATGATTCACATGGACATCGTGAAAGAATTTATCGACGAAAACATAAAGCTCGCATGGTTCTTTATTCACGAACTGTCGCGCAACCTCGGTGGCTCCGACACCAAGATTGTCAACCTCACACAAAAGCACATTCGCGGTCGCCTTGCCGAAGCGCTGATTATGCTCATCGACAGCTACGGCCTCGAGGCCGACGGCGAAACACTCAACATCTATCTGGCGCGTGAGGACATAGCAAACATTTCAAACATGACCACTTCAAACGCTATACGTACCCTCTCGGCATTCTCCAACGAGAAGATTCTCACCGTCGACGGCCGACGAATAAAGATTCTCGACTACAACGCCCTGAAGAAGATTAGCAAATTCGGCTGACAACAAGGTCCACCATACAAGGCAATTAAATCATTCACCCATGCTCATCTCAAAACAGAAAAGAAAAGAAAACATTGCCGAATATCTGCTATATATGTGGCAGATTGAGGACCTCATTCGCTCGTTCGACTGCAACATCGACACCATTGAGCAGAAAGTAATATCGCAATTTCCTGCCGAACAGCAAGCCGCCGAACGGCAATGGATGGAGGGCTTGATTACGATGATGCAACTCGAAGACAAGAAGAAGAGCGGACACCTGCAGGTGAACACAAACATCCTGCTGATGCTTGCCGAACTGCATCATCAGCTGCTCGACTGCGACAAATTTCCCGAATACGGCGCCGAATTCTATCGCACACTGCCCATCATCGTAGATTTGCGAGCCCGCTCGCAGGGTAGCCAAGCCGGCGAACTGGAAACCTGCTTCAACGCCCTCTACGGCACCCTGCTGCTGAAGCTGCAAGGCAAACCGCTGAGCGAAGGCACTCAAAAAGCCATGCAACAAATCAGCCGATTCATAGCACTGCTGTCGGCGCTGTTCAAGAAAAACGAAGAGGAACCGCTGTTCAAAGACCCCGAAGTGTAACAACAATCTCTCACCGCTCATCACACAAGTTTTTTTACTTACGAATCATTAAATTTTTTCACTATACAACAACATCAACACCGTGGCAAACTTAATTGACGAAATATCAAAGCGACGCACTTTTGCAATCATCTCACACCCCGACGCCGGTAAAACCACCCTCACCGAGAAACTGCTGCTCTTTGGTGGCGCCATTCACGTGGCGGGTGCCGTGAAATCGAACAAAATACGCAAAACAGCCACCTCCGACTGGATGGAAATCGAAAAGCAACGCGGCATCTCGGTTGCCACTTCGGTAATGGGATTCAACTATGGCGACTACAAGATTAACATCCTCGACACCCCAGGTCACCAGGACTTTGCCGAGGACACCTACCGCACCCTAACAGCGGTGGACAGCGTAATCATAGTGGTGGACGTGGCAAAGGGCGTTGAGCAACAAACCCGCAAACTCATGGAAGTGTGCCGCATGCGCAACACCCCGGTGATTATTTTCGTCAACAAGCTCGACCGCGAAGGACGCGACCCATTCGACATTCTCGACGAACTTGAAACGGAACTGAAAATCAATGTGCGACCACTCAGTTGGCCAATCAACATTGGTGCCAAATTCAAGGGCGTTTACAACATCTACGAGCACGGGCTCGACCTCTTTCAGCCCGACAAGCAAAAGGTGACCGAACGCGTCGAAATCAAGGACGTGAACGACCCTCTCATCGATGCCTCGGTGGGCGAAGCCGATGCCCGGAAGCTGCGCGACGACCTTGAACTCATCGAGGGCGTTTACCCCGAATTCGACGTCAACACCTACCTCAGCGGCAAGGTGGCGCCGGTGTTCTTCGGCTCTGCCCTCAACACCTTCGGCGTGAAGGAGCTGCTCGACTGCTTTGTGCGCATCGCTCCGGCACCGCGCCCTGTACAAGCCGAGGAGCGAATCGTCAAGCCCGACGAACCTACGTTCTCGGGTTTCGTGTTCAAGATTCACGCCAACATGGACCCCAACCACCGCAGCTGCATCGCCTTTGTGAAGGTGTGCTCGGGCATATTCAAGCGCAATTTCAACTATAAGCACATGCGCAGCGGCAAACTCATGAAATTCTCTGCTCCAACGGCATTCATGGCACAAAAGAAAGACGTGGTCGACGAAGCCTATCCGGGCGACATCGTGGGTATCCCCGACACCGGAAACTTTAAAATCGGCGATACGCTCACCGAAGGCGAAGACCTCCACTACAAGGGTCTGCCAAGCTTCTCGCCCGAAATGTTTAAATACATCGAAAACGAGGACCCGATGAAGACCAAGCAGCTCAACAAAGGCATCGAACAGCTTATGGACGAGGGCGTTGCACAGTTGTTTGTCAACCAGTTCAACGGTCGCAAAATCATCGGCACCGTAGGACAACTGCAATTCGAAGTCATCCAATACCGCCTACTGCACGAATACGGCGCACAATGCCGCTGGGAACCGCTGCGCCTCTACAAAGCCTGCTGGATTGAAAGCGACGACGAGGACGCCCTCAAAGCATTCAAGAGCCGCAAGCACCAGTATATGGCGCTCGACCGCGACGGCCGCGACGTGTTCCTTGCCGACTCGGGCTATGTGCTGCAAATGGCGCAATCCGACTTCCCCAAAATCCGTTTCCACTTCACCAGCGAATTTTAAACATATTTTATATTGTCATAACCAAAAGGTTGCAATATCTTTGTAGCAGACTTCGGCAAACAAAACAATAACACTTTTGAATCATGAATCAGGACGTATTAAAACAACTATATAAGCAATACACCGGTGCCGACGCCACCGAGGTTATCGAATTGCCTTCGTCGGGCTCCAATCGGCACTACTTTCGCCTCAAGGACGGCGAACGCTCGCTCATCGGCGCCATCGGCACCAACCTCAAGGAGAACAACGCATTCCTGTATATCGACGAGCATTTCCACCACAAAGGGCTGAATGTGCCCAAAGTGGTAGCCGTAAGCGACGACCGCATGGCTTATTTGCAGGAAGACCTCGGCGACGTGTCGCTCTTCTCGTCAATCGAAAAGGGTCGCAAGACACGCGTATTCAGCGAGGAGGAGAAACAGCTGATTGCGAAAACTATACGCCTGCTGCCCGAGGTGCAGTTCAGCGGTGCCGACGGCATGGACTTTTCGCACTGCTTCCCGGCAAGCGAATTCAACAGCCGCTCAATACTGTGGGACCTGAACTACTTTAAATACTGCTTCCTCAAAGCCACCGGACTGGAATTCGACGAGGACCTGCTCGAAAACGATTTCCACACTATGACCGAGGTGCTACTGCGCAGCAGTTCAGCCACATTCATGTATCGCGACTTCCAATCGCGCAACGTGATGATTAAGGACGGCGAGCCATGGTTCATCGACTTCCAGGGCGGTCGCAAAGGTCCATTCTACTACGATGTGGCATCGTTCCTCTGGCAAGCCAAAGCCAATTTCCCCGACAGCCTGCGTGCCGAAATGATTGACCAATACATCGACGCCCTGCGCAAGTTCAAGCCTGTCGACCCACACTACTTCAAAGCCCAACTGCGCCACTTTGTGCTTTTCCGCACACTGCAAGTGCTTGGCGCCTACGGCTTCCGCGGCTACTTCGAGAAAAAACCTCACTTCATGCAAAGTGTGCCGTTTGCCATCGCCAACCTGCGCGACCTCATACGCAAGCCTTACACCGAATATCCCTACCTCTCGAAGGTGCTCGACCAACTGGTGCGCATGAAGCAGTTCACCGACGAGCTGCAAAAGCACACTCTCACCGTGAGGGTGATGAGCTTCGCCTACAAGAAAGGTATTCCTAACGACCCGTCGGGCAACGGCGGCGGATTCACCTTCGACTGCCGCGCCATTAACAACCCCGGCAAATACGACCGCTACAAGCCTTACACCGGACTCGACGAAAAGGTGATTAAGTTCCTCGAAACCGAGAGCGAAGTGGGCACATTCCTTGAACACGCCTATGCGCTGGTCGATGCCTCGGTGAAGCGCTACATCGAGCGCGGATTCACCAACCTCATGGTGTGCTTCGGCTGCACCGGCGGACAGCACCGCTCGGTGTACTGCGCACAGCACATGGCAGAGCATATCAACAAGGTGTTCAACGTGAAGGTAGAACTGGTGCATCGCGAACAGAACATCGAGCAGACGCTTCACGCAAAATAATCAACCCCCTCACTCGCACACGCCACCTATGAAAGCAATGGTATTTGCTGCCGGTTTAGGCACCCGATTGAAACCTCTCACACTCACTATGCCCAAAGCACTGGTGCCGCTGGACGGAGTGCCTATGCTGGAGCGCGTAATACGCAACATCATCTCCTGCGGCATCACCGACGTGGTGGTGAACATACATCATTTTGGCGACCAGATTATCGATTTCCTCGCCCGTAACCACAACTTTGGCATAAACATCGCCATCAGCGACGAGCGCAATCTGCTGCTCGACACCGGTGGCGGCATTCTGCACGCCCAATCGCTGCTCGAGGGCGACGAGCCGTTTCTGGTGCACAACGCCGACATATTCACCGACCTCGACCTTAGCAGCATCATCAACCACCACCGGGCTTCGGGCGCCGACGCCACCCTGCTGGTGAAACAGCGTACCACGCAGCGATACCTGGTTTTCGACCGGCAAAACCGCATGCAAGGCTGGACTAATGTTGCCACCGGCGAAGTAAAACCCCAATCGCTCGCCATCGACTCGTCGATGCACCTCATGGCGTTTGGCGGCGTACACGTCATCTCGCCCAAAATATTCGCCCACCTGAGGAATTTCGCCACCGAACCCAAGTTCTCTATCATGCCGTTCTACATAGCCGGCTGCCAACAACTCAACATACAAGGCTTCAATCCATCGGGCTATAACTGGTTCGACATCGGCAAAATGGAAACGCTACGCGAAGCCGAACAATTCCTCTCGCAGCAAGCATCACGCTGAATATTCCCTCGCACTCCGCTGTCATGCATGCGTGACCGATGCCCCGATTATGGTGATGCACACGCGGGGTATATCAAAAAAATGCGAGTTTACGCCGGGCATTTTGCCAAGAAAGCATTTTTTAGTATCTTTGCATAATTCAAAGCATTCAAAACTATTAGTTTATGGGATTGTTCAGCATTTTTTCGAAGGAAAAGAAAGAGACCCTCGACAAAGGTCTCGAAAAGACCAAGCAGGGTTTCTTCAGTAAAATAACACGCGCCATAGCAGGCAAATCGACCATCGACGACGATTTGCTCGACGAGCTTGAGGAGGCGTTCATCACCTCGGACATCGGTGTGGACACCACTTTGAAAATCATCGACCGCATTCGTGCCCGTGTTGCGCGCGACAAATACGTAAATTCGGCTGAACTGAACGCTTTGCTGTGCGACGAAATCACGCAGATGCTCACCGAGACATCCGGCACCACCACCGACGACTTTCAAGTGCCTCAAGGCATCGCTAAGCCCTACGTAATTATGGTTGTAGGGGTGAACGGCGTGGGCAAAACCACCACCATCGGAAAGCTTGCCTATCAGTTTAAGCGCGCCGGCAACAAGGTTGTGCTGGGTGCTGCCGACACTTTCCGCGCTGCCGCCATCGAGCAGCTGGAGATTTGGGGCAAACGCGTTGATGTGCCCGTGGTGAAGCAGCAGATGGGTTCCGACCCTGCATCGGTTGCCTTCGACACCGTTTCGTCGGCAAAGGCTCAAGGTGCCGACGTGGTGATTATCGACACCGCCGGGCGATTGCACAACAAGGTGGGTTTGATGAACGAGCTCACCAAAATAAAGAACGTGATGAACAAAGTGGTGCCGGGAGCTCCGAACGAGGTGCTGCTGGTGCTTGACGGCTCAACAGGGCAAAATGCTTTTGAACAAGCCAAGCAATTTGTTGCCGCCACCGAGGTGAACGAACTTGCCATCACCAAGCTCGACGGCACTGCCAAGGGTGGCGTGGTGATTGGCATCAGTGACCAGTTTAAGATTCCGGTGCGATACATCGGACTTGGCGAAGGCATGGAACACCTGCAAGTGTTCAACAAAGCAGAGTTTGTGAAGTCGCTTTTCGGCAAATAATCCCACCCTATCACTGACAACAAAATAGCACAATGCGCAAAAACAAGATTGACATCATATCGCTGGGTTGCTCAAAAAACCTGGTGGATTCCGAACACCTTATGCGGCAGTTTGCTGCAGCAGGTTATACTCTCGAACATAACCCCACGAAGGTTAACGGCGAGATTGTGGTGGTGAACACCTGCGGATTCATTCAGGATGCCCAACAGGAATCCATCGAAATGATTCTGCAGCTGGTCGACCTCAAGCGCGAGGGCAAGATTCGCAAACTGTTTGTGATGGGATGCCTTGCCGAGCGTTTCCTTGCCGAGCTGCAAAACGAACCCGAGTTGGCTGAAGTGGACCATTTCTACGGCAAATTCTCGTGGAAGCAGATTCTTGCCGACCTGGGTAAAGCATATAACGACAACATCGCCAACGAGCGTGTGCTCACCACACCACGCCACTATGCCTACATAAAAATCTCGGAAGGCTGCAACCGCTTCTGCGCTTTCTGTGCCATCCCGCTCATCACCGGCCGACACAAATCGGTGCCTATGCCCGACATTGTGAGCGAAGTGCAAAACCTGGTGAGCCAAGGCGTGAAGGAATTCAACATCATTGCACAGGACCTCTCGTCGTATGGAGTAGACCTCTACGGCGAAATGCGTCTGCCGCAGCTTGTCGAGAGCCTTGCCCAGTTGCCCGGGGTTGAGTGGATTCGTTTGCATTACGCCTATCCTGCCCAGTTCCCCTACGACATTCTGCCCGTCATGGCACACCATCCCAACGTGTGCAGCTACCTCGACGTTGCCCTGCAACACATTTCCGACCCCGTACTCGACAATATGCGCCGCCACATCACCCGCAGCCAGACGCTGGAATTCATTGAGCGCATACGCCGCGAAGTGCCCGGCATTCACTTGCGCACCACGCTCATGGTGGGCTTCCCGGGCGAAGGCGAAAAAGAGTTCGAGGAACTGAAGGAATTTGTGAAAGAAGCGCGTTTCGAGCGCATGGGCGCCTTTGCCTATAGTCAAGAGGAAGGCACCTATGCTGCCGAGCACTTTGCCGACGACATCCCGGCAGATGTGAAGCAGCGCAGGCTCGACGAAATAATGGAAATGCAGGAGCAGATTTCGCTTGAAGTGAACGAAGCAAAAGTGGGCAGCACCATGCGGGTGATTATCGACAGCGAGGACGACGATTATTATGTTGGCCGCACCGAATACGATTCGCCTGAAGTAGACCCCGAAGTGCTTATTGCCAAGACCAAGCCTCTCACAATAGGCGAATTCTACAACGTAATCATCACCGAAGCCCTGCCTTACGAACTTATTGCACATGTGAAATGAACCAATCGTCGCAACGGATAGTTTTGCAAGCCATCGACGAAGCGCTCGCCACGGGTGCTTCGTTCTTTGCCTATCGGTTGCCCGGCGAAGCCGACATTCATTTCGGCTGTCAGGTTGCCGGCAAAGAGGCTGATGCTGCCGAGCAGTTTGTTGTGCACCCGTTTGTCGACGACGATTCGTCGCCCAAGGTGTGCATCGATGCGCACCTCAATGCCGAGGATTTCCTTGCCTCGAAGCTCTCAGTGCATCATTCGCTACTGCCCATCACCCAAACCGACACATCGCTCGAGCAATACCTCGACACGGCACACCGGTGCATCGACGCGCTGCAAAGCGCCGAAGTGAGCAAGGTGGTGCTGTCGCGAGTGATTGTCCAAACCGCCAAAAGTGCGGTGTGGGGAAACCGATTCATGCAGCTGGCGCAATCGATGCCTCACGCCTTCGCCTTTGTGTTCAACACTCCAATCACCGGTGCCTGGATGGGTGCCTCGCCCGAACTGCTGCTCTCGGCACATGGCGAAATGCTCAACACTATGGCACTGGCAGGCACCAAAGCAGCCGACGACTCTCGCCCATGGACAGCGAAAGAGATTGCCGAACAACGCTATGTGGCAACCTACATCGAGCAGGCTTTTGCCCGCCTTGGCATTGACTACAGCAAGCATAGCACCACGGCAATGCAAGCCGGCAATGTTCAGCACATCAGCACTCCGTTCTCTGCACTTTGCTCAAAACACATGCAGCAACAGTTGCTTCGCACACTGCATCCCACACCCGCATTGGCAGGTGTGCCAAAACAGAAAGCCATCGAAAAAATTCTTGAACTTGAGCAACATCAACGCCGCTACTACGGCGGCTTTGTGGGTCCGAAAAAGGCTAACGGCGATTTCCGATATTATGTGAATCTACGCTGCATGCAATTCACCCAAACGCAATGCTGCATCTATGCCGGAGGCGGACTCACGGCACAATCAATCGCCATCGACGAGTGGCACGAAACACAACTCAAAGCCCAACCCCTTCTCGCCTTACTCTAAGAGCCTTGCTCCAGGGCTGCATCCCCGCGTTGCAGAGCATGCAGCGCTCCACTGCTTCATTCCACAGGGCCGGCAATGGCTATGCGCAGGCTGTCGCGGATGAGATAGGTCTGCGCCAAGGTTCGCAGCTGCTCGGGAGTGATGCTTTGCAGCAAACTGTAATGACGGTTGAAATAGTCGGGTTGGACACCGACGGTGATTGTCGACCCCACATAATCGGCAAGCGAGAAAGCGGTGTCGAATGTCTTCAGCAAATTGCTCATCATGTGGTTGCGCACCAGCGCCAGTTCGGCATCGGGTATGAGTTCCTCACGCAGGCGTTGCATCTCAAGGCAAATCTCGTCAACCACATCTTGGGTGTGCTGTGCAGCACACTCGGTGGCGATGGTGATGTGCCCTTCTTCCTTCCGTCCTGCCAGATAGGCATGTATGCCGTAGGTATATCCTTTGTCTTCGCGGATGTTGCTCATGAGGCGGCTGCCAAAATAACCGCCAAACGCCGTTGTGAGTATGCGCAGCCCAATGTAATCGGGGTGCTGGCGCCCGATGGCGGGGATGGCAGCAGCGATGCCCGACTGCAGTGCCTGAGGCACGTTGATTACCTCGCGGCGCGAGTGGGTACACCGACAGTTCCATGGCGCAAGAGGCTGCACAGGGCGTTCGCTCCACGATTCGAACCACCGCGTCACCTCAGCGGCAATGGCTGGAGTCACCTTGCCCGAAAGCACCACGCGGCAGCCTGCCGGAGCAAAATGAGCGTTGTGGAAGGCACGCAGGTCGGCAATGCCTACGTTGCCAATGCTTTTTGCCTCAGGCTCGTTTGCCATCATCGACTGCTCGCCGTAGAGCATCTGCGAAAGGCGGATGCTTGCGAGCGACGCCACGCGCCGACTTTCCACCACGGCATTGGCACGCATCTGCTCCACAATGTTGCTGAACTCTTTTTGATTGAACTGCGGAGCGGTTATGTAGTCGAAAAAAATCGGCATTAATACCGGCAAATTGTTGCCGGTGCATCGCAGCGATAGCTTGATGTGATGGTCTGACACCGAACCGCCTTTCAGGGCACCATAAAATGCCATTTGCTCGGCTATTTCTTCGGCGCTGTATTTGCTGCTGCCCTTGTCAATCATAGCGGCAAGCAGCTGTGCCACATAGCGCTTGGGTTGCTCCAGAACTCCGCCTTCAAAGTAAACGTCAATCTGGTTAACATCAACATCGCCATGGTTGATTACACACAATTGTACGCCATTCGTGAGGCGTTGCCAGGCGGGCATCGACAGCTGAATGGCAGGATAAGGTTGCAGACAAGGAGGTGTGGAACGGTCAAGCATAATAATCAGTTGGAATCGAATCTGTTTTTTTAGTTAATTAAACAAGTTTTTCTACATACAGCTGGGTGTTTTCGTAACGCACCACGCTAACCGCGGTGCCTTGGTCGATGAAATCGCCTGTCGACACGGCATCAACCACCTTGCCGTCGGCCATCTTCACCTTACCCGAGGGGCGCAACACGGTGTGAGCCACAGCCCGGCTGCCGACATAATGGCTCAAATCGGCAGGCACGCCTATGTAGCCTTCTTCGATGCGTTGCTCAAGGTTCAAAGCCGTATTGTGCAGCAATCCCTTGCTGCCAATTTTGTGTGAAATGTAGAGCACAAGCCCCACGCCAAGCAGGAATCCCGCAATTACCACTATCATTGCCATAACAATATCGTTGTTTGAGGTGTATCCGAAGTCGATTGGCGAGATGTTGCCGATGAGCGCAAAAAACAGCGACACGAAGATGAACACAATGCCCAATATGCCGGCTATGCCAAAGCCGGGAATCACAAAAATCTCGGCAAGCAGCAGCACTACGCCAAGCACAAAAGCAATAATCTCCCAACTCTGCGCAAGTCCGTCGATGTATAGCGGGCTGAAATAGAGAACCGCTGCAACAACCGCAGCTACCGACGGGAATCCCATTCCGGGCGATTGCAGTTCGAAGTATATTCCGCCAATAATAATCATAATGAGCAGCGCCTGCACGCCACCGCTGCCGAAAAATCCCACCAGCACGTCGACAAAATCGGGCTCATAGGTAATTATTTGGCAGTTTTCGTAGCCCAGGCGATTGCCTACAACGCCATTCACGGTTTCCTCGATGCCTTCACAGAAATGATGCTTTATCGCCTCGGCAGCAGTGAATGTAACCACACGGGTGCTGTCGTCGCCAATCTCCGGCACGGCAGTGCGAGGGTCCACCATGGCTTCGGCAATCAGCGGATTGCGAAACCACTCGCGGCGTGCCACGCTGTCGGCACCAAGCCGGGTGACCTTGCCATGCGACTGCGCCGTGCTGCGCATCATTGAACGCATATACGATTGATACTTGTCGGGCATCGCCTCGCCATTTTCGTTAACCACGGTAGCAGCCCCGATATTTGCCCCTTCGCGCATGTATATGCTGTCGCAAGCAATGGCTATGAGGGCACCTGCCGAAGCCGCGTTATTGTCGATGAACGCCACCACGGGGCGATTGAAGTTCAGTATGGCAGAGCGCATGCTGTCGGCATGCTCCACCGTGCCGCCGTAGGTGTTGAGATGAAGCACCACAGCATCGGCATCCTTTGCCATCGCCAGCCCCTTGCTCAAATAGCGCCACGAGGTGCTGCCAATCTCCGTATCGATATTTATCACAGCCACAGTCTTTGCTTGTAACAGGTGCGGAAGCAGAACCGCGCACACCAATGCAATAGCAATAAAAAGCCTTCTCATAAACACCTGATATTTCATCCCTGTTTTTGTTATATTTTGTTATATTTAGTTTTCTTGCTTAATCTTGTTCTCATCCTGTTCGCTGTGGTCGGCAGCAGCCGAATCGCCACGAAGCCACATCGGAGCCACCACAGCACCCATCACCAGAAACACGTAGTAGCTGAACACGCGCCACAGCAACGCCACTACCACAGCCACCGAACCTACGGCAAGCATATCGCCATAGAAATCGCTGAACAGCCACTCGCCCACGCCACTGCCGCCCGGTGTAGGGCAAACAATAAGCACCAACCACACCACCGTCTGGCGTGCAAACACCAGCACTTGGTCGAGGTCGCCCGCAAAAGCAAACATCAGCGCATTGATGATGAGGAAGCGACAAGTCCACGACATGAACGTAACGCCTGTGCACTTCAGCCACCAGCCTATGCTTTGCCGGCGAAGCTCCTTCGAGGCGTTCACCATGTTGTTGCCCAGCTCGAGAGCCTTGTCATGCCATCGGCGCAACAGCGGCAAACGGAACAGCCTGTCGAGCAAAAAGCGCATCCAGTTGGGCCACACCACAATGCCCAAGAACAACGTAGCCGTGCCGGCCACCACCGCCCCGTAAATCAGTCCGATAAGCAACCCGGGGTCCATAATCCAATCCACATTCAACGGACCCACCAACTCGCTCCATGGCACAAACAGCAACACCAGCGGACGGCTGACAACGCAAAACAAGCCGTCGAAAAACACCGTGCTCAGCATCAGCGTGGTGCCTCTGCCAATGCTAATGCCGTAGCGATGCATAAACACCATCGACAAACCGCTGCCACCAACTGAACTGGGCGTTATGGCAGATGAAAATTCGCACATCACGCACACCTTGAGCGCCTGCATCCACGTCAGGTCGCCATTGGTAATAAACCGATAACGGCATACATAGCCCACTTCTCTGCCCAGCAGCATCAGCACAGCCAAGCCAATGCCCGTCCACGCGCGCGGCGTCATCTGCACATCGCCCCAACTGAACGAGCCCAACTGCTTGCTGAATATCCACCAAGTGACACCCACGCCTATGGCTATGGGCAACAATATGTTGTGCCAACTATATGGCAACTTCTTTCGCTGTTTTGCTTTCATATCTGCAAATATAATCATTCTTGCCCATATACTCCCCCGCCCACCCACACAATCTTGTGTAAATACGCCTATCAGCCGCCGTCGCTACTGCACGCCCGGCGAAATCACAGCTCTATAATCTCTCGCTTAACACGCTGATGGCGCAGGTTATTCTCCTTCTGCGAAAGGCCTGCCAGGCGTATGCCTCAGTCGTCCGAACAGGACGTGACGCCGAAGCCGTCAAGGCGAGGCACTTAGACGTGGGTAAGCGCCAGCGTAACCCACGGACAAAAGCCCCACCCCCGTAAAAGGCGTCCACATAGGACGCGAATAACCCCGTTGCTACTGGGGTCTATCCTCTCGCCGATTACGCTGATAGCGCAGAGAACACACACCATAACCAGTTGATTGCCAGCAATATCAACCGCGGAGCGGTTGCAGCTATAATAACCCCATGTTGACGGCTGCAAAGCAGTCGGCTACGTGGGGACCAGTGGCACTCCCCAGTAGATACAACCGTGGAGCGGTTGCAGATTCAGCAGAATTGCCCCAAAGTGAGGTGTTCACTTCGAGCCAAACAAGCAGAGAAAATTTCGGCATAAACTATTGACAAATCGAATCTTATTACATATCTTTGACGAGTAATCTAGTCGAATCCATGGCTGCACGTTTCAACATATTGATTCCTAAGCTTGACAGTTGCTCCACTGCAACATCAGCTAACCCGGCGCCAAGCCTCGATGCGCTTGTATATGACGGAGCAATGGATTTCACCGACGGCGCCAACGAAGTGGAAGAATATGCCTATGATGCCAACGGCAATATGACAATGGACCTTAACCGCGGCATCGAAAGCATCACTTACGATTGGAACAATATGCCGAGGGAAATCACATTCACTTCAGGCGCAATCACACGCTACACCTACGATGCCGCAGGACGAAAGTTGCGTGCCGAATACATCACGCCATTAACAGCGAGTGCAAATTATGCCCTCGGTCCGACTCCTCCAATCGTTCCTCCGTTGACACTTTACGATTTAACTACTGTAGACTATCACGGCGATTGCATGCTTCGCGATGACTCACTGGAGCGAGTTTTGACGCCAAATGGCTATATAGCAAGCGACACACTGCACTACTACATCAAGGATTATCAAGGCAATGTGCGCTGCGTGGTGCGCCATGACGGCACATTGGTAGAGAGCAACGAATACTACCCATATGGCGGTATATTCGCTGCCACCGCCTCGGTGCAGCCCTATAAATACGGCACA
This sequence comes from Muribaculaceae bacterium, assembly GCA_051871535.1. Classification (GTDB taxonomy): domain Bacteria; phylum Bacteroidota; class Bacteroidia; order Bacteroidales; family Muribaculaceae; genus SFTJ01. The sequence goes on along the minus strand of JBJECX010000057.1, from coordinate 43,638 downwards.
AAAGAACTCGATAGAATGCACGGCCTCGACCTCTATGACTCACAAGCAAGATGGTACGACGCACTAACAGGCCGCACCTCCACATTAGACCCCAAAGCCGAAAAATACTACGGCCTCAGTCCCTACCTCTGGTGCGCCGGAAATCCAGTGAGATTTGTGGATCCGGATGGAATGACTCTATGGCAGGTAAATTGTAATGGCGAAGTTGTTGGTTGCGACCAATTGGTGGGAAAAGATATTATTCAGATTGTTGGAGAAGACAAACAAATTTTATCTGATAATAATGGAAACGAATTGTCTATTACTTTTGAAGGTGGAACAATAATAAGACAAAGGCATATAACTGACGAAGGTGACGGTCTTGATATTTGGGAGGTTCGTGGTGATTCAAATGGAAGTAGCCTGTTCGAATTTTTCAGTAATAATATAACCAAAAAGTCTCAAGTAGAGTTCTCAATTTTTCAAACAGGAATAGAAGGAGACAAAGGCTTGAATTTCATCACCACATCTCACGATGTGGGTAAGGAAGCTGGCATGAAACATCTATACGAAAATCAATTGCATTCTTATACATTACGAACTTATACCCATTCGCACCCAGTGGGTAGAGACCCAAGTAAAAATGATAACAAGAATGCTTTACTCCTAGATGATGTTTCAAAAACTAAAGGATATAGAATTGTCAAAAAACAAATATACTATGTTCCAGATAAAAAATATTATCAATATGAAGGTGGCAAAGCATCTAATTAGTTTGTTCTTGATTCTGTTCTGTACTACTATTAATATTTTTGGAGTAGAAAAAGGATATCGTGATACGGGTAAGACTTTCTATAAGACAGACTCAAGGTCTATTAAGACATTGAACTTAAACGGCAATCCTACATTTGATAGAATTGCTGAGCAAATTCTATGTGTTAAAGAAAGACTTCCAAAATGTTATTGGCGCAGTTTTAAGTATCCTGAAATAAGTTTTTATTATCCGGATTCAATTATACAATCCGATAGTACTCTGTATTTTGAAAATATCCGCACCCCGATAAGTAAAGAAGATTTAGAACAATTATTAAAAGGAGAGAAAGTGTCTCAAAAGGTTATGATATGTATTCTTCCGGGTAATCGACCTAATTATGGTAATTCTATAATATTAACTACTCGTTATAATTTTCAAGTTGAGAAAGATTTTTATGACATGCTAAAACATTTGTATGCTTATAAACGGAAAACATATTCTTATAAACAAAAATATGAAATTTGTACAAATGGTACTGATACAATATCAAGGCCCACTATTGCTGTGTGTTGGGGTGCGGAAATAAGGTTATTGTACAATGAGGATTCTTCTATAGAATTATATTCATATGATTGCACTGATATGTTTACATTCTAATAGGACTATACTGAATATCATATACTGATGAAACGATACCTTTGCATATTATTCTTGTTGTTCGGTTGCTTCATATTTGGGAGAGACTATGCGTCGGCATCTGGCGTCGACCGCCTTGTGGAGGCGGTTTATACCGGCGCAGGCGATTTCTCAGCTGCTTATGCTTACGATGCCAGTGGGAATATGATGCGAGACCTCAATAAGGGCATCTCGAATATCACCTACAATTTGCTAAATTTGCCGGGAGAAATCACATTCTCCGATGGCAGGAAGGTAAAATATATCTACACAGCCGACGGTACAAAGGTTCGCACAACATATTATGATGCAACAGGCAGCCAGACGCTGCAAGTGGACTACTGTGGCAACTATATTCTCCATAATGGCGTTGTAGACCGCATTTTGACTCCTGTGGGCGACCGCGCCACTGATTCGTCTTTGCGGAGGCTTGCTTAGTAAGAGTAAGGCATAATGTCGCTCACCGAACATCGGCTACTGCACTCGGCTTCGGACGTTGTAGGCAAGGAAAGATGTTTGCTCTCTCGTCTGACGTACCACTGCACTTGATTATCTAAGGTTTTGCCGTTTTCTCAGCGATGTGCCATCACAGCGGAGAAACATTTGTCATTTTGATGCGATTGATGCCAACATAGCCCCGAAGCACTCTCAACCGCTTCGGCGGTTGATGCTGCTGATAATCGGGTGGTCAGGAGGGTGAGGGATGCAGACGCCGGGGTTGCGCTTCGCTTACCCCGGTCTAAATGCCTCGCCTATGCTCGGCTTCCCGCCTTTCAGGCGGCAAAGCGTGTGTTATTTTTGAGGACACATATTTTGACCCCCACAACGCCAACGACATTCTCTGCGGCATCTGCGAGAGGATTGCGTGCCGTTGCGCTGTGAAGTGTTCGGCGTAATAGGTTGCATACGCAAAAATTTTTCGCTAACTTCGCAGACAAAATAAAGCGAAACCTTAAAACCACCAACCTACAATTTGCACAGCATTATGATAGAAATACGCTGTAAAAACATAAATCTTACCAAAAGTTTTGCCGAAGGCACCACACTGCTCGATGTTTACAAGGGATTTCCCGAACTTGATATGCCGTATCCACCGGTGTCGGCACGCGTCAACAACTCGTCGCAAGGACTAAAGTTCAGGGTGTATCAGAGCCGCGACGTGGAGTTTTTGGATGTTAGCACATGGGGTGGCATGCGCGCTTACGTGCGTTCGCTGTGCTTTGTGCTTTACAAGGCAAGTCAAGACGTATTCCCCGACAGCCGGCTGTATATGGAACACCCTATTTCGCGAGGCTATTTCTGCAACTTCCGCAAAGCCGACGGCAGCAATGCCGAGCCCGAAGATGTGGAGCGCATTGCCCGGCGCATGCGTGAGATTGTGGATGCCGACATGCCGTTCAGCCGCCGCGAGGCAGTCACCGAGGATGCCATAGCCATCTTTCGCAAGCAAGGATTCTCCGACAAGGTGCGGCTGCTGGAAACCAGCGGGCAGCCCTATTGCGACTACTATATTCTGGACGGTACGGTGGACTACTACTATGGTCCGCTGGTGCCCTCTACGGGCTATCTGACGGTGTTCGGCCTTGAGAAATACTACAACGGCTTGCTGCTGCGCATACCCAGCCGCAAAGACCCCACCCGGCTCAACGACATCGAGCCGATGCCCAAGACATTCGGTGTGTTTGCCGAGAATGTGCGCTGGAACGTGATAATGGGCTTGCAAAACGTGGGTGCCGTGAACAAAGCCTGCCAAAAAGGACTTGCCAGCGAACTGATTCAGGTGAGCGAAGCCTTGCAAGAGAAAAAAGTGGTGCAGATAGCCGAGGACATCTATCGCCGCTACAACGACGCGGCTCAGCCGGTGCGCATGGTGCTCATCACCGGGCCGTCGAGCTCGGGCAAAAGCACCTTCTGCAAGCGCCTCTCGGTGCAACTCAAGGCATGCGGTCTGCGTCCAATCTCGTTCTCTACCGACGACTATTTTGTAAACCGCGAGGAAACTCCCAAGCTGCCCGACGGCCGATACGATTTCGACAATATTGCCGCCGTTGACTGCGCTACCATGGAGCGCGACCTGGTGGCGCTGCTTGCCGGCAAAAAGGTGGAGATTCCGGAATATAACTTCACCACAGGCAAGCGCGAATACAATGGCAAACGTCTGCAGCTGGGCGAAGGCAAGGTGCTGCTCATCGAGGGCATTCACGCCTTGAACCCAAAACTCACTGCGCTGGTGCCCGACTCAAACAAATATAAGGTGTATATATCCACTCTCACCAGCATTTCGCTCGACGACCACAACTGGATTCCCACTCGAGACAACCGCCTGCTGCGCCGCATAATCCGCGACTACAACAAAGGCGCCTACACCGCCCAGCAAACCATCAGCCAATGGCCTCTGGTGTGCGAAGCCGAGGAGAAATGGATTTTCCCCTATCAGGAAACTGCCGACGCCATGTTCAACTCGGCGCTCAACATTGAGTTTGCCGTGCTGCGCCTCCACGCCGAGCCAATCCTTGCCAGCGTGCCCAAGAACTGTCCTGAATATGCCGAAGCTCATCGCCTGATGAAGTTTATCCACTACTTTGTTCCGGTGCCCGACAAGGAGATTCCTCCAACTTCAATCATGCGCGAGTTTGTGGGCGGCTCCAGCTTTAAATACTGATGCCCCTTTACCTTCGGCGGCAGCGCACAACCACCTGATTATCAGCAGCATCAACCGCCGCAGCCGTTGGGAGTGCTGAGGGCAAGTGTTTGCAATTGCTGCGGCGGTTGGGAGCGTTGTGGTCAGTAGCAGATAGCTACGCCTACGCTGAGGGTTTTCAGTTCGGGACCTTTGCCGTCCTTAAACATACGGCATGGAGCATAGTTGACATAGAGTCCGATGGAGTTCCAAAAATTGATTGCTGCACACAGTTCGGCAGTGACGGGTCGTTGGTTGAGGTGCGAGAAGCTCTCGTTATAATGGATATCGTCGCTTTTGTAGTCGCAGTGTGCACTTGCGCCCACGTTGAAGCATGCTTTGGCGCCAACGGAGAGGCTGAAATCGCTTCCAATGGGCTGAATAATCATCAATGGCACGGTAAGGCTATAGGTGTGCAGGCTCGAGCTGCGGTCGTAGTGGCTATCGTCCCATGCGCCGTAGGCTATCTGGCGTGTTTCGGCATCGCGCATCCAGCGCTGATTGTCGAGCGCGATGTTGCGCCATTGCATACCAAAGCCCAGCATAAAGTGCGTGCGGCGTACGCCCTGCGGATAGAACTTCACGTTGATGAGGTGGTCGAAGCAAAACTCCACCGAGTGTTTATTTTTGGTACGCAAATCGGAAGGCTTTTGTGTGGCTATTGCCCATCCAAAACCACCAATGTTCATGCAAAAGTCGAAGTGTGAGCGGCGGGTTTTCACCACGTCGCGGCTGTCGGTTTCACGGTCGACAAACGGAATCTTAAACCCAAATCCGCGGTTTTCTTCCTTCACCACCGAAGTTCCGTCGGTGTCGATGATACGGCTGTAGGAGTAGTCGGGATTGCCCTCGGTTCCTTCAACCAAGAGAGTGACCTTGCCGTCGCGCTCCACAATTTTCACGTTTTTTACATTGGCGATGCTTATGCTGTCGGAATTTGCCACATTGGCAGCCCAGATGTTTGCTGCGAAGCAAACGGCACAAAGCAGACTGATTGCAGATTTTTTCATAATTATGTTTTTGTTCAGTTAATTAATAATCCAGGTTATTTAAAAACTTGCTTAAGTTCGGCAAGAGTCGCTTTACCCTCCATATACACCAGCGTGACATCAGTTACCGCCTCTTGCTCGGGCTTGTTGTTTCGGAAAAAGATGTAGCGATAGGTTTTGCCTTTATTGCGTCGGAACACATAGAAGGCGTATTGCAGTTTGCCGTCCTTCACACCCTCCTCGCGGTCGGTGGCACGCTTGGCGTCCAGCTTAGCCATTCGCTGCACCCACGAAGCAGTGCGCCCATCGCCCACAACGGTGATGCTGCGGAATGTGGTCAAGTTATACGCCTTCAGACGCTCGCCTTTCACCTTGACGGCGGTTACCGATTTGCGAGTAAGTACGTTGTCGTTGAAACATTCGTCGATGCTTAGTTCTTGAGCCGAGAGGCCTATTGTTGCCCAAAGGCAAATCAATAATATGTATAATCGTTTCGTAAGCATAATCAGCGTTTATTTTATTGTGTTAATCATCATTTGCAATTCCTGGTCGACGTCGGTGTCGGTCTGATTGATGTCCACCGAGCGCATAGCCGAAAGCATTTGCTGCATCACCTGCTCATGGTCGGTGACTTGCGTGCCGCCTACGTAGGCAACCATTTCGGCGTCGCCCGCCGCAAGCGAAATGGCAACTGTAGCCACCAAAATGGCAAAGCATGCTGCCACTCCGTAGCGCCAAGCCACGTGTCGGCCACTGCGCTGCCTGCGCCGCTGCGCATTGCCGCAGGCAGCGAACGCCATCACAGCCTTCAGTTCGTCGAGCCGAGGGTCGGTGCTGCACATAGCAGCGCTAAACAGCTGCTGCTCCTCGCTTTTGCTGAGCGAGGCATCGAAATAGCGCTGTGCCATTTCAAGCAGTTTATCGGTGTTGGTGTTATCAATATTGTTTTCCATAACAAAAATATGTGTGAGGAGATTATTATGTCGTTACATTTTCAAGAACTGCTGCCTTATGGTGCATCGTGCCCGCGAGAGCGCTTTTCGCACCGCCTGGTCGCTGATGCCCAGCCGCTCGGCTACTTCGGCGGTGGTGAGGTCGTCGTATTCGATGAACCTGAACACCGTGCGCTCGCGTTCGCTCATCTGGCGCATCACTATTTTTTCGATATGCCTGAACGTGTCGTTGCGCTCGGCGTCTTCAGCCACATGGCTGTAAGCCGCATCAAGCATGTTCGGGTCAATCTCCACTGGCTGACGAACCTGATGCCGCCGGTGAGCATCAATCGAAGCATTTTTCACAGCGGTGACGGCAAGGGCTTGAGCATGGCTGGAGCTTTGGATGTCGTCGCGGCGCATCCACAGGCGGCAAAAGGTATCTTGCAGGGCATCGTCGGCCTCCTCGCTGCGCGAAAACACGCTGCGGGCGTAGCAGCTAAGTCGCTGCTGCAGTTGTTGCCATACCGAAGTTAATTCTTGTTCGTTCATCGCCTGTAAAAAAGGATGTTCTGATTAATTATTTGTTCTCTCTATTAAGCATAACGCACCGGCGTAGCAAGTGTGACAAAAAAATTACGGAGAAGGTTAATTTTCGGTAAAAAATAGCAGTAAGCGCGAAAAAAGAAAAGCGAGAAGCCTATCGTATAAGCCTCTCGCCTTTGTTGGTAGCGGGATCGAGAATTGAACTCGAGACCTCCGGGTTATGAATCCGACGCTCTAACCAACTGAGCTATCCCGCCATCCTGCATCGCCATTTCGGTTTTGCGAGTGCAAAAGTAGCACTAAATTTTGATTTGTGCAAGAGGAAGCATCATTTTTTTGTTTTTCGAGGCAAAAAAGTGATGTTATGCTGCGGTTTTGTGGCAGATTATGGTTAATTTCGCATAGCAAATCATAAAAACAAACTATATTATTTTTTCAGCAACAATGAAACACTACTTGAAATATGTCATTGCCTCGACGGCTATCGCCTTTGCATGCCATGCCATCGTGGCACAACAACTCACCATAGTTACAGCCAACGACACCCACAGCATGGTGCAGCCCGATGCCGACGGCATGGGCGGCCTCGTGCGCCAAAAAGCCATTGTGGACAGTTTGCGCAGCATCAAGGAGAATGTGCTGGCGGTTCATGCCGGCGATGCGGTGCAAGGCACGGTGTACTTCTCCACTTTCCGCGGCGAGGTGGAATATGCCATGCTCGACAGCATAGGCTACGACATTATAATTATGGGAAACCACGAATTTGACAACGGAATCGAAGACATTGCCAAATACTACCGCAACCTGCGCGCCAACAAATTGTGCTCGAACTACGACCTCACCGGCACTCCGTGCGAAGGCATATTCCGTCCCTACGTGATCAAGCACGTGGGCGACAAACGCGTGGCATTCATGGGCATCAACCTCGATCCTAAGGGCATGATTGCCGACAAAAACACCGGCACACTCACCTATCACAGTGCCACCGAGGTGGCGCTGAAGCTCTCGGAATACCTCAAGACCTCGGGGCTTGCCGACCGCGTGGTGATGGTGTCGCATATTGGATATAACTACGACGACACCAACGACAGCGATGTGCAGATTGCTCGCAAAAGCCGATATATCGACCTTATCATCGGCGGTCACTCACACACGCTCATCACCCCCGATGGCAATCAACACCTGGTGGCTAATGCCGAAGGTCGCTTGATTCCGATTGTACAAGCCGGCAAATACGGCAAGAAAATGTGCCAAATCGACTTCGACCTCGCCACCGGCGCAACCAATTATCAGTTGATTGATGTTAATGCTTCGCACGATGCATGGGCCAACCGCTTTGACGCACTCAAGCAGTGGCTCAAGCCTTTCGACGACGAGGTGCACCGCGTGATGACTCTGCGCATTGCCTCATCGAAGCGTGCCATGTCGAACTCCGACCTGACCTATCTGCCAAACTTTGTATGCGACGCCGTCACCGAAATCATTGCCCGGCGCTGGGGAAAGGTGGACTTTGCCATCATGAACCGTGGCGGCATTCGCCAGCCACTGCCCGAAGGCGACATCACCGAGGGTATGATTACGTCGATGCTGCCTTTCGACAACCGTCTGGTGGTGCTGAAGATTAAGGGCGCCGACCTCCTTGATGCCTTTAAGGTGATGACACGACGCCGCGGCGACGCCGTGAGCCGCGAACTCGACATAAAGTTCCGTGACCGGGGAATCGTATGGGCTAAGCTCAATGGCAAACCCATCGACAAAGAGAAATACTACACCATGGTCACCGTCGACTATCTGGCTAACGGCGGCGACTATATGGAACCGCTCACCCATGCACAGCAACTGTTTGTCGACACTGTGCCTTACGGCAGCCTGGTGCTCGAACACGTCAAGCAGATGGGCGAAAAAGGCATTGCCATCAACCCCGATGGCAAAGTGAGAATGCACAAATAACCACTCCCCACGCCGGATTCAATATACACAAAAATAATATCACAACAATGAAACAAATCGTATTGACAATAGCGGCTGCATTGGCATTGTGCAACACTGCCTCAGCCCAACACCTCACCATACTTTCGTCGAACGACACCCACAGCGCCATCATGCCAAATCAGGACGATAGAGGCGGAGTGATGCGCACACGCGTGGTGATGGACAGCGTGCGTCGTGCCGACCCCAACGTGCTGGCTGTTCACGCCGGCGATGCAGTACAAGGCACAGTGTTCTTCTCGATGTTCCGCGGCGACGTGGAATATGCGGCTATCGACAGCCTTGGCTACAACATTATCATAATGGGCAACCACGAATTCGACAACGGCATCGAGGATATTGCAAAATACTACAGCCGCATACGCGCCGACAAGCTGTGCTCGAACTACGACCTCACAGGCACGCCGTGCGAAGGCATATTCCAGCCTTACGTGGTCAAGCACGTGGGCGACAAGCGCGTGGCATTTATGGGCATTAACATCTATCCCAAGGGCTTGATTGCCGACAAATGCCTTGGCTCGCTACAGTATCACGACGCCACCGAGGTGGCACTGAAGCTCTCGGAATACCTCAAGACTTCGGGGCTTGCCGACCGCGTGGTGATGGTGTCGCACATCGGGCATAACGGCAGCCCGAACTCGTCGAGCGACGTGCAGATTGCTCGCAAAAGCCGATATATCGACCTCATCATCGGCGGTCACTCCCACACGCTCATCGACCCCTCAAACAGCAATGAGCGCAACCCGCACATCGTCAAGAACCTCGACGGCAACGATGTGCCCATCTGCCAATCTGGTGGTCAGGGCGAATATCTTGGCAAAATCGATTTTGACCTCGCCACCGGCAAAGCATCATTCTCGCAAATTGCCATCACCGACCGCTACGACCAACAGGCGGCTGACAACTACCCTGCCATGAACGCCTGGCTGAAGCCTTATGCCGACCAAGCCGACAAAAAAATGAACACTCGCATTGCCACCTCGGCAATGGCGATGGACAAGCTGACACCGGCGCTGGGCAACTGGGTGTGCGATGCCGTGGTTGAAATAGGCAAACAACTCTACGGCGACGACGTGACGTTTGCACTGATGAACCGCGGCGGCATTCGCCAGCCAATGCCTGAGGGTGACGTCACCGAAGGAATCATCGAGGGCATGCTGCCTTTCGACAACCGTCTGGTGGTGATTCGCATCAAAGGCGAATATCTGCTGCAGGTGCTTGAAGCGATTGCCGGACGTGGCGGCGATGCCGTGAGCAGCGCCCTCGACGTGGTGTTTAAGAAAAGCGGCGAACTGGTGTCGGCTAAAATCAATGGCAAGAAAATCGACCCCGACAAACTATACACCCTCATCACCATCGACTATCTGGCTAACGGCGGCAGCCGAATGGGCGGCTTGAAGAAGGGCGAACAATTGTTTGTCGACACAATCCCATACGGCCAACATGTAATCAACTATGTGAAACAACTTGACGCCAAAGGCAAGAAAATCACTTCGTCGAACAAGAAGCGGATGCGCTCTGACGACTAAGGTGCCATACCAACAAAACCACACCATATATGGCTTTCGCCGAAAGCGCTAAACGCCATATATCCAATTTTTAATACATTAATAAACTCCGACAAAAAAAATGCTACATAAGATTAAGACAACAGTTGTGATATTGTTTTTGATGTGCGCCAACTGCATAGCGGCTCAACATCACCACCGCTCGGCGCTGCTCGAACGAGCCGACGCTCAAGCAATGAACCAATGGGTTGAAGAAAAATTCAACGCCATGAGCGAACGCGAGAAGGTGGCACAGCTGGTTATACTTACTGTAGCACCCACCGACGACGCCGCCACGCGCAAGCTGCTAAGCCACTATGCCGAGGAAATGGGCATAGGCGGACTGCTATTCTCGGAGGGCACAAGCGAAGAAACCACCCGCCTTATCAACTATTCGCAAAGCCTTACCAAGGTGCCGCTAATGATTACCATCGACGGTGAATGGGGCGTGGCGATGCGCATGGGCGATGCCCCTAAGTTTCCGCGGAACATGGTTCTTGGCGCCATCACCGACGACCGCCTGCTCTACGACTACGGCAAGGAGGTGGCTCGCCAATGCCACCTGATGGGCATTCACGTCAACTTCGCTCCAGTGCTCGACGTAAACGACAATCCATTGAACCCCGTGATAGGCACTCGCTCGTTTGGCGAGGTGCCCGAACGCGTGGCAAGCATGGGCATCGCTTTTGCCCGTGGCATGGAGGACAACGGTGTGCTCACCACTGCCAAGCATTTCCCCGGGCACGGCTCAACAAGCACCGACTCGCACAAGACGCTGCCGAAAATAAGCAAATCGCTTCGCGAAATGAACATGTGCGAACTGCTGCCCTTCCGCCACTATGCCGAGGCGGGACTGTCGGGCATTATGGTAGGCCATCTGGCAGCTGCCAAGGTCGATGCTTCGGGGCTTCCGGCATCGCTGTCACCCTCCACTGCAAAGCTGCTCGGACAGATAGGATTCACCGGACTGGTGTTCACCGATGCGCTGGAGATGAGCGGCGCCAACACCTCGGGCAGCATAGCCGTGAAAGCGCTGCGTGCCGGCAACGACGTATTGCTCACCCTGCCCAATGCCGAGAAAGAAATCGACAATGTGCTGAAAGCCGTGGCTGATGGCAAACTGCCTGCCCGACTCATCGAGGAGAAGTGCAAAAAGATGCTTCGCTATAAATATGCCCTCGGACTGGCATCAGCCACGCCATGCAACGAACTCAACGTATCGCAACAGCTCAACAACACCGAGCCAACCACGCTGCTCAACCGCCTGTGGGCTGCCGCCATCACCGTGGTGAAAAACAAGAGTCACGAACTGCCCATCAAGCACCTCGACAAGAGCCGCATAGCCGTGGTGACCCTCGGCGACAAGCAAGGCACCAACACCATGTTTCAGCGTCGATGCGCCATGTATGCCGCCACATCGCGTTTCAGCTACACCGTGGGCGACAATCTGCGCCAACTTGAGGAGAAATTGCGACAAGGCAACTTCAACAAGGTGATTGTGGCAGTGCATAGCGATGCCTCAGCCTATTGCTTCGCCCTCGCCTCGATGGTGAACAATTTCGAAAACATCACCGCAGCAATGTTCATCAACCCCTATAAGATTCAAAAATATGCCTACTCTGCCAAGTATTGCAAGGCACTGGTTGTGGCTTACGACGCCGACAAGCGCGCCCAGGACTATGCCGCTCAAACCATCTTTGGCGGAAACGCTGCCCGAGGCATGCTGCCTGTCACCATCGAAAACGTGGCAAAAGCCGGCACCGGAATCACTTTCGCTGCCAATCGCCTGGGATATGCCTCGCCCGAGGAAGTGGGCATGAATTCCATTATGCTCAGCCGCATCGACTCCATTGCACAACAGGGCTTGAAGCAAAAAGCATTTGCCGGACTGCAAGTGCTGGTGGCAAGGCATGGCAAGGTGGTGTGCAACAGCAGCTATGGCTACACCGATTTTTCCCCGAACCGCCGACCGGTGGACGAGAACACCATGTTTGACCTCGCATCGGTGTCGAAAGCCACCGGAACCCTTGCCGCGATTATGAAATGCTACGACCAGGGCCGCCTCAAACTCTCCGACAAAGCAAGCCAATACATCGACCCGTTGCGCGGCACCGACAAAGAGGACATCACCATCGAGCAGCTGCTGTTTCACGAAACAGGTATGCCTGCCACACTGAACATGTACTACGTGATGTCCGACCGAAACTCCTACCGCGGTCCGCTACTCACCAAACGCCGCACCCGCAAAAACAGCGTAAAGATTCACAACACGCTCTATGGCAACCGCACCGCCCGCATGCGCTCCGACCTTGTCTCAAGCAGCCAAAGCGACCTATACACAGTGCCGGTGGCTCGCAACCTGTTTGGCACTGAGGCTATGGCCGACACCGTGATGAGCCGAATATATCGCGTGAAGCTGCGTAAAAACAAGAATTACCTCTACAGCTGTCTCAATTTCTGCCTGCTCGGCGACGTGCATAAGCACATCACCAACCAAAGCCTCGGCTCCTACCTCAACCACCACTTTTATGCCCCGCTCGGGGCTGCCCACACCGCCTACTGCCCGGCACAGCAATTCGATGTTGAGGGCATAGCGGCTACCGAGTACGACCGTTTCCTGCGCAAACAGACTCTCAAGGGATATGTCCACGACGAGCTTGCCGCGTTTCTCGGCGGCGAGGCAGGCAATGCCGGACTGTTTTCAACCGTAGGCGATTTGGCAAAGATTTGCCAGATGTGGCTCAACCAAGGCACCTATGGCGGCATCCGATTCCTCAAGCCATCAACGGTGCAGACTTTCCTCGAGACATCGAGCCCGAACTCGCGCCGCGGACTGGGCTTCGACCGCCCCGACACTAAGAACTCACGCCTGTCGCCCTGCTGCAAAGCTGCGCCACAGAGCGTTGTGGGCCACACCGGATTCACCGGCACATGCTTTTGGGTCGACAAAGAGAACGATTTGATTTACATCTTCCTCAGCAACCGCGTTCATCCCTCGCGCGACAACAAAGCCTTCAAAACACTCAATGCCCGCAAGACCATCCAAAGCATCGTATACCAATCAATCACCCGCCCTTAACCCAAGGCATTATACATTATTACCGATTCAGCGGTGCTAACCGCGTGGTTATAAGCTGAAGAAGGTGCAGTGCCACATTACGCGAGGATAGCGTTTTTTAATGGGATAAGGCATCTTTTATTGGAAAGAAATAATTAACTTTACGGCGACTAAATAATTTATTTTTAAAGCAATATGAAGAAAATATTATTTTTGCTGGCAGTGGGACTTTTGACTGCAGCATGCACCGAAAGGAGCTACAGACTTGAGGTGAACTTCAATAACGACGACGAAACGGCACAGAAAGTTTATTTGACTAACTACGACACGGGCGACACCATCGACAGCGCCGTTGTGGTGGCACGCCGAGCCGTGTTTGAAGGAAAAGTGAAAAAAGGCATGGTAGCACGCCTGCTTGCCTCGGGAGCTCGCGCCACGTTCATCTTGGAGGGCGGCGACATCACCATCGACTGGGCTGACCGCCGTGCCTCAGGCACCGAACTGAACGACTCACTGGCACGATGGAACGAGCAGGAATCGGCATTAGGTCACGAGATAGAAGCGCTGGGCGAACAGGGACTGAGCGAGCAGGAGCAGGAAACACGCGCGGCAGCCATCGTAGCACAGATGTCCGACGCCATGCTGGCACATTACCGGGCAAACAAAAAGAACGCCTTTGGATGGTGGATGATGTACCAATATATGGTGAACGGCGACTTCACTCTGAAGCAACTGCAAGACTTGCTTGCCGATGCTCCGAAGGAATATGGCGAACAAAGCGCTCGCATGAAAAAGCTGTTGGATGCAGCGCAAACGGTGGAGCGCACCAAGGAAGGCTGCAAAATGGTAGACTTCACTGTACGCACCGAGGACGGCATTGCCACCAGCTTGAGCGACTTTGTGGGCAAGGGCGAAATTGTGGTGGTTGACTTCTGGGCAAGCTGGTGCGGACCATGCCGCCGCGAAGCGAGCACCACGCTGAAGCAAATCTATGAGAAATATAACGGCAAGGGGCTGAGCGTGCTTGGCGTGGCGGTTTGGGATAAACCCGAGGATACGTTTGCCGCCATCGAGCAGTTGGGCTTGCCGTGGCCGCAAATCATCAACAGCAAGAACATCGCCTCAGATGCCTACGGCTTCAACTCAATTCCTCACATCATTGTGTTCGACGCCGATGGCACAATTCTGTGTCGCGGTTTGCTGGGCGATAAACTGATGGAAAGAATCGACGAGATAATGGCAAAATAATTGCCGCGAGGCACAAACCTCAACCGCAGCACCACAGATAAAACAACGATGCCGCAGACTGCTGGAATGAACAGCGCTCTGCGGCATCGCTATTATATTCGATTATTTTTTCTCTCTGAAAATCACTTTTCGCGAGGGCATACATTCACCTGCAACTTCTCGTAGGCACGTTCGGCTTTAGCCCTGGCGGCTTCCACATCGGTGTCGGTGGCAAGGATGACAGCCATGCGGCGATGACCCTTCACTTCGGGTTTGCCGAAGATACGCATCTGCGTACCGGGTTCTTCGAGCACCTTGTCGATGCCGGCAAATTCCACTGTATCGGTGTCGCCTTCAACCACCACGGCGCGAGATGCCGACGGACCATAGAACTTGATTTCGGGCACAGGCAGACCGAGCAGAGCACGGGCATGTAAAGCAAATTCGCTTTGGTCCTGCGAAATCATTGTCACCATACCGGTGTCGTGAGGGCGCGGCGACACTTCGCTGAAAATCACTTCGTCGCCCTTGATGAACATTTCCACGCCAAATATGCCGTAGCCGCCCAGTGCGTCGGTGACTTTCTTTGCAATTTCCTGCGCCTTAGCCTTTGCCACAGGGCTCATTGGCTGCGGTTGCCACGAATAGCGGTAGTCGCCATCGATTTGTATGTGTCCAATAGGTTCGCAGAAGGCAGTGCCAAGCACATTGCGCACGGTGAGCAGTGTGATTTCGTAGTCGAAATCGACAAATGCCTCAACAATGACGCGTCCGGCACCGGCGCGGCCACCTTCCTGGGCGATGTGCCAGCTGCGCTCGATATCGTCGAACGACTTCACCACACTCTGACCATGACCCGAACTACTCATAATGGGCTTCACCACGCAAGGAACGCCGATGGTGTGAACAGCATCGCGAAACTCCTGCTCGGTGGAAGCAAAGACATACTTCGACGTGGTGATGCCGAGCGTTTCGGCAGCCAAGCGACGAATGCCCTCGCGGTTCATGGTTAGCAATGCGGCACCGGCAGTAGGGGTGACGCGATAACCTTCTTTTTCGAGTTCTACAAGCGTGGGCGTTGCAATGGCTTCAACCTCAGGAATGATGTAATCGGGCTTCTCGAGGGTAATCACCTCGCGGAGTCGTTCGCCATCAAGCATGTTGAACACATGGCTGCGATGCGCGATGTGCATTGCCGGAGCACCGGGATAACGGTCGCATGCCACCACCTCAACGCCATAGCGCTGCAGCTCGATTGCCACCTCTTTTCCCAATTCGCCACTGCCAAGCAACAGAGCTTTCTTGCCCTTGCTTGTGTTGATTGAACCTATCCGTGTCATAATACAAATAATTTTGATTTTTGGTTTGTTTACTTATGCAAAGGTAATGATTCGTTGCCAATAAAAAAAATTTATTGCACGCGGGGGAATTTGGGCGAGTGTAGGAAAAGTTGTAATTTTGCAGGCGCTATGACAAGATTACTGAAATTAATGCTGTGGGCGGCTGCCGCCATGCTGTGGGTGGCTGCCGATGCACAAACCATAAGCCGTGACGACGAAGACGACGAGCCAATCGACCTTGAGCTGGTTCGCAAACCCGTACGCCGCCCCAATCATCCTGTGGTGACTTACATAAGAGTTGATGCCAACGACAGCCGCGCCAAACGCTATGCCGAAGTGAAAAAGCCCGAAAAGGCAATGAGCGCTGCCGAGCAAAGCAACAAGGCGGTGCTGGAGCAGATGAACCGCCGAGCCAACCAAAGCGCCGAAGAGGTGGAAGCCAACGTGGAGCGATTTCTTGCCGAAGCCCGCGCCAAAGCGCCAAAGCACGAAACCTATGTGCCCGAATTTGCACGGCGACGCATCCACGACGAGGAGAAAATGACGCAGGAGCAGCTGCTGAAAAGCTTCACTGCCAAGCACACCATAGGCAAGACAAAATATGTGCCCCGCTCAGCACCGTCGATGGTGGAGCAAAATGCCATCTATCTGTTCTTTGAAGTGCCCACGGCAAGCCGCCCGGGCGACATGAACATTCGTGTGCAGTATTATGCCGACGACCGTCTCGACATACAAAAGGTGGAGTTCACCATCAACGGCAGCAAATACACCCTCACGCCCGAGCACCTCAACACCCGGCGCCAAGGCAAATATGTGTCGGAATGGTTTGAAATGCCTCTCAAAGGCAGCGATGCCTCGCTTGTCGAAGCCATGGGATATGCCAACTATGTGCGGGTGAAGTTCATAGGCAAGCAATGCAACCACATCAAGGACCTGACGCGCAACCAGGTGGCTGACCTTCGCAAAGCCTATTTCCTGCACAAAATCTATCGCTGAACATGCCTTTTTATCGATGTCGTTATGGCATACTTTGATTTATTATGGCAAATCTTTTTATCTTCTGATACATTTTCGTATCTTTGCATATACTAATCAACACTAAAAAGAATTGGATATAGACCCTCTTACGTGTATCTTTACACTCGCTGATGTTGCCGACACTATGGCAACACCTCTTTTTGTTATCAACCAACCCACTACGGGAAGTCTGATTGCCGCATGTGTGGCTATCTTGGGACTGCTGATGTCAGCTTTTATGTCCGGCTCGGAAATCGCCTATTTTTCGCTCACCGAACAGCAAATCGACGAGATTGACGACGAAGACAAGCAGCAGCAAATACGCCACCTGCTGTCGAATCCCGAAAAACTGCTTGCCACCATACTCATTGCCAACAACCTTGTGAATGTGATGATTGTTGTGCTCAGCTCGTTCAGCATGACTCAGTTGTTCACTTTCCACAGCGCCGTGCTCAGCTTCCTGGTGCAAACCGTAATCCTCACCTTCCTCATCCTGCTTTTTGGCGAAATAATACCTAAGCTTTATGCCAACAACTATAACGTGCGCTTTGCCGTGATGGCGGCAAACCCGCTCAGCGGCATTCAACGACTGTTCAATCCGCTGTCGAGCGCCATGCAACGCAGCACGTTCATCGTCAACAAAATTGTCACCAAGCACACCGACGACATATCGATGGACGACCTCTCAAAGGCGCTGGAAATCAGCGATGTGCAAGCCAGCGACGAAAAGGAACTGCTGGAGGGAATCTTGAGTTTTGGCGGCAAAGAGGTGAGCGAAATCATGCGCCCGCGCATCGATGTGGTTGACCTCGACTATTCGGCAACATTCAACCAAGTGGTGAAGACGGTTATCGACAGTGGCTATTCGCGCATCCCTGTGTTTGAGGATACGCCCGACAATGTGAAAGGCATACTCTATGCCAAAGACCTCCTGCCATACATCGGCAAGCAAGGCAACGATTTCAAGTGGCAACGCCTGCTGCGCGAGCCGTTCTATGTGCCCGAAACGCGCATGATTGACGACCTGCTCGAGGATTTCCGCCGCAAGAGCGTGCACTTTGCTATAGTGGTTGACGAATACGGCTGCACACAAGGCATTGCCACCCTCGAGGATGTGCTCGAAGAGATTGTGGGCGAAATTGATGATGAATACGACACCGAAGAAAAGTTCTACACTAAGATATCGGATAACACCTATGTGTTCGACGGCAAAACCCTATTGGGCGATTTCTATCGCGTGACAGGCATCAACGAGGACGAGTTCGGCGAATTTGCCGAGAATGTGGAGACGCTTGCCGGACTGCTGCTGAGCATCAAGGGCGACTTCCCCAAGGAAAAAGAGCCTATTGCCTACGGCTGCTGCAAGTTCCTGGTGCTCACTGTGGTGAAGCACCGCATCGAAAAGGTGCGTGTGTCGATAATACCTAAGCAATAACAGTGCTTGCACAATCACCCGGCTTGCCCACTTTACATAACCACTAACCCACCATCCTGCCAAAACTCACAGCCATGCCACTAATCAACATCCCGTCCGACATCACTCACCCAGCCGCCGACATTGCTATCTGGATAGTCGACGAGGCGGAAAATGTGCTGATGCAATTGTGCCGTGGCTGCGGTGTCGACACCACGTCGATTCTTGCCACAAGGCTTGCCAAGCGCCGCATCGAACTGCTTGCTGAGCAACTGTTGCTGCACACGCTCACCGGCAGCGCATCGTCCATCAGCCACACACCCGGCGGCGTCCCGTTCATTGCAGGCAGCAATAAGAACATCAGCATCAGCCACACACCAGGCTGCGTGGCAATGGCAATAAGCCGCCACGCCATAGGCATCGATGTGGAGCACTTTGCCCCGAAAGTGCTGCGCGTGAGGCAGCGGTTTCTAAGCACCGCTGAGGCTCGCCACATCGCACCCGACAACGTAGCCCTCAACATTGCCGCATGGACCGCCAAGGAGGCTCTTTACAAAGCCGCGCTCACCCCGGGCATCGAACTTGCCGAACAGATTCCTATCGATGCACAAGCCATTGCCTACGGCGTGGGCAAATGGCAAAGCACAGTACTCGGCAAACGCTTCGATGTGAGCACCCACATTGCCGACAGCTTTGCCCTGTCGCTTGCAATAGCCTGCAACGAGCCCCAATGAACAGAATTCAATACAAACAAAAAAATAAAAAACACTCAAAAACTATGAACAGAAATCGTTTCTCAACACCCGCCCTGCTCGCCGTATGCTTTGCATTTGCTGCCGGCATGTGCAGCCTTGCTTCTCACGCCTGCACCTCGCTGCTCGTGGGCAAGAAAGCCTCAACCGACGGCTCGACATTCATCTCCTATGCCGCCGACTCTCACGTGCTTTACGGCGCACTCGCACACCTGCCTGCTGCCGACCACAAGCCCGGCACCATGCGCGACATACGCGACTGGGACGACGGCACCTATCACGGACAGATTCCCGAAGTGGCACACACCTTCTCGGTAGTAGGCAACATGAACGAGCACCAGCTGTCAATCACCGAATCGACCTTCGGCGGCCGACACGAGCTGGTTGACACCACCGGCATAATGGACTATGGTTCGCTCATCTACGTCACGCTGCAACGTGCCCGCACTGCACGCGAAGCCATCAAGGTGATGACCGACCTGGTGGCAAAATACGGCTACTGCAGCAGCGGCGAATCGTTCTCGATTGCCGACCCCAACGAAATATGGATTATGGAAATGGTGGGCAAAGGCGGCAAAGAAAAAGGTGCCGTGTGGGTTGCCATTCGCATCCCCGACGATTGCATAGCCGGCCATGCCAACCAATCGCGCATCCACACCATACCACTGAAAGACAAAGAAAACTGCATCTATGCCAAGGACGTCATCTCGTTTGCCCGCAAGATGGGTTACTTCGAAGGCAATGATGCCGATTTCAGTTTCGCCAAGGCATATAATCCTTTCGACTTCTCCGGTCTGCGCGGCTGCGACGCCCGCGTTTGGGCATGGTTCAACCGCTACAAGGCTGGCATGGACAAATATCTGCCCTACCTCCACGGCAAGAAAGACGCCGAGGTGATGCCACTCTACGTTCGCCCCGACCGCAAAGTGTCGGTTCGCGACGTGCAAAACATGATGCGCGACCACTTCGAAGGCACCCCATTCGACATGACCAACGACCCGGGCGCTAAGATTCTCTACGACGTACCCTACCGCTGGCGTCCGATGACCTTCAAGGTCGACGGCGTGGAATACACCAACGAACGCGCCATCGCCACACAGCAGACAGGCTTTGTGCTGGTGTCGCAAATGCGCTCGTGGCTGCCCGATGCCATCGGCGGCGTTCACTGGTTCGGCGTCGACGATGCCAACACTGCCGTGTTCGTGCCAATGTACTGCTGCATGACGTCTATTCCAAAAAGCTATGCAATGGAAACTGCCGACCTCTACAACTTCTCCACCGAATCGGCTTTCTGGGTGAACAACTGGGTTGCCAACCAAGCATACACACGCTATAGCTTTATGATTAAGGACATACGCAAAGTGCAGAACGAACTCGAAGACGGTTACGCCTCGCACCAAGCCGCTCTCGAAGCCGAAGCGCTTGCCCTGCACAAGCAAGACCCTGCAAAGGCTGTGGCTATGCTCAACGACTACAGCAACCGCTCGGCTCAGGATGCCACCGCAAGCTATCTGAAACTCGCCCAATATTTGCTCGTGAAATATCTCGACGGCAATATGAAGAAAGAAAAAGACGGCGACTTTGAGCGCAGCAAAACCGGTTATCCGGTTTATCCCCACTTCCCGGGTTATCCTCAGGAATACTACAAAGCCATTGTCACCGACAAGAACGCAGCCGACAACCTCCGCGTTGTTCAGCCCGAAGAATAACCGACAGTCGCGCCATATATAAGCCTGCCTTATCTCCCGTAGGCGCATAATCCCATATTGTAGGGGCGTATTCGATACGCCCCTACATTTTTTCTATAACCTTTCGAGGTTGGCGGGCTTATGCAATACGCCCCTACATATGCGGCGGTCGATGATATAACCGCGGAGCGGATGTGGAAGGGTGGATGTAATTCGCGTCCTCTGCGGACGCTATTTCGGGGGGGTGACATTGTATCCGTGGGTTACGCTATCGCTCACCCACGGCTAAATCCCGTCGGCATCCTGCCTCCGGGGTCACGTCCTTCGGACGTCCATTCCGACGATAGCATTATCGCGGTCGTTTTGGAGGCATTATTGCGGTTATGGATGCGATGACATGCGAAGCATGTGAGGCCGAGACGCAAGCGAGGCATATAGCCCGGGGTAAGCGAAGCGCAACCCCGGGTTATCGTCATCCTCCACCAACCCGGCATCCGTATAGGATGCGAATTACATATCATCCTTGGCACGATTCTGCGCCTGTAGGGGTGTATCGCTGACCCCCACCAAACCCACATATGCACACCCGGCAGAGTGAGGATAGTGCATTTTTGCATTTTTGGCATAATGCTTGCTTGTGGCACAAAAATATTTTGTAAATTTGTAGGTTTTATAGAATGTAACAGCGAAACAAATTAACACTGATTGAAATATGACAGATTGCTATGGATTGTTGCGAGTGGCTTCAGCCGTGCCTATGGTGAACGTGGCAGATTGCGAAGCAAATGCACGACACATTGTGGAATGTGTCGAAAAGGCATATATGAGCGATGTTCAGTTGCTGGTGTTGCCTGAATTGTGCGTTACGGGATATACCTGCGGCGACCTGTTTGGGCAGAGCGCGCTGCTGCGAGGCGCTTTGAATGCCATTGAGTTTATAGCCAAATCGACATCGGAGAGAAATATCGCCGTGGTGGTGGGTGCCCCCATCGCCTATGGCGGAAGATTATATAACTGTGCTGTGATGATTTGCGGCGGCAAGGTGGTGGGAGTAGTACCCAAAACCTATATCCCCAACTATCGAGAGTTCTACGAGAAGCGATGGTTTGCTTCGTCTGCCACGCTGCCTGCCGAGGCTTCGATTGTGGTTGGCGGCAGCGAGGTGCCTTTTGGCTGCGATGTGCTGTTTGCCATTGGCGATGCCAAAGTGGCTTGTGAAATCTGCGAGGATTTGTGGGCGCCGCTGCCTCCAAGCACACAGGCTGCAGTGAATGGCGCCAACGTGATTGTCAACCTCTCGGCAACCAACGAGCTTGTGGGCAAGCACGACCGCCTGATGGAACTCATTCGTCATCAGTCGAGCAGCTGCCTGGTGGCATATATCTATTCGTCGTGTGGCTACGGCGAATCCACTACCGACCTCGTTTTTGCCGGTAATGCCATCGTGGCTGAGATGGGCGAAGTGATTGACATGGGCAAGCGATTCTGCACCGACGAGCAACTGGTGATTGCCGACATCGACATTGAGCGAATCAACAATGCGCGAATGATTAGCAGCAGTTTTGGCGACAGCACCGCTGTTTTGAGCGCCGACTATTGCCTTGTGACGCTGGATGTTGACGACAACATCTGTCGACGCGGCGACTTGCGCCGACGTGTGGAAAAGAATCCGTTTGTGCCTGCCGACGACGAGAAACTGCATCGCCGCTGCGAGGAGATATTCAATATACAGACCGAGGGCCTTATGCGTCGCCTACGGCATACCCGCGTGAGCAGCCTGGTGATTGGCGTGTCGGGCGGCCTCGATTCAACGCTCGCTCTGCTCATTGCCGAGCGCGCTTTCCACCGTCTGGGCTACGACAATCGCAATATAATAGGCATCACAATGCCGGGGTTCGGCACCAGCGACCGCACCTTGAGCAACGCTCTCTCGCTGATGCGCGCCATGGGCATCACCATCAAGGAGATTCCCATTCGCGATGCGGTGATGCAACATTTCAAGGATATTGAACACAGCAGTGAGGTGCACGACGCCACCTACGAAAACTCGCAGGCTCGCGAGCGCACGCAGATTTTGATGGACTGCGCCAACAAATACAATGGCATCGTGCTCGGCACCGGCGACCTTTCGGAACTGGCGCTCGGGTGGGCTACATACAACGGTGACCACATGTCGATGTACGGCGTGAATGCAGGCATTGCCAAGACTCTGGTGAAATATCTGGTGAAGTGGATTGCCGAGAATGTCGCCGTTGAGGCATGGGGCGACGAAAGCCGTGCCACGCTGCTCGACATCGTGGACACTCCAATCAGCCCCGAACTGACGCCAACCGATGCCCAGGGAAACATCAAGCAAAAAACCGAGGACCTTGTAGGCCCCTATGAGTTGCACGATTTCTTTATCTACAATATGCTCGTTTACGGCTATTCGCCACGCAAGATTTATTTCTTGGCAAAGCATGCTTTTGCCGGCGAATACCCCGACGCCACGCTCAAGAAGTGGCTCACCACATTCTGCCGACGCTTCTTTGCCCAGCAGTTCAAGCGCTCATGCTTGCCCGATGGGCCAAAGGTGGGAGCCATCAGCCTCTCGCCGCGTGGCGACTGGCGAATGCCCAGCGACGCTTGTGCGGCGTTGTGGCTGAAGGAATGTGAGAATCTCGACTGATTTCCTTTAACAAGATTAATTTAATTTGAATTGCTACCTATTTTCAACATATTCAAGCCGAGGTTTATGAAAAAAACGATGATGAACATTTACAAGAGCCTGCGAATGGTGATAGTGACGCTGCTTAGCGTCGGGTTATTGCTGTTTGTTTCGCTCTATGTTGTTCTGTCGATTCCCTCGGTGCAGAACTATGTGTGCAGCGAAGGCGAGAAGGAATTGTCGAAACTGTTGGGCACGAATGTCGAAATAGGGTGGGTGAACATCTCGCCATTCCACGACCTGGTGCTTCACGAGGTGTTTGTGCCCGACCAAAAGGGCGACTCGCTGCTGTCAATCAAGGAGCTTGGCGCCGGCATAAGCATCTATAATCTGCTTGCCAAGAAGCGACTGGTGTTCACCTACGGCGAAATAATCGGGATGCGTGGACACATCACCAAAGCCACGCCGCAGTCGCCCACCAATATGCAGTTCATCATCGATGCTTTATCGAGCAAGGACAAGACTAAGCCACCCACGAAGTTCGATTTGAAAATCTATAACGTGGTGATTCGCAAAAGCCACATTACCTACGATGTGCTCAGCGAGCCGCGACTGAGAGGCAAGTTCGACAAGAACCACATCAGCATTGGCAATCTGCGCGCCGATGTGGCTTTGCCGCGATTGAAGAACGACGATTTCATAATAGATGTCAAGCGCGTGTCGTTTGATGAGCAATGTGGTTTTGTGCTGAAGAATCTGGCGTCGCAGGTGACGCTGAACAGCAGCCTCATTGCCTTGCGCAACACTCGCATAGAACTCGAAAATTCGGTCATCGCCTTCGACTCAATTGGATTGACACTCAACGGTATAAACAGCCTGAAGGACCGGATTGGACGGCAACCCATAGGTGTGCGGCTGCAAGATGCCACCATCACGCCGAGCGACTTGCGAGGCTTTGTGCCGGTGCTTGCCAAGTTCCGCGAGCCGTTCGATGTGTGGCTTAATGCCAACGGCAATGCCAATGCTGTGAGTGTGGAGCAGTTGCGGGCAAGCAGCCACGACGGTGCATTGAGCGTGAGCGCGAGTGGGCATTTGAGCAACCTTTCCAACCCCGAGCAGATGGCGTTTGATGTGCCACACTTCAAGGTGGATGCCCATGCCGACGAGGTGGCGAGAATAGTATCGGCATTCTCGCATCTGAGCGACAAGGCGACGAGCATCATTGGCAAATGTGGCACGTTGAGCATCGACGGAGCTGCCAAAGGCGACAAACATAACGTGCGATTCGACGGCGACATCAACACATCGTTGGGTAAACTCGACGTGAAGGGCAGTTTGGCTGATATATTTGGCAAGCGCTTGAACTTCAGCGGCCGTTTGGCAACCAAACGGTTAATGCTTGGACGCTTGCTCAACAACGAGGCACTGTTAGGCGATGTGGCACTCGATGCCGAAGTGGAGGCGAAGGTGAACGGAAAAAGCATCAAAGGCAAGCTCGATGGCGAGGTGCCTTACGTCGACGTCAAGGGCTATCGTTACAGCAACATCGTTGCCAACGTGATTCTCGACGGCGATATGCTTGAAGGCACGGTGACCATCGACGACGACAACCTGCAGGCTTCGGTGAACGGCTTGGTGAAAAAGGCCGGCGACCAGTCGGAGGTTGACCTCGGTTTCGACCTGGCGCATGCCAATCTTGCTGCCTTGAACCTGATGAAGGGCAACGAGCGCTGCAACCTGTCGTTTGGTGCCGATGCAAGTTTCTATGGCAATAAATTCGACAATGCCACCGGCGAGATTCTCATTAAGGACTTTGCCCTTGTCGACACCGGAGATAAAGGTTTGCATATCGATTCGTTCCTCGTTGAGGCAAACAATGAGAGCGAACCGCAAAACATCACCATCACGTCGGATTTCTTCAACGGCAAGATGGTGGGCTCGTTTGATTTTGTGAGTCTTGTGCCCACCGTTCAGAATATACTGGCGCAGTCGTTGCCGTCGCTCATCAAGCGCAACGAACACATTGCCGACAAGCGCCGCAGCAACCGGTTTAAGTTCGATTTCACGCTCGACCCTTGCGAAGAGTTGAAAACGATGTTCAAGTTGCCGGTGAATGTGGTGTATAAAACCACACTCAACGGTTTTGTCAACGAGGACGATGAGAGCTTTGCCGTGTCGCTCAATGCGCCTTATCTGCAACATGGCAACAAGATTATCGAGTCGACATTTGTTGAAGCCGAAAAGCGTGCCGGCAACGAGAATGTGCAGCTCACAGCTCAAACCATATTCCCGATGAAAAAAGGCAAAACGGTGGTTACGCTCAATGGCAACGGCGTGAACGACCGCCTCGACACCGACCTCAGTTGGCGAATAATGACCGAACGCGCCTACAAGGGCACCATCGACCTGAGTACGCTGTTCCGACGTGCCGTCGACGACCGCCTGGCAGCGCATATCGACATCAATCCCACCGAACTGGTGTTCAACGACACCGTCTGGCAAGTGAAACCGGCTTCGGTGAACATCGACGGCGGTGTGATAGCCGTGAACAACGTGAGCGGCGTGTGCGACAACCAGCGCGTGGCAATTCAAGGTGTGGTGTCGAACGACCCTGCCGATGTGCTGATGGTGGACTTGAAGGAGATGAGCCTCGACTATGTGTTTGAAACTCTTGGCATCGACAACGTGATGTTTGGCGGCATTGCCACCGGCAAATTTTTCGCCTCGGGATTGCTGTCGGGCACCCCGGTTCTTGAAACCACCGGGCTACAAGTCGACCGCATTGCCTACAACAAATGTGTGATGGGCGATGCCCTTATCCGCAGCAACTGGGACAACGAAACCAAAGCCATCAACCTGCATGCCGACATCGACCAGGATAACGGGTTGCGCTCGGTGATTACGGGTGCCATTTATCCCACGCGCGATTCGCTGAGCATCAACTTCGATGCCCACAAGGCGAAACTCGGTTTCTTGCAGCCGTTTATGTCGGCTATCACTTCGCACATCGAGGGCGAGGTGTCGGGCAAGGCATGCCTGTATGGCGATTTCCACAATATCAACCTCTATGGCGACATCTTTGCCGACTATCTGAAGTTTAAGGTCGACTACACCAACGTCTATTATACGGCATCCGACTCGGTGCACATAGTGCCGGGCTTGATTGAGTTTGACGACATCACCATTCGCGACCGCAACGGTAACGAAGCCAAAGTGAACGGGTGGCTGCGTCACGACAACTTCCACCGCCCGGTGTTTGATTTCAACATCACCCATGCGCGCAATTTCTTGTGCTACGACGTGACGCCGGCGCTAAGCCCTGATTGGTATGGCACGGTCTACGGCAATGGGTCGGCATACGTGAAGGGCGGTCCCGGAATATGCACCATAGGCGTGAATATGGAGACGCGCCGCAACAGCAAATTCACCTTTGTGCTGAGCGACGAGATTGCTGCAAGCGAATATACCTTCATCACCTTCCGCGACCGCAATGCCGGCAACAAGGTGGAGGAAGCCGATTCGATACCGCAGATTGTGAAGGAATTGACGGCTAAGAACAACAGCAATACCCAATCGACGCCGTCGGTGTTTAAAATCGACATTCAAGCCGACATCACCAACGATGCCCAACTCACTGTGGTGATGGACCCTGTTGGTGGCGACAAGATTCGTGGCTACGGCAAGGGCAACCTGCGCCTTACCTACGACAGCACCGACGAAAGCCTGGGTATGTACGGCAAATATGAGTTGGAGAAGGGTAGCTACAATTTCACCCTGCAGGACATCATCATCAAGGATTTCACCATCATCGAGGGTAGCGGCATCAGTTTCAACGGCGACCCATATAGCGCCAACCTCGACATCAGGGCATCGTATTCGCTCAACGCCAACCTGCTCGACCTCGACGAGTCGTTTGCTTCGGACCGCGAGCTCAACCGCACCAACGTGCCGGTGAATGCCATCCTCATTGCGCGAGGCGATATGCGTGGACCCGACATTTCGTTCGACCTTGATTTCCCGACCATCAGCACCGATGCCGCTCGCAAGGTGAAGAGCATTGTCAGCACCGACGACATGATGAATCGCCAGATTCTGTACCTTTTGGCGCTCAACCGATTCTATACGCCGGAATATATGGGCAACACCAATCGTGGCAACGAGCTCACCTCGGTGGCTTCGAGCACCCTGTCGAGCCAGCTTGCCAATGTGCTTGGGCAGCTGAGCGACAACTGGAGCATTGCCCCGAATTTCCGTAGCGACAAGGGCGACTTCAGCGATGTGGAAGTTGATTTGGCGCTCTCGAGCCAGTTGCTGAACAACCGACTGCTGTTCAACGGCAATTTTGGCTATCGCGACAATTCGATGAATACGCGCAACAGCAACTTCATTGGCGACTTCGACATCGAATACTTGTTGAACCGTCGCGGTACGGTGCGACTGAAGGCATATAACCATTTCAACGACCAGAACTATCTGGTGCGCAGCGCCCTCACCACGCAGGGCGTAGGAGTGGAGTTTAAGTTCGATTTCAACAATCCGTTCAAGCGCCGCCGACCGGTGGTTACCGACACGGCAACACGCCGCAAAGAGGTGCTTGTTGAACCTGATACAATTAAGAAATGAATCGGCTGAACGAGAATAGTGAATTATTGGCAAGCGTGGAGAGGAGAAGATGAGACTGAGGTTTGACATATTAGTAAGGTTGATGTTTTGCCTGGCGGCAATGGCGGCGTTGCAGGATGCACATGCTGCCGTCGACGCAGCCGACGCTGTTGGTGAAACGCCTCTGACGCTTGAGCAAACTCAGCCGCTTGGTGGCGATAGCGTGCGCATCGACACGGTGATGCACGACGGTGACTACTGGAAGCGTCAGTTGCGCAGTGGCAAACTCGACCTTAACGACGAGTCGATTGTGTATCCGTCGTTCCTGCAGATGTGCGTTAACATCTATCGTTGGGGCGACCGCACCTTCAACAGCTACGACCCCGACTATGTGGTGGGCACCGGCAAACGCTGCAAGGCGCTGGTTAAAAACGAGGAGTGGATGGACAGTTATGCCATGCGATTCCCCGGGAAAAAGTCGCTGTCTATGATTAGTAACGTGTCGATTAACTTTGGTGCCTACGTCTCGTATATGGCATTGTCGGTGGGATATAGCGGCGAGGTGAACAGACTGTTTGATGGCAGAGGTACGGGGCAGCGCAAACTGGAATTCCAGTTCACTTGCGCCTTGCTTGCTGCCGATGGCTATTGGGTGAAAAACACGGGCGGCACCAACATAAAGCGCTTTGGCGACTACAACGGCGGGCAATGGGTGAACGAAGCGTTCCCCGGGCTGGTGCGTGAGTCGTATGGCGCCGATATCTATTATTTTTTCAACCATCGCAAATATTCGCAAGGCGCTGCATACAGTTTCTCGAAATTGCAGAAGCGCAGTGCGGGTTCGATGATTGCCGGACTCACAATCTCGCACCAGAATGTAGGTCTCGACTTTGCCAAACTGCCCGCCGGCATGGAGGTGGAGTTGCCCGACGAACGCACCGTGTACAGGTTTAAGTATAACGACTATTGCTTCTTGCTGGGATATGGCTACAACTGGGTGTTTAAACCGAATTGGCTGTTCAACATTTCGGTGTTGCCGTCGATAGGTTACAAGCATTGCTTCCGCGACAACATCGACGGTTACGACGACATCTTTTCGGTGAACATTAAGGGTAAAATGGGGTTGGTGCATAATCATAAAAAGTTTTTCTATGGCATGTGCCTGAAGCTCGACGGCCATTGGTATAAGAGCAGCAACTACAGCTTCTTCAATTCGGTAGAGAGCATGTCGCTGATAGTGGGATATCGGTTTGATATTTTTTAGCATCAGTGGAATCGTGAGCAGTGTTTTTATTTATTGGATATACTTATAATTATATATAACGAATAGTGATATGAGTGTTATAATTCTTGGAATTGAATCGTCGTGCGACGATACGTCGGCAGCCGTCATAAAGGACGGTGTGCTGCTGAGCAACGTGATAGCCTCGCAGAAAGTCCACGAGGCCTATGGCGGTGTGGTGCCCGAACTGGCGTCGCGTGCCCATCAGCAGAACATTGTGCCGGTGGTGAGCGAAGCCATCCGCCAGGCAGGCATCGACAAGCACGACATCAGCGCAATAGCATTCACTCGCGGACCGGGTCTGATGGGCTCGCTGCTTGTGGGCACATCGTTTGCCAAGGGATTGGCGTTGTCGCTGGGCATTCCGTTGGTCGATGTCAACCATCTTCACGGCCATGTGCTGGCGCATTTTGTCAAGGAAGACGAGAACACCGAGGTGCCTACGTTTCCTTATCTCTGCCTGCTCATCTCGGGTGGCAACTCGCAGATTATCAGGGTGGATGCGCCCAACAAGATGGAGGTGCTGGGGCAAACCATTGATGACGCCGCCGGCGAGGCTTTCGACAAATGTGCCAAGGTGATGGGGTTGCCTTATCCCGGCGGTCCGATTATCGACCGCCTTGCCGCTGAGGGCGATGCCGAGATGTTTAAGTTCAGCAAGCCTCACATTCCGGGGCTCGACTATAGCTTCAGTGGCTTGAAGACCTCGTTTCTCTATACCCTGCGCGATGCCCTGAAGCAGAATCCCGATTTCATCGAGCAGAACCGCGCACATTTGGCTGCTTCGTTGCAGAAAACCATCATCGACATCCTCATGGACAAGTTCGGCAAAGCCATCAAGCAAACCGGAATAAAGACGGTGGCTATCGGCGGCGGCGTGTCTGCCAACTCGGGCGTGCGCAATGCTGTGCAGGTGTATTGCGAGCGACGCGGCATCAAGGCGTTCATACCCAAGCGGTCGTTCACTACCGACAATGCTGCCATGATTGCCATTGCCGGCTACTATAAATATCTCGACAAGCAATTCTGCGACATCAGCCTGCCGCCTTTTGCACGGGTGACAGTGTGATGTTCAGAAGTTTTCGCAATATCTACTTTTCAAAACAGGAGGAACTGAAAAAATGAAATACTCAATAATTGTGGTGGGCGACGAACTTCTCATAGGGCAGGTTGTCGACACCAATTCGGGCTGGATTGCTCGCCACTTGCGCCCTTATGGATGGACGGCACAGAGTGTGAAGGTGGTGGCTGACGATGCCCATGAAATCACTCGTGCCATCGACCAAGCTTTTGCCGACACCGATGTGGTGCTGATGACAGGCGGTCTGGGTCCTACAAAGGACGATATCACCAAGTCGACGTTATGTGGCTACTTTGGCGGCGAGATGGTGCTCAGCCACGACACTCTGCGCAATGTGGAAGAGGTGCTCGGCAAGCGTGGCTTGCAGATGAATCCGCTCAACCACAATCAAGCTATGGTGCCCTCGTCGTGCCAGGTGATTCAGAACACCGTGGGCACAGCGCCGCTGATGTGGTTTGAACGCAATGGCAAGGTGCTGGTGTCGATGCCGGGTGTGCCTTTCGAAACCGAAACCATGATGCGTTCGGCTGTCATCCCCAAGTTGGTTAAGCGCTTCATGAGCGACGTGGAGGTGGAGTATCGCACCTTTGTGGTGATTGATTTCTCCGAAAGTGTGCTGGCTCTCACACTCGCCCGGTTCGAGGAGCAGATGCCCGATTTCGTTCACCTTGCCTATCTGCCCAAGCCGGGCATAATACGCCTGCGCCTCTCGGGCATCCATGCCGATAAGGACGTGCTCACCCGGGCGATGGACGCACTTGAGGCTCAGCTGTGCACTCTGCTTGGCAATCACATCATTGCCAAGGAGGACAAGATGCCGGCTGAAATTCTTGGCGACTTGCTTCGTGCTCGCGGGCTCACCGTGTCGACAGCCGAGAGCTGCACCGGCGGCAATGTGGCGCACACCATCACCCAGATTGCCGGCAGCTCGCAGTATTTTGTGGGTTCGGTGGTGTCGTACTGCAACGAGGTGAAGATGAACGTGCTTGGCGTTGACGCCGAGGTGCTCAATACCGTTGGCGCCGTGAGCCAACCCACGGTTGAACAAATGTGCCAAGGCGTGGCTCGTCTGCTCGGCACCGATTGCGCCATGGCAACCTCTGGCATTGCCGGTCCGGGCGGCGCCGTTCCCGGTAAACCGGTTGGCACGGTGTGGATGGCAGCCAAATGTGGCGACCGTCTGGTGACCGACTGCCGCCGCTTCCCCGGCGACCGTGCACGCGTCATCGACCGCTCAACCACCCACGTCACCCTTATGCTTATCAAGCTACTGCTCGACCAATAGTTGCGCCCTCGCGGAAGGTTATGCTACGCCGCCCGATGTTCCCAGGCATCAATAAAGGCAAAAATGGCTTTTTATATCAAAACTACAGCAAAATTGTTGAGTGATAGGTTGGTGGAGTGGAAAATAATTATTAACTTTGCACCACATTTCGGGACAGCAGTACAACGACTACATTCCTTCAGTCATGTTCTGTGACTCTAATCGTTGAAACTTCGTTGCAGAGCGATGATGCTTAAGCCTCTGCAAAAAGCGTAGGACGATATTGTAACGGGCGGGGCAACGCCATCGCCTTATGAATATTGCGCTACTGCGAAGAAAAGTAGCAGTTAAGATGAGCAGCTGGGTGAACAGCCTCTCACACTGATTGTGTACTTTGCACTCTGTCGGCACGAAATGAAATAACAAGAATAAATAAAAAAATATAAAGTTAATAGCCATGTCAAAAGTTTGTCAAATCACAGGCAAGAAGGCGATTACAGGTAACAATGTGTCGCACTCTAAAAGAAGAACTAAACGTAAGTTCAACGTCAATGTGTTCAACCGCAAATTCTTTTGGGTAGAACAACAACAATGGATTTCCTTGACAGTGTCAACTTCGGGTCTCCGCCTCATCAACAAGATTGGATTGGATGCTGCCCTCAAGAAGGCTGCTCAAGATGGTAACTTAACCAGTATTAAAACAATAGAAAAGTAAGAATCAAGATGGCAAAGAAAGCAAAAGGCAATAGAGTTCAAGTTATTCTTGAATGCACCGAACAAAAGGCAAGCGGTGTTCCCGGAATGTCGCGTTACATCACCACCAAGAACCGCAAAAACACCACTGAGCGTTTGGAATTGAAGAAATACAATCCATATCTTAAGAGAGTAACAGTACATAAAGAAATTAAATAACAACCTGAGTCATGGCAAAGAAAGTAGTAGCAACTCTTCAAAAAGGTGAGGGTCGTACATATAGCAAGGTTATCAAGATGGTGAAATCGCCAAAGACCGGCGCTTATGTCTTCAAGGAAGAAATGGTTCCTAACGACCAAGTGCAAGAAACCCTCAAGAAGTAATTTTTCCACTGGAAATAATTTTTCTCACTATACAATCCCATCGCCAATCGCGGCTTTGGGATTTTTTTTGTGTGGTATTATAAATTAATGGAGTAAATGGGTACAAAATGGCGTGATTTTTTATAACTTTGTTTGAAAATAATAAATTGTAGAGTATAATCCCTTGAAATCATTTGATTACCTATGAAAGAGAAGGACGAAAATGATAACGACAAGCAATCAAGGCGGGAGTTCTTTAAGAAAGCTGCCAAGGGCATATTGCCAATTCTGGGTGCTCTTGTAGTGCCAACTGCAGTTGTAAAGGCAAAGGCAGAGGCGCCGCAAGGCTGTATGTATGGTTGCGCTTACTCGTGTTATTACTCATGTTACACCACATGTATGACCACCTGTATGGGCAATTGTCAGGGCACATGTATGACAGGTTGTATGTATACTTGCATGAATACGTGCCAAAACTATTGCAAAGACACTTGCAAAGGTGGCTGTGGCAGTAATTGCTCATACTCATGCACTACGTCCTGCCAAAATGGATGTAAAGGCACTTGCCAAAACGGATGTCAGGGCACTTGCCAAAATGGTTGTCAAAACACCTGTAAGACCGGTTGCAAAAACACCGCTAAGCGTGGCACATCTTCGTCGGGTGGCAGCAGCAGCGGCAGTTATAACAGTGGTTATAGCAGCGGCTATAGCAGCGGCAGCAGTGGCGGCTATAGCGGCGGATACAGTAGCGGATGTTCGGGATGCTCGGCAAAATGCGCATCGTCGTGCTCAAGCACTTGCACGGGTCATTGCTATGGAGCCTGCGGTTCGGCATGCTCTTCGTCGTGTTCTGGTTCATGCAGAGGCGCCTGTCAAGGTTCTTGCACATCGGTATGCACACGCGGATGCTCGATTGGTTGTACTGGCTATACAGGATAATAGCCTATGGACGTTACAAAGAAGGAAGCCCTCATTTGGAATGAGGGCATGAGCAAAAACATCACTTTCATTGTCACAAAGGATTGCCAGTTGGCGTGCAAATACTGCTATTTGGTGGGAAAGAACACCAAAGAGCGGATGACTTTTGATGTCGCAAAAAAAGCCATTGACTATATCCTTGCCAATAAGGATTTGTTTGAAGAGCCTTCGGTGATTTGGGATTTCATAGGCGGGGAACCGTTTCTTGAAATAGACCTTATCGACCGCATTTGCGATTATGTAAAAACCGAGATGTACAGGCTCAATCATCCGTGGTTCAACAACTATCGATTGAGTTTCTCTACTAACGGTATCAACTATGATAGCGAAAAGGTGCAGCGTTTCATAGCAAAAAATCACAGTCATTTGAGCATTGGCATCTCCATTGATGGCACTCGGCGCAAGCACGATTTAAACCGAGTGTACAAGGACGGAGTGCATGGCAGTTACGACGATGTGGCGCGCAATATACCATTGTGGCTAAAGCAATTTCCCGACGGCGGCACCAAGGTGACTATTGCCAGTGCCGATATTCCTTATATCAGAGAGAGTGTAATGCACCTTTATTCGCTCGGAATACGTCAGGTGAACATTAATGTGGTTTTTGAAGACGTATGGCAGGAAGGCGACGATAAGCTGTTTGAGGAACAGTTGATGATGCTTGCCGATGAGATTATAGATGGAGGATGGTATGAAAACTATACGTGTTCGTTTTTCTCGGAAACCATTGGTAAGCCACTCGACCTCGAATATGAGAATATGAACTGGTGTGGTGCCGGGCGCATGCTATCGATTGACGCTGCCGGTAATTTCTATCCTTGCACGCGATTTGCAGCTTACTCGCTTAGGAGCAAAAAACCGATTATCATCGGAAATGTAAACGAGGGAATAAATCAGAACCTGTTGCGGCCATTCCTTACACTCGACCTAATAACCCAATCGCCTCGCAAGTGTGTTGAATGTGAGGTGGCAAGCGGGTGCGCATGGTGCCAGGGCGAGAACTACGATGCTGCCATCACCAACACCATTTTCCAGCGCAGCACAGCCATATGCAAGATGCACAAGGCGCGTGTGAGAGCCAACAATTATTATTGGCGCAAGCTTTATCACAAGATTGATATGAAAGGCGGTTGTGTGCGATGCCAAGGTGTTTGCAACTGCTGATGCGCCGCTTCTTTCAAATGATATGTTTTAAAAAAGATGATAAGTTATTTAATCATATTGCTCGACCATACGTCGGCCTCTTTTTGCCATTATGGCAATGCTGCCGGCGAACGAAAACTCATTTCGGTTGACACCTTGCGTGCTGCCATTCGTTATTCAATGGTGCATAATATGGCGGTACAGATGGTATATCCATATTATGAAATTCCCGACGAACTGAAGGCTGTGATTGAAACGGTGGATTCGTGTCGCATTATGCCTGTTGAAATTGCCGACGGCAGTGCCGATGTGGTGGTGGTGAATGGCTGGGATTTCAAAAAGGCTGTCATGCTTGGCAAACCAACCACAGTGCGCATTTCGAAAGACGAACTGTTTGAGCGTTATGCCGAGTTGATGCCTTTGCTTGTTGCTGTGCCAAAACTTAATGTGGTCATCACTGATGTCCATAGGTTTGGCAAGGCGGATTTTGAAACGTATAAAGCGGTGCTGAAGAGTATGCGCGAGAAGGTTGCCAATATGTTCCTCAGCGGAGGAAGGCTGTCGGTGAATCTGCTCACCGACCGCTTGATGCTTAAGCAGATGAATAATTGCGGGGCAGGTGATACGTCGATTACTCTTTCTCCCGAAGGGCGATTCTACATTTGTCCGGCATTCTACTACGATGACCCCGAAGATAGTGTGGGTTGTGTGTGCGACGACGATATCGCTATCGACAATGCGTATCTCTACACCTTGAAGGGCGCACCCATTTGTAGGCATTGCGATGCGTGGCACTGCAAGCGTTGCGTGTGGATGAACCGCCTCACCACTCGCGAAGTGAATACCCCAAGCCATGAGCAATGCGTGGTGGCGCACATCGAGCGTGATGCTTCGCGACTTCTGCTCGACGAGTTGAATGAGAAAGGCGAATATAATTTTGATAGCGATATTCCTGAAATTGATTACTTTGACCCTTTTGAAACAAGAGATTTATGGAAATAAAGAAAAAAGTTGGTGTAGTTACACCAGAAGAATGTAACGAGATTCGCGCTTTGTTCGAGCGCCGTAATGGTTTGAATGAGTTGGCAAAAATTCTCACACCCGACAACGAGGCTCTTTACGAGAAGTTGGTGAAGGATTTGGGCGAAACAGCCACAAAGTTTGAAGCGTGGTGGCGTGAGATGTCGGAAAAATACCAGTGGGAAGGTGTTGCTAATGGCAATTGGCAGATTGATTTTAACACCGGCGACATTTATTTGGTGGTAGGGTAGTATTATCCCGAACACACCTATTATAAATTAAAGCACTCCGTGCAGTGGCGGTTGCCGCCTGCGCGGAGTGCTGTCTTATTTTACGCATCCCCCTCGGAGTAGGTGATGCCATCAGGTTCGGGCAATTATTCGATGTTGAGGGCTATTGCCTGGTCGACGCGGGTGAAGGTGTAGCCTGCCTTGCGCAGTGTCTTGATGATGTTTGGCAGTTTTTTGTAGAACTTGTCGGTTCGTGCCGGGTCGGTGCCGAAGTGCACCATCAGTATTTGACCATTCAGTCCGCTGCGCTTTTCGCATGCCATGAGCTTGTTCCACAATTGATTGCTTGAGATATACTTTGGCATATCGGGGGTGGTGTAGTCGTCGCTTGTGCCGGTGCCTGGCGAGAAGTTGATTACTTGCAAGCCCAGTTGTTTTGCCCACGAGGCGATTGTGGAGTTGTAGTATTCGTATGGCGGAATGAAGTAAGGCGCATCGGTTTTTGCAATGCCGTTTGCAGCAAGTGCTTGATAGGCGCGCATGATGTCGTCGGAGAACTGTTGCTTGCTCACTAACAGCGAGTCGCGGTTTTCCCAAGGCATATACAGCAGATGGGCGTCGCTGTGAATGCTGATGTAGTGGCCGTCGGCTTTCAGGCGTTTCACCACGTCGGCGTGGCTGCGAATGTATTCGCCGGTGAAGAAGAACGATGCTTTCACGCCCAATTTCTTCAGTGTGGCGGTGATGTATTCGGCACCGTCGTCGCGGTCGTGGGCGGTGAACACCAGGCTGATTTGTTTCTTCGAGGGGTCGGTCATCACTATGCCGCCATCGCTGTAAATGTTGCGGTCGGGAGCGGCACCGGTTTGCTTGGCGCCTTCGGCTTGATAGGTCGAGAGCGGGAAGGTGAGTGATGCTGTGCCATCCATTGTGGGTTCGTTGGTGCTATAGTCGTGCATATTGTCGTGGAACACCATCAAGTCGGGTTGGAAGTCGTCGTAATTGTTTGGCTTGGCACCGTTGCGCACGTCACCCACGAGGTTCACGCCGCGCAGGCTTTCGAAGATTGTGCGATAAACGGGGCCGTCGACAAGGCCGCCGGTGGTGTTTGCCACCTCTTCAAAAATCAGGCATGAGTGGGGTTGACGAGGGTAGTTGCCGCCCATTGGCAGTTCAACAATCATGCTTACGCCCCAAGGGTTGCAGCCGAACAGCCAGTCGCGCAGCGAGCCTTCCATCTCCTCGAATTGGCGGTCGCCGGAGAGCTGACGGTAGAGAATGCATTGGGTGAGCATGGCAGTGGTGAGGTTGTTTGAGCACCACACGCTGGGTATGCCGTAGAGGAATGGCGAGTCGAGTTCTTTGGCGCGCTGCAGCACACGCTCGATGCCCGAGCGCAGGTTGCGTAGGAATTCGCGCTTGATGCGAGCGTCGCCTACAGTTGCCAATTGGTAGTGCCCCATGTTCATAAAGGGGTAGATTTGGTAGTGCTTCACACTATCGGCACCCATCCACGGTGTGATTGGCTCGCGGCGACCGTATTCGAGCGCTTGGGTGAAGTATTGCTTGTTGCCGGTGGCTTTATATAGCTCGATGGCACCGAGTTCCATATCGTCAACCCAGTTGTCTTCCTCGTAGATGTAGGGCGAAACCACCGAAGCCGTCTGGCAGTTGCCCGGTTTGTCGATGCCCACTTGATAGGCATCGGCAGCTTTCGAGCCGATGAGCGAAGCGAATTCGGGGTAGAACGGCTTGAGAATCTGAGCGCCGAGGGCAAAGTCTGAAGCAAATTTGCCGGCGGTGCTTGCCACGCCCATTGTGGCATTGAGATATTTGCCGCGCTGCTGTTTCTCTCCGGTGCAGAAGTACACGGGGCGACCGTTGTTTGGTCCGTAGCCATAGTCGGCAGGGTCATCCTTTGGCAGTTTCATGCCTATGTGGTCGCGGTCGTCGGCGAGTTGGTTGTATAGTTCGCCTTTTTCAGGATTCATTCGGTTGAGCCAGTCCATGCCCCAATATATTTCGTCGATAATGTCGGGGATGCCGTTGGCACCATCCTCGCCGTTGGCTTGGTGGTAATCGCCGAAAGCTTCGGGGTTTTGCTGATAGGCAAACATCATCTGATATATGGCGTTGGCTGTGGTGGTGGTATACTGCAGGCAGTCGGATGCGTCGTGCCAACCGCCACGCACGTCAAGGAATTGCCCGGTTTTGGTGGGGTGATAGATTATGTATCCGTCCTTTTGATGGCAACTGTCCTTGAGGAATGGATTGTAGCCGCATCGTTGTTGGCGCATGTAGCGCAGCACATAGTCGGCAGTGCCGTTATACACGGAGCCGTTCACCGGAAACACCTCGCTGCGGGCGTCGCCTGCCTTGATGTAGTAGGTGCCAGGGGTGGTGAGTTTGCTGAAGTTCAGGCGGAACGTCGACTTCATCTTGCCGTAGGGCGCCGTTGGCGTCACTTCGCTGCCGGTGAGCGCCACTTTGTCGGTGTAGGCGTCAATCACCTCAAACGATTTCACGTCGGTGGCATCGTTACATAGCAATACTGCCACTTTGGTGGCTTTTGGCAAATAGCCAAGTTGGTTTGTTCTTATCCAGCTACCAGCCCACATCGTGGCTGTAACTAATAAGGTACTCAGAATGGTTAATGTTCGTTTCATGACATTTAGTTTTTTAAATTTTACGTATTATTTTTTGGGTTTTGGTTTCCTGAAAATGGTTTGTAGCTGCGTATTTTCGTGGTATGGAGTGTGGAGGCAGAATGGTTTTCATTTTCTCGATGAGTGCCGGCTGCACGTCGCCGCGCTTCACTATGCCTGGCGGCAGCGACGAGTATTCGAGTGCAAGCACCAGCTCCTCGCCCCATTTTTCGGATGGTTGCGAGGTGACAAAAAAGCGTATCGAGGGGAACAGCGGCGCCAGTTTCTGCTCGATTTCTTCGGGGAACACCTTGATGCCTCCGGTGTTTATCACGTTGTCGAATCGCCCACGCCAATAGAAATTTTTACTGTCGACAAGTTCTGCCACGTCGTTGGTGACAAAGCGCTGTGCCTTGAGGTGAGGGGCGTTGATTACGAGGCATCCGCGAGGGTCGGTATCGAAGTTGACGTTGCCAAGTGCCTTGAACGGCATGGGCAGTCGGCTTGCGGGTGCCAGTGCCACATGGCTGCATGTTTCGGTCATGCCGTAAGTCATATAGGCATTTGCGCCGAATTCGGCGAGCCAGTGTTCGAGTCGCGGAGCCAGCTTGCCTCCGCCAATAATCATGGCGTCGATGAGGGCAAGTTTCTCGGGGTTGTTGAGCAGATATTGTATCTGCGAGGGCACAAATGCGGCAAGCGATATGCGTCGTGAGCCGTCGTAGTTGGCAAGTGGTGTGTTAGAGGGTTCTTCCTCGATGATGGCGGCACCCAGCTCAATGGCGCGCACAATCATCATCTTGCCGGCAATGTAGCGAGGCGACAGGTTAAGATAGAACAGCGAGCCGGCGTTGAGTCCGAAAAACTCGTTGGTGAGTAGCGCCGAGGCACGCATGTCGGCTTTGGGCAGACGAATCTCTTTAGGGTTGCCTGTCGAGCCCGAAGTGTGGGCAATCACATAGTCGTTGGAGTCGAGGTATTCGCTTACGAAAGTCCACACCTCTGCCGAGGCGGCGCGTTTCACGTCGTCAATCGAGTGGCACGTTATGTTGTTGATTGTTATCTGCATAGGCGTTGTCATTTGTCGGTTGTAATCCAGTTGAAATCCGGAATCTGCCACTCGATGCCGGGGTTATAGCAAAGATAATCGGCATGTTGCTCGAGCGGCGATGCCACATTGTTGGAGAACAGCGCACCGGTGCCAAGTCCCTGTGGAATGAGCGGGCGCAGAGTTGCCACCCATTGCGCCAAAGCATTCAGCCCCACGTTCGACTCAAGCGCCGACGTTATCCAGCCGCCGATGTTCATCAGCGAAGCCATTTTCAGCCACTCAATAGAGCCCGAAAAACCGCCCATGAGCGATGGCTTGAGGATGATGTAGTGTGGGCGTATGGTTTGCAGCAGGCTCATCATGGTCATC
This sequence comes from Muribaculaceae bacterium, assembly GCA_051871535.1. GTDB lineage: Bacteria > Bacteroidota > Bacteroidia > Bacteroidales > Muribaculaceae > SFTJ01. The sequence goes on along the minus strand of JBJECX010000057.1, from coordinate 3,684 downwards.
GGGTTGGTGATGCCAATCAGTTCCTCGTCGAGAGCGATGTGTATGGGCGAACGGCGGCAGATGTCGGCCATCTCCACCCATTGCCCTTGCTTGATGGGCTGCTCGCACGAGTGGATGGAATATTTAGCCAGGGCATCGAGGCGCTGCAAGGCGTTGTCGGGCGTGAAACCGCCGTTGGCATCCACGCGTATGGCGAGCGAGTCGGGGGCAAATCGTTGGCGAATGTAGTGCACCAACTCCAGTTCGCTGTCGAAGTCAATGGCGCCGATTTTCAGTTTTATGGTTCGGAATCCGGCTTCGATTTTCTGCTCTATTCTGCCCAGCATCTCATGCTTGGTGCCCATCCACACCAGTCCGTTGATGGGAATGTTCTGCTTGCCCTCAACAAAGGGCGATGCGTATATTTGCCGCTTTCCGCCCGATGCAAGGTCGCGCAAGGCAGTTTCGAAGCCAAACTGTATCGACGAGTGTTCGCTAAGGTCGGTAGCGGTCTCTGCCTCAATGTTGCGGCAAAGCTCGCGCAGCTTGTCCTCGTAGTGTATGTTGTCTTCAGCCGACAGTCCTTTGAACAGAGCACATTCGCCCAGCCCGTAAACCTCCGGGGCGCTTTCGTCCCAAATTTTCAGGAAGAAAGTGTCCTTGTGCAGGAGCACGCCGCGCGAGGTGCCGCCGGGCTCGATAAAGTGCAGGCGATATGGAGTGTAGGCTGCTTTCATCATCCTGGGAATTTCGGATATTTCTCAAAGTCGGGGTCGCGCTTTTCGAGGAACGCGTTTTTGCCTTCCTGCGCTTCTTCCATGGTGTAATACATCAGCGTGGCGTCGCCTGCCAGTTCCATCAAGCCGCGTTGGCCGTCGAGTTCGGCATTGAGGCAGCGCTTAACCATGCGTATGGCAAACGGGCTGCGCATCATTATTGTTTCGCACCATTCCACGGTTTCGTCCTCGAGTTGGCAGAGTGGCACAACCTTGTTCACCAATCCCATCTCCAATGCCTCGGCTGCGGTGTAGAGTTTGCACAGATACCATATTTCGCGGGTCTTTTTCTGGCCGACGCAGCGTGCCAGATACGAGCTGCCGAATCCTCCGTCGAAGCTGCCCACTTTTGGACCCGTCTGCCCGAACTTGGCATTTTCCGATGCTATCGAAAGGTCGCAAACCACGTTTAGCACGTTTCCGCCGCCAACAGCGTAGCCGTTCACCATTGCTATCACAGGCTTGGGTATCGAGCGAATCACCTTGTGAAGGTCGAGCACGTTCAGCCTCGGTGTGCCTTCGCTGTCGCGATAGCCGCCGAGTGTCTTATAGTTTTGGTCGCCGCCCGAGCAGAACGCCTTGTCGCCGGCACCGGTGAGCACAATCACGCGAATGTCGGCGCGCTCGCGGCAGATGTCGAATGCGTCAAGCATCTCCTCGTTGGTGAGCGGACGGAATGCGTTGTGCACCTGCGGACGGTTGATGGTGATTTTTGCTATACCCTTATATTGTTCAAAGAGTATGTCGGTGTATTCTTTGATGGGTTTCCATTCTCTGTTTGCCATTATTGTTGGTATGTTATGTTGGTTGTTGTGTTATTGTTTGTTTCGGTTGTAGTAGTCGTGCAGCACTTGGGCATCGGTGGCGCTGTCGGTGAAGATGGCAAGCATCGCCGGTGCCGGTTCGGCAAGGAATTGCGGCAGCACGTCGCTCAGTTGCCGGAGGTCACGGGCTGCAAAATAGCTGAAGCCAAAAGTGTGGGCAAAGTCGCTTATGGGGGTACGGTGCTTTACTTCCATATATTCCTCCAGTTCGGGCAGACTGCCTGTGGTGGATATGAAGCGGAAAATGCCGCCGCCGCCATTGCACATCACCACAATCTTCAGGCGTGAGTAGTTGAGGTCGGTGTTCAGGGCGTTGAGGTCGTAATTGAGGCTCATATCGCCGGTGATGAGAATAACATTCTTATCCTTGGCAGCGGCTATCGAGGCACCCAAGGCGGTTGAAGTGCTTCCGTCGATGCCCGACGTGCCACGGTTGCTCCACCATTCGCCCACTTGGCGGGCGCCGCATATTTGGGCAAGGCGCACCGATAGTCCGTTGGACAGATGCAGTGCGATGCCTTCAGGCAATTGGCGGCACAATTGGTCGACGGCAACAAGCGAGCACCACGGCGCTTCGGCCAATGCTTTGCGGTGATGGTTTTGCGCTGCCATTTCAGCTTCAGCCCAGCGTTGAGCGTAGTGCGATGCCACAGGCTTGGCAGCTGCGAGCACCGAAAACGCCTCCTCCGGTTCGGTGGCGATGTTGCAGCTCAGGTGCATGAAAGTGTCAATCAGGTTATGGTCGATGCCCACTCGCCATTGCTCGCAAGGGTGATTGCGCACATACTCCTTGATGCGGCGGCTCACCGGCGCTCCACCGGCATAAATCACCAGTTCGGGAGCAAGTTGTTGCTCAAGGTCGGAGGTGAGGGCACACAACACACGTTCCGGTTCGCTAATGATGCCGTCGCCGTGGATGTTTGAAATCTCTTCGGCGAGCACCACGCAATTGCTGTGCTTTGCCATTTGGCAAAGATGTGCGTTCAGCTCGGCGTTGCGAGGCATCATTCCACACACCACCATCACCCGTTGCTTGCCGGCAAACCGTTCGGCAAGCATCTGCGCCGCACTCGGTTCAAGCCTATGCTTGGCAGCAGGGCACGCAATGCCTTGCCAGGGGAGTTCGTCGACCGTTACGGTCGAGGCAATGGGTTCGCCTATGTGGATGTTTATGTGAATTGTGCCAAGGGGTGCTGTGTTTGCCATCATCCACGCCTCGTTGAGCATTCGCTTTGCGTGCCAGCGCTCGTCGTTGCTGCGCCCAATCGATGGCAGCGACGTGTGCCACTTCACCACCTGCTGCAGGGCAAGCGGCTGGCGCAGCGTCTGACTGTCGTTTTGGTCAATCCATTCAGTAGGGCGGTCAGCCGACACAATCATCAGTGGAATATGGGCATAGTAGGCCTCGGCAGCTGCCGGCGCAAGGTTGAGCAGCGCAGTGCCCGAGGTGCACACCACAGCCACCGGCCGCCCGGTCTGTTGTGCGATGCCTATGGCTATGTATCCTGCCGAGCGCTCGTCAGCCACCACCACTTTGCGCAGCCGGCTCTCACGCGCCATAGCCATCAGCAGCGGCGTGTTGCGGCTGCCCGGACAGCAAACCACCCACTCCGCGCCACCCTCGGCAAGTATTTGTGCAAGCCATCGGCAAGTGTTGTGTGCAGTATTCTCGTTCTGAGTTTTCATTTCTTCAAAATTACTCATTTTTCCGTACTTCTCAAAATCCTGCGATTCATTTATCTATTTTTTAATCAATAAATGCTCCGCTACATAGGTTGCCGCATCCAATCTCAACGATATGTAAAGCCGAAACCGACCCTATAGGCGCTGAATCGTGCCGAGGATGATATGTAATTCGCGTCCTATGCGGACGCCGGGTTGGTGGGGATGATGGTAACCCGGGGTTGCGCTTCGCTTACCCCGGGCTATATGCCTCGCCTGCGTCTCGGCCTCACATGCTTCGCATGTCATCGCATCCATAACCGCAATAATGCCTCCAAAACGACCGCAATAATGCTATCGTCGGAATGGACGTTCGGGGTTGCGCTTTGCTTACCCCGGGCTATATGCCTCGCCTGCGTCTCGGCCTCACATGCTTCGCATGT
>JBJECX010000056.1:0-96991 GCA_051871535.1 Muribaculaceae bacterium | reverse complement strand
CAGAATGCCGACGGGATTTAGCCGTGGGTGAGCGATAGCGTAACCCACGGATACACCGTCACCCCCGAAAAAGCGTCCGCAGAGGACGCGAATTACACCCACCCACCGCACAACCGCGGAGCGGTTGCAACCTCAATAACCCCATGTTGACGATAAGCGAAGCGCAATCGGCTACGTGGGGATAGCGACAATCACCCCAATATACACAACCGCGAAGCGGTTGCAGATTCAGATAATTCGTGTTATGTGCGATACGCCCCTACACGCGGGTGATGTGTCAGACGTAAGGCGCTTAACCATACCTAATGTGTGCCGCGCGTAAAGACACAAAAAAACCGATTGTGAACATCTATGTCACAATCGGTTGAATCGTTGAGCGGAAGACGAGGCTCAAACTCGCGACCCTCAGCTTGGAAGGCTGATGCTCTATCAACTGAGCTACTTCCGCAGTGTTGTTGAGTGGGTAGTGATGGATTCGAACCACCGAAGTCGAAAGACAGCAGATTTACAGTCTGCCCCATTTGGCCGCTCTGGAAACTACCCATAGCCTTTTTAGGCGACCACAAAGTTACTACATTTTCCCGAATTTCCAAAATTATCACCAACATTTTTTCACCACTCCCTCAAAATATAAATCTACATTACCGCCGCACACCGTAGGGGCGTATGCCACCCGCCCATACACGCGAAGAATCGTGCCGAGGACGTTATGTAATTCGCATCCTATACGGATGCCGGTTGGTGGGGGATGATGACAACCCGGGGTTGCGCTTCGCTTACCCCGGGCTATATGCCTCGCCTGCGTCTCGGCCTCACATGCTTCGCATGTCATCGCATCCACAACACCGATAATACCGCCGGAATGGACGTCCGAAGGACGTGACCCCGGAGGCAGGATGCCGACGGGATTTAGCCGTGGGTGAGCGATAGCGTAACCCACGGATACAATGCCCCTACCCCATAAAAAAGCGTCCGCAGAGGACGCGAATTATTTGTAAATAAATCCTATCAATCCGGATCTGCAACCGCGCCGCGGTTGTGTCGGTGTGGGGTTGTCCGCGTGTCCCCACATAGTCGCCTGACGCCGCCAATGTGGGGTTATTGAAGTTGTAACCGCTCCGCGGTTAATATCGCCTCGTCACCCGAAGGGTCATAATCAATGCCGACCGCCGCATGTTGTATGGGGCTTATTGAATACGCCCATATGGCGGATGATGGTATACCGATGCCGGGCGTATGCCGTACGCCCCTACACGTCCCGCTCTCAACCGCGGAGCGGTTAATACCTCCGGCGGCAAATATGGTAGCAGGGGCTGCACCGAAACGGAATGTGTTTGGTGCAGCCCCTGCAGTGTTATTGTTGCAATCGTCAGATTGAGAGTGTGCGGAGGGTTTTAAGCAGTGTGCGGTCGATTGGCTTGTCGTTCTTGATGGCTTTGAAGAAAGGCACATAAACGATTTCGTCGTTGTGCACGCCAATCATCACGTTGCGTTGGTCCTCAAGCAGGGCATCGATGGCAGCAGCACCCATGCGCGATGCCAGGATGCGGTCGGTGGCTGTAGGCGAGCCGCCTCGTTGCAAGTGGCCAAGAATCGACACGCGCACGTCGTATTGCGGATATTCGTTCTTTACACGTTCAGCCAATCCCATGGCGCCGCCGGTGATTGGGCTTTCGGCAACGAGCACAATCGACGAATTTTTGCTCTTGCGGAAGCCGTTTTGAATGAGTTCAGCCAACTGGTCGACCTCGGTGGATATTTCAGGAATGATGGCAGCCTCGCAGCCGGTGGCTATTGCGCCATTGAGGGCGAGGAAGCCGGCGTCGCGACCCATCACCTCAATGAAGAACAGGCGTTCGTGGCTGGTGGCGGTGTCGCGAATCTTGTCGACGCACTGCATGATGGTGTTCAATGCGGTGTCGTAGCCGATGGTCATATCGGTGCCAAAGAGGTCGTTGTCGATGGTGCCGGGCAGACCAACAATCGGGAAGTTATATTCAGTGGCAAACACGCGGGCACCGGTGAGCGAGCCGTCGCCGCCGATAACCACCAATGCGTCGATGCCTTCTTTCACCAGATTGTCGTAGGCTTGTTTGCGGCCTTCGGGTGTCTGAAATTCTTTGCATCGGGCAGTCTTCAGGATGGTTCCGCCCATCTGTATGATGTTCGACACGTTTTGTGTCTTGAACTCCACGATTTCGTCGGTGAGCATGCCTTTATAGCCACGATAGATACCTTTCACTCTAAAACCGTTGAAAATGGCAGCGCGAGTCACCGCACGTATTGCGGCATTCATGCCAGGTGCATCACCTCCTGAGGTAAGAACACCAATACAGTTAATCTTTGACATATCGTTTTTGTTTTATTCTGGTTTTTTTATGTTCTTTGCTTTGTGCAAATATAACAATATTTTTTGTTACGTTGACTGAATTCGAAATGTTTTCCGTTTTTTCTGCTATCTTTGCATCGATGCAATGGCCCTTGCCGCGGCACAGAGTGCCGTAGCGGTCCGGCAAGAAACAACACTATCAGCTATGGCACCGTTGGTGAAAACAATGAACGCGTTCAACGCCTATTTCCGGCAGGAAACCACCCACCCGCTCGTGTCGGTGGGCGACTTGTCGCGTGCCGACCTCAGCCTGTTTGAACCGCTCGATTTTGGCATGTACTGTGTGGTGCTTATGGACGAGGATTTTGGCGAACTCATCAAAGGCGGCAAGAGTGTACGCTACCGTGCCGGCACGCTGTTTTCGCTGCGCCCGGGGCAAGATGTGGCAATGAACCTCGACTACACCGTGCGACCGTGCGGATGGATGCTGGCTTTCAAGCCCGAGTTTATTGCGCGCACCGGTCTGGGCCGCGACTTCTATATGTTCAATTTTTTTGAGAGCGACGTCAACGAAGCACTCGAGCTGTCGGCTGCCGAACGCGGCGTGATTCTCAACTGCTTTGCCAACATCTATGCCGAGCTGCACACCCCTGCCGACTATCTTTCCGACCACCTCATACGCCTTGGCATCGGGCAGCTGCTCAGCTATTTCAAGCGCTTCTACGAGCGACAGTTCAACGAGAGCTCGCCCTCCGAGGCATCGTTTGTTCATCGGCTCGACAAGGTGGTGGACAACTATCTGTCATCGGGCATGTCGGTGCAAAAAGGGCAACCCACAGTGGCATGGTGTGCCTCGCAGTTCAACCTCTCCGCCAACTATTTCGGCGACGTGGTGAAGCGCGAACTGCACATCACTGCCCAGGAATATCTCCACAGTAAGATTGTGAAAGCCGCCAAAACCATGCTGCTCAACACCAGCCTCTCAATCAACGAGATTGCCGAAGAACTCGGATTCAACTATCCCAACCACTTCACCCGCATGTTCAGCCGCTACGAGGGCATCTCGCCTTCGCAGTTCCGCAAGAGCAGCATAAAGCCCCCGGCAGGATGAGCCTCGCGCAGGATGTTGTAATATTCCTGCCAAACAAGCCACAAAGGGGTGTATGTTTTCGGTAATATTGCAAACCGTTTTGCCATCATGGCGCATTTGCCTATCTTTGCGGTGTGGCGAAAACAAAATTGACACTCTTGCCTGCGTGGGCAGCATCGCCGAAGCGAACTGATGTTATTTTTGTTGCCCGCAACGAACAATTTACATTAACAAACAATTATAATCAATAGGAAAAACAGAAAAACCTACTATGATGAAAAAAGGATGTTTAATAGCAATAGTTGCCGCAGTGGCAATTGTGTTGGCTTGTTTAGGTTGGGTGAAATCCACCTACAACGGATTTGTGCAACAGCAAGAAGGCGTTGAAGCCGCTTGGGCTCAGGTTGAGAACGTATATCAGCGTCGTGCCGACCTCATCCCCAACCTGGTGGCAACAGTGAAGGGCTACGCCAAGCACGAACAGGAAACGCTCGACAAGGTGGTGTCGGCTCGCGCCAAAGCCACCCAGATTACTGTCGACCCCGCCAACCTCACCGCCGAATCGCTCAAGAAATATCAAGAGGCGCAAGGCGAACTGGGCGGCGCGCTGGGCAAACTGCTTGCCATCACCGAGAACTATCCCGACCTTAAAGCCAACGAAAACTTCCTGCAACTGCAGGCACAACTCGAGGGCACCGAGAACCGCATCACCGTTGAGCGCAAAAACTTCAACGAGGTGGCGCAGACCTACAACTCTGCCATCCGCCAGTTCCCCGGCAATATTCTTGCCGGCATCTTCGGTTTTGAACGCAAGCCTTATTTCGAGGCAGAAAGCGGTGCCGAAAAGGCTCCAAAGGTTGAGTTTTAACGCACTCGCAGCACCACTATGCCATTAACCGATTTTATTACCGAGACCCAACAGCAACGCATTGTTGAAGCCATTGGAGCAGCCGAGCGCTGCACTTCGGGCGAAATAAGGGTGCACATCGAGCCAAAGTGCAAGAGTGCCGACCCCGTGAAGCGCGCCGTGAAGGTGTTCGACGCCCTGCGCATGTATCAAACGCGCGAGCGGAACGCCGTGCTCATCTATCTGGCTTACGAGAGTCGCAAGTTCGCCATCATTGGCGATTGCGGCATCAACAACCGCGTGCCCGAAGGCTTCTGGGACGAGGAATGCGACATCTTGCTCAAGAGCCTGAAAGACGGGAATGCAGCCGAAGGCATCTGCCGGGTGATTGCCCGGATTGGCAAAAACCTCGCCGAATATTTCCCGTGGACCCCCGACGACATAAACGAACAAAGCGATGAAATCTCTTACAGCGAATAATTCTGCAGCCGGCTCTTTGCCACGCGTTGCCCTCACGGTGCTGATGGTGCTGTGGGCATCATTCTCGGCAATGGCAGCCGACGTCATACCCGATGCGCCAAATCCGCCTCGGCTGGTGAACGACTTTGCCGGCATATTCACTCCCGAGCAAACTGCCGTGATGGAAGATTCGCTCGAGACGTTTGCCCGCAAGACAAGCAACCGCATTGCCGTGGTGACCATGAACGACCTTCACGGACTCGAGCCGATGGAGATGGCTTATGGCATAGGCAAAAAGTGGGGTGTGGGCGACAAAAAACACAACGCCGGCGTGGTGATTCTGGTGAAACCCAAGACCGCCGAAAGCAGCGGCAAAGTGTTCATAGCCACCGGCTACGGCGTTGAAGGCGTGCTCACCGATGCCTTCTGCAACTCAATCATTCGCAACGAAATGATTCCGCATTTCCGCCAAAACGACTACTATGGCGGCGTCGACGCTGCCCTGAAAGTGATTAAGCCTGCCATGAAAGGCGAACTCAACGAGGAGCAATATCTCGACAACGACGATGGCACCGAAGCCATATTGGCACTGTTTATTGTCGTGCTGCTGGTAATCATCTTCATGAGCATAGTGAGCAAGAAAAACGGCGGCAACGGCGGTAACAGCGGCAGCGGCACCTGGGGCGGCGGCGGTCCAATCATCTTCGGACCGGGCTTGGGCGGCTTTGGCGGCGGCAACTCGTCGTCGGGCGGCTTTGGCGGCGGTTTCGGTGGCGGTTTCGGCGGCTTTGGCGGCGGCAGCTTCGGCGGCGGCGGTGCCGGCGGTTCGTGGTAAATCATTGTAAAACATCTCTTCTTTCCCCCACTCACTCTATCAACACCCGATTATTGTATAATTGGGTGTTTTGGTGTAACTTTGCCTGCATAATCAACCAAGTGTAAAAAACCCCTACTTGCAAAATGATAAGATATTTCATCATAGCACTCTCGTCGATGATTCTGCTGCTGGGCGGATGCTCATCGACATCGAAAAGCGAAAAAACTGCCCAAGACACCGACACCGTGGCAAAGGCACCAGTCAGCTTCAACGCCGACTCGGCATACGCCTTTGTGCAACGTCAATGCGACTTCGGACCGCGCGTGCCGGGCACCGATGCCCATCGGCAATGCGGCGACTATCTGGCAAACACGCTCCGACGCTATGGCACCACGGTGATTGAACAAACCGGCAAAGTAACCACCTTCGACGGCGTTGACCTGCAGCTGCGCAACATCATCGCCCAAATCAATGCCGATGCCGAAAACCGCATTTTGCTGCTGGCGCACTGGGATTGCCGCCCCTGGGCAGACAAAGACCCCGACCCTGCCAAACGACGCACTCCTGTTATGGGCGCCAACGACGCTGCCAGCGGAGTGGCTGTGCTGCTTGAAATGGCGCGTGCAATGCAAGGCAAACAGCCCAACGTGGGCGTCGACATCATGCTGGTGGACGTTGAGGACTGGGGCGACGACGAGGGCGGCAACGACGATTCGTGGGCGCTAGGCACCCAATACTGGGCGCGAAACATGCACCGCCATGGCTATCACCCAATGTATGGCATCCTGCTCGACATGGTGGGTGCTGCCGACGCCTCGTTCCTTCAGGAATACTATTCGATGCAATATGCACCTGCTGTGGTGCGCGAAGTGTGGCGCATTGCTGCTGCACTGGGCCACGCCAACCTATTCATCAACCAACCCGGCGGCGGCATCAACGACGACCACCTGCCTGTCAACAAAGCCGGCGTGCCCTGCATCGACATCATCGACACACGCATGGACAGCCAATATGGCTTCTTTGACGGCTGGCACACCACCGACGACGTGATGCGTCACATCAGCCCCGCCACCCTGGGCGCCGTGGGCGAAACACTGCTCACGCTGGTGTATTCCTACTGACCACGTAAGTGAACAGCAATCCCCGCCGATAGCGGCATTGCATTATATCACTGCTTTTTTCACCCGGCACCACAACACATCGCGCCGGGCTATTCGCCATTTTTGCAAGCATTGCAGGCGCTAAGTGTTACGAATTTTTAGGGGATTATCCGCTCTTTTCGCTCGGCAAGAACTGCTCGTTCTTCGCCGGCATTAACAATAAACATTAAATATTATTATAGTCTTAGTTGATTGAAAATTTTGCATTTAGGACGCCTTCGCTAAAACTCAATGTAAAAACACCATTGTATGCATCCTTTTCTTTGTCATAAGACGTAATCTCAAACGTCCCTTCCTTGACGATTTCATTCTCATAATCAGAATAGGACAAAATTGTAGCATACGAAATTTTGTTTTCTTGACAATAGCTTTCGTAATCCCATGGTGTAGGCTTGTCATCAGATTCTCCGATGTTAATAAACTTGATAGTTTGCGGTTGTGTGAGATATTCCCATGGATTATTTACAAATAATTTGATTGTAACAGCGTAAAGTGGAGTCCCACCACGCTCATTACTCAAGCTACTATCAAATTCAACCTCATACTCTTTTGCAACGAGTGATGGGGTATTTATCGAATTAGGACCAATATTAAAAGGGGTTTGGTCAATCAATTTTTGACCATTAATTTCTGCCTCACATTTTGATTTGAAGTATTGAACACCGTCATGTTTTTCACACGAAGATACGATGCTTATAATAGCCAGCAATAGTATTATTGCTGATGATAATTTTGATTTCGTTCTCATAGTTGATTGTTTTTACTCGCAAAGTAACACATTATTTGTCTTTTGACCGCCATCATTAAGACGCTAAATTTGAGGAAACATTCATTTTAACCTTATTTTATCCTTATGGATAACAAATTTACTGAACTCATAAAGCAGTGGCTCTGGAACAGCGGGCAGTGCAATCCTGAAATAACGAAACAGCAACTCATACAATATGGAAACCTCGGCAGCGATTGTCGGGGGGTCTAATTGAGTTGCGGCACCGCCGCCGCGCTTTCCCTCACGCTCGGCATTGCTCAAACAAGTTTGACACTGCTCTCACTTAATCGGTCAAGTGTAAATCGAGCCAAGGTCTCGGCCGAAAGGCTACACCCGAGCTTACGAGCCGTGTGAGGCTTGACCGAACAAATCCCATAACGCATTGAAGCTGTGTCGTAATTAAGGTTTACGGCGCAGCCTCATTTTTTGCAAATTGAAAAACATAAAACAAAGCCTTGACTTTCACAGTCGCTAAGTGTGTAAGTGCCGCCGGAAATTGAATTTATTGCAAAAATTCACTAACTTTGCAGACTAATACTCAAATAACATAATTATTCACCCCTCACTCCTAAACAAGGACAATTGCAATCCGTAACACTATGAAGATAGCAATCATAAATGGACCAAACCTCAACCTCTTGGGCACAAGAGAACCGGGCATCTATGGCAACCGGGCTTTTGAAGGCTATTTCGAGAGCCTGCGCAAACGCTTTGAGCCAAAGGTTGAATTGAGTTATTTTCAAAGCAACCACGAGGGCGCGCTCATCGACGAGATTCAGCGCATAGGCTTCGACTACGACGGCATTGTGCTGAACGCCGGGGCTTACACCCACACCAGCATCGCGCTCGCCGACTGCATCAAGGCCATCAGCACACCTGTGATTGAAGTGCACATCTCAAATGTGCACAGCCGCGAAGAGTTTCGCCACCACTCAATGATTTCGGGCGTGTGCCGTGGCGTGATTGCCGGCTTCGGGCTCGACAGCTATCGCTTGGCTGTGGAAGCACTCCTCGGCGGCGAATAATCAACCAACAACATCGCACTGTGGAAGAAGAATTACACGACTACATATTGCAGCACATCGACAGCGAACCTGCCGAACTGGCGCGCCTCGACCGCGAAACGCACCTCTATCACCTGCGTCCACGCATGTGTTCGGGCCATCTACAGGGAAGGCTGCTCAAGATGTTTGTGCGCATGATTAATCCGCGGCAAGTGCTCGAACTGGGCACATTCACCGGCTACTCGGCACTATGCCTTGCCGAGGGGCTGCTTGCCAACGACGCACATGTGCACACCATTGAAATCGACGACGAACTGGAGGATTTCATCCGCCTCCATTTCAGCCGCTCACCGCTGGCTGAACGCATCACGCTGCACATCGGCGATGCCTGCGAGGTGATTCCGTCTATCCCCGGCGACTTCGACCTGGTGTTTATCGACGCCAACAAGCGCCACTACATCGACTACTACCGCATGGTGCTGCCTCGCGTACGGCGCGGCGGATTCATCATTGCCGACAACACCCTGTGGGACGGCAAAGTGGTGGACTGGGGCAAAAAACTCGACGACCAAACGCGCGGCATCCTGGAGTTTAACGACCTTGTGGCTGCCGACACCGAGGTGGAAAAGGTGATTCTGCCTTTGCGCGACGGCTTGACCATCATCTACAAGAAATGACAACTCCACCTGTTTTTTAAGAATCAATCAGGAATTATCGAATAAAAAAAACGCTTATGGAAACTACAAGACAACAAAAAATAACACGACTCATCCAGAAAGAACTGAGCGAAATATTCCGCCAACAAACAGCCAAAACTCACGGCGTGCTGGTGTCGGTGAGCGCAGTGCGCATCTCGCCCGACCTGAGCATCGCTCACGTCTATCTGAGCATATTCCCTTCGGAACAAGGTGCCACCATACTGCAGAACATCAACAAGACGTCGCAACAGGTGCGCTACGCTTTGGCACAAAAGGTGCGCTATCAGTTGCGCAAATGCCCCGAGCTGCAATTCCACATCGATGATTCGCTCGACTATATCGACCACATCGACTCGCTGCTGGCGGGAATAAAGCCTGCCGCCGACAACGGCGACACACCTGCTGCCGACAACGACGCCAAATAACCCGCATCATCACCACAGCCAAGCAGCATGCATCTGCCTTTGCACATAGCGTTGCGTTATCTGCGCTCCAAGAAGTCGCATAGCGCGGTGAATATCATATCGATAGTGTCGGTGTGCGGCGTTGCCGTAGCCACTGCCGCCATAGTGTGTGTGCTGTCGGTGTTCAACGGTTTCAGCAATCTCATCCACAGCAAGCTGTCGATGCTCGATGCCGACATCGCCATCACCGCCACCGTGGGCAAAACCATCGCCAACGGCGACAGTGTGGCTGCCCTGGCTCGCAACGTAAAGGGCGTGGAAATGGCGCTGCCGGTGGTTGAGGACAACGCCTTGGCAATGTTCTACAACTATCAGATGCCCGTGACGCTCAAAGGCGTGCCCGAGGGCTACGACTCGCTCACCAACATTCGCAGCACCATCATCGACGGCAAATATCTGCTCTCCGACGGCATCTCGCAATACACCGTCATCGCCATTGGTACGGCACTCTCACTCAACGTGCGCCCCGACTATCTGAAGATGGTGAACCTTTATGCGCCTCGCCGCCGTGGCAACATCAATCTTGCCAATCCCACCACCGCGCTGCGCTCCGACTCGGTGTTCGTTTCGTCGGTATTCCAAATCGAACAAAGCAAATACGACCGCAACACCATGTTTGTCACCATAGAGATGGCACGGCGGCTGTTCGACTACACCACCCAAGCCACCGCAGTGGAGGTACGCCTTGCCCACGGCGCCAACGAGGCGGATGTGATGCACACTCTCAACAACACTCTCGGCGAGGGCTACTCGGTGAAGAACCGCCTGATGCAGCAAGCCGAGGCGTTCCGAATGGTTAACATCGAAAAATGGGTAACATTCTTGCTGCTGGGTTTCATTCTTGTGATTGCCACTTTCAACGTCATTGGCGCTCTGTCGCTGCTGATTATCGAGAAATCCGACAGCATCGACACCTTCCGCAACCTGGGCGCTTCAAACAAACTCATAATACGCATTTTTGTAATGGAGGGATGGGTGATTTCGCTCCTCGGAGCCGTGCTGGGCATCGTGCTGGGGCTGGCGCTATGCCTCATTCAGGAGCACTTCGGGCTGATTGAGATGCAAGGCAATGCCGCCACACTCATCATCACCGCCTACCCCGTTGCCGTGCAGTGGACCGACTTGCTGGTGGTGCTCGCCCTCTCGCTGGCTGTGGGTGCGCTCACCTCGCTGGTGACAAAGCTGATTATGCGCCGAAAACTCCGTTAAAACAGCAAAAGGGGCATATTTTGCAATACGCCCCCTGAATTCTATCGCAATTATTATTTGTTTTGCACTTTTTGGTCGACGATGACCTTTAGCTCGTGTACGATGCTGCGCAGATAAATGGGCACGCGCTTATTCGATGCCGACAAATCGTCGTAGATTTTCACAATATTATAGATTTCTTCCTTCACCAACTGCATCTCGTAGTCGCTGAGCATGCTGCAGTCGCCAAGCAGCGCGCGTATGCGTTCCAGATAGGCATTAGCCGTCATGTGAGAATTTGGCGATTTAGCCACCGCGTTGCAATAGTAGTCGAACTGGTTGAGCCACTTGCTGCGCGAAGCAGGTATGTTGCCATTCACCAGTTTCTTTGCCTTCACCGACGGTTCGCCGCTGATGTTGTGCATCTCATATCCCACAGCGTGAGTGAACAACTCCTTGCCATTGAGCGACACCTTTTGCAAGTCCTTGTCAACCGAGATGGTGCAGCGGCTGCGTGCCGGTTGCGCTGTCTTGTCGCATTTCACCACTACGCCTTCGGGAAATAAGTTGAGCATATTCTCCTGCGCATCATATTTCTTGCCGTTGATTTTCACTTTACCATCTCTCTGAGCCTCAATCACATAGTCCTTCACCTCCACTTTGCACTTCTTGCCGCTGGTGGCATAGAGCGAAGCACCTTGCACATTGGTGATGGTGAGCGTGCCTTGCTTGTCAGCATACACCTGCAGACAAACATCTTTGCTATCGTCGTCAACGGTGAACACATTTCCTATTTTGCTAATCACAGTGCCGTCGCTTTTCACAATGGTGCCGTCGCTTTTCACAATAGTGCCGTCGCTTTTCACAATGGTGCCGTCGCTATTCACAACAATGGTGCCGTCGCTATTCACAATAGTGCCGTCGCTGCCAAAAACAGTGCCGTCGCCGTTCACAATGGTGCCGTCACCTTTAAAAATAATGCCATTCAACTGCCCTTTCGACAAATCCGTCAACCCATTTAATCCATAATCCCGCAAATCAATATCCGTAATCTTAAAGCTGTTGCTCGTTGATTTCGGACGTTCGCTGAACGAATACACGATGCTGCCTTCAACCGTGCTGTCGGTTTCGAGCCAGTCCATAGCATATACATGACGGTATCCGCTGTGGGCTTCGTCCTCGAAACATGCCACAATCACATTTTTGTCTTTGCCGCCAATGGTAACCTTTTGGTTATCGCCGCAAGTAATCAAAAACGCTTGGTTGCTGCCGTCGCGGCTGTCGGTTTTGAAGTAAGCGTCACCAGGGTTGGCAAACGCTGCTTCGGTATTGTCGAAAAGCTCGCGCCGGTCAGAAGGTATCTTAAACTTCCACACCTTCATGTTGGTGTTTTTCCCATTCACAATGCCATTATACATCGAATTGCTTCGCACATAATTCGAACCCGCAATGCGGTCAAACGCTTGTTGCAATTGCTGCTTGGTGGCGCTCATCGATGCGGCAACCAGTGCAAGCGATATAAGTAAAAACAATCGTGATTTCATAAGTGTATTATTTTTTCAATTCCATAAAGTTAATTCTATTATTTCGTAAATGAAAATTCAAGGCGCGGTAATCACCTGCGTGAGCGGCACGTCAATGGTGTCGGCAAACATCGCCGCCTCGCGTTCAACTTTCATTCGCGCCGCAACCATTTCCTCCATAGCCAATGCACACGAAGCGTCAGCCGTGTTTTCAGCCCAATAGCGTGCTTCAGCCATCCGTTGCATGTCGTCAGCAACAATTCTATCGTTTTGCGGCTCGGCAACATGGTGGCTTGGGCGTGCGGTGGCAGCAACGGTGGCACGTTGCTCAACCTGCTTGGGAGCTACATCTGCCGCCATCACCTTGCGGCTTTGCGCTGTGTCGGGTTCCTCTGCATGGCGTTGCTGCGCATAGCCGGGCGAGGCATCCAAGTCGACCTGCGGCAACTCGTTGCTGCCGCCAAACAAATGCCACAACCCGGTTGCTAACAGCAGCGCCACGACTGCCGCGGCTGCCACCCGTAGCCACCTGAGCCGCACCACGTTGGGTTGCGGCGCTTGCTCCGCCTCTTTCGCCGCAGCGGGTTGCGCTTCGTCAGCCATGCCCGAATCGAAATAGGCAAACATCTGCTTATACGGCTCCCACTCGGCATCCACTTCATGCGTGGCAAAATAACGGCTCAACAGCTCCTCCTCGGCAAGAGTGCTCTCGCCGTTCATGAACCGTTCAAGCAGGTTTGATATATGTTCCTTTTCGTTGTTCATTGTGAGTGTTGATTGAATTGTTGTAATAATTTCTTTCTCGCTCTTGCCAGCAGCACTCGGGCTGAAGTCTCCTCAATGCCGAGCAACCGGGCAATCTCGCCATATTCACGCTTCTCCACCTGGCGCATCATCAGCACCATGTGCTCCTTGTCGGGGAGCGAGCGTATCTTCTCGTGCAGCCAGCGGCTCGTTTCGGCAAGCTCAAGCTCGGCAAGCGGCGTGAAGCTGTCGGTCAACAGCTCGTCGTTCACTTCCACGAGCGATGTCGAATGGGCGTTATGCCTATACAGGTCGACGGCTCGATGCCGGGTGCACACTGCAACCAGGGCGTCCAGCGAACGGAAACGGCTCAGCTCGTGGCGCATTTGCCACAACTTCAGCAGCACATCTTGAGCCACGTCGAGGGCATCGTCGTTGTTCAAGCCCATCATACGCGAAATCTGCAGCGATTTCTCGCGCAGCCGAGGTGCTATTTTTTCGTATTCACTGTAATCCATCATCCGTCTCGTTTGAACGTCGTTCATCAAATAAACGGAAACCCCGCGATATTGTTAACAACAAAAACCGGAAATATTTCGGTATGCCGCATTTTCGGCATCTATTTGGCATTTTCAGCGGCGCTATTGCTCGCAGCTTGAGCATATTTTGCTATATTTGTGACAAATATGCTCACCATAGCATTTATTGAGATGAACAACTATAGCAAATCAACCTTATAACAAAACTGACAACTATGAGAATGACCGGACGACGCGAAAGCAGCAATGTTAACGACCGACGCGGTGGCGGTGGTGGCGGCATGTTTTCGTTTGGCAAACTGGGCCTCGGCGGCGCTGCCGTGGTGGCAATAGTGGTGCTGCTGATGGGTGGCAACCTCGGCGATGTGCTGAACATTGTGGGTGGCAATATGGACTTTGGCTCGGCTAACGGGTCGGCATACGAGGCATCGGCCGACGAGGAACAACTGGCAAAGTTTGCAAGCCAGGTGCTGGCAGGCACCGAGGACGTGTGGACTGCCGAATTCAAGAAAATCGGCAAAGAATACATACCGCCCAAATTGGTGCTTTTCACCGGCAGCGTGCAGAGCGGTTGCGGCGGCGCCACGTCGAGCGTGGGCCCTTTCTATTGTTCTGCCGACCAAACGGTGTATATCGACCTCTCGTTTTTCACCGACATGAAACGTAACATAGGCGCCGACGGCGATTTCGCCTACGCCTACGTCATAGCCCACGAGGTGGGTCACCATGTGCAATATCTGCTGGGCACGCTCGACGCTGCCCACTCGCAGATGTCGCGCGTGAGCCAAAAGGAGGCTAACCGAATAAGCGTGCGGCTCGAACTGCAAGCCGACTACTTTGCCGGCATGTGGGCGCATCGCGACAACGAGATGTTTTCGTCGCTCGAAGATGGCGATATCGAGGAAGGCGTGAATGCCGCCTCGAAGATTGGCGACGACTATCTGCAAAAGAAATCGCAAGGCTATGCCGTGCCCGATTCGTTCAACCATGGCACATCGGCACAGCGCATCAAGTGGCTCAAACGCGGCGTGCAACTCGGCTCTTTCAGCGGCGCCGACACCTTCTCCCCCGCCTACGACGACCTCTAACCCCACGCCTAAGTTATGAAGCAAAGATTATTTCATATCATCTGCGCAGCTTTGACGCTCACGTGCCTTGCCTGCCGCAGCCAACGCAATGTGGCTGTGAACGTGGCAACAGCCGAGGTAACTGTTGCCACGTTCAATATGCGTTGCCAAGTGCCCGAAGACAATCCCGGCAACAACTGGAGCTATCGCCGGCACCGCATTGCCGATTTCATCGCTTCGCGAGGCGTCGACGTGGTGGCCTCGCAGGAATTGGTGGGCAGTCAGGACAGCTCTCTGCTGGTGCTGATGCCAGCCTACGGAGAGGTGCGTGATGCCGACGGTGTGAATGCCATTTTCTATCGGCGTGATGCCGTGGAGCCGGTTCGCCAAGGCTGCTTTGCGTTGTCCGAGCAGCCCGAAGTGATTGGTTCGAAAGGCTGGGACGGTGCCTATCCGCGGCTTGTCCTTTGGGTTGTGATGCGTCATCGCTCGTCGTGCCGTGAGTTTGTGATTATCAACACCCACCTCGACCATCTGGGCGAAGTGGCGCGCCGCGAGGGCGCGAAACTCATTGTCAACCGCCTGCCCAAGATAGCCGGCAAACTGCCGACTATCGTCACCGGCGACTTCAATACCGACAACACCGGTGATGCCTACAAGACCATGTCGGCAGTGCTTACCGACGCCAACGTGGCTGCCCAACAGCGCATCGGCGCTAACTACACTTGGCACAACTTCGGACGTCTGCCAATGAACCGGCGCAGCACCATCGACTTTGTGATGGTGAGCAGCAACGTGTCACCGAAGCTCGTGGAAGTGCCTCACGAATGTCCCGGCGCAATGCTCAGCGACCACAACCCCATAATATCCACCCTACTGCTGCATTAACCACTCCCTCACATACAGGCGCTGCCATCATCACCCACGAGCAAGCGCCATCACGCATCAATGAAAAAAGCAAAGCGCAAGTTTGGGGCAATCGGCTGAAAATAATTAACTTTGCAAGACGAAAGTCTGATACCCGAAGTTTAGAATAATTATAGAACTTATTTTATGCGTTTCATTTCGAAAATTCAAGATTTATTTCTGAAAAAAACAAACAAAGAAGTGGATATTGCATCACTTGCGCGCGCATGGTTCAATATTCTTTTAGGATGTGTACTCATGTCGGTTGGCTATGCCATTTTCATTAACCCATACAACATTGTGCCCGGCGGTGTGTATGGCCTCAGCATTGTCATGCACAACATATTCCCATCGATACAGGTGGGCTATTTCGGTTATATGTTCGACATTCCGCTGCTCATCATCTCGTTGCTGATGCTTGGCAGCAAGTTTGGCGGACGCACGGCGGCATCGGTAATTCTCACTCCGTTTTTGATGAACCTCATCGAGCGATGGGCTTATCCCACCAAGGAAGCCCTGCGGGCACTCGACCCCTCGCAGCTGCTTGGCGGCGTGGTGGATATGACCGACCACCTGATGCTCACGTGCATCATCGGTGCCGTGATTATCGGGCTGGGCTGCGGATTGATGGTGCGTGGCGGAGCCACCTCGGGCGGCACCGACGTAATTGGCATGATAATGCAAAAATATCTGCACACACCGTTCTCCAACGCCATACTCATTTGCGACGGCACGGTGGTGGCAATCGGCTTGCTGGTTATCGGGTTCGGCGTAGGTGTCGATGCCGATGCCTCAACATCGCCTTCGTGGCTGCTCTCGTTTTATTCGCTCATCTCGGTGTACGTGATTTCGCGCACCGTGGCGTTTGTGATTAGCGGTGTTGCCAACGACAAAATAATTTTTGTAATCTCCGACCTCGACATGAAGTCGCTGCACGACTATGTGCTGCGCGACCTCGACCGCACCGCCACTGTCATCAAGAGCCACGGCCTGTACACCGGCAACGAAAAGGAACTGCTGTTTCTGGTGGTTGACCGACGCGAGGTGATGGGCGTGAAACAGCAGATTCGCAATGCCGACCCTCACGCCTTTGTGGTGGTGACCGATGCATACGACATCTACGGTGAAGGCTTCAAGCAGCTGCCTAAGGAGGGCGACATCAACCCAGAATAGCATCACTGCAGACACCTCAAACTGCGGCTGCAGGCAGATTGCATTTCTCGCACTTTTCTGTTATCTTTGTAGAAACACTTATAACAACATAACTTTAGAATTAAACATAACTGAATTATGAGGAAGATTATTTCGGCGTTAGCAGCCGCCACGCTCCTGGTGGTGATGTGCAGCACAAGCATTGCTGCCGTGACGCGCCTCGACGTGGGCACCTACAACCTGCGCAACAACCGCAACGACGATGCCAAACAGGGCAACGGATGGGATGTGCGCCGCGACGTGGTGGCAAAACTGCTGCTTTTCCACGATTTCGACATCTTTGGCACACAAGAGTGCTACAACGACCAGCTTGAAGACCTCAAGCAACGCATGCCAAACTACAACTACATTGGCGTGGCGCGCGACGACGGCAATAAGGAAGGCGAATATTCTGCCATATTCTATCGCACCGACAAATTTGAGGTGGTGAAGAGCGGCAACTTCTGGCTCAGCGAGAACCCCGAAAAGCCCGGACTGGGTTGGGATGCCGTTTGTGTGCGCATCTGCACCTGGGGCTTGTTCCGCTGCAAGGACACAGGCATGGAATTTGTGTTCTTCAACCTGCACATGGACCACGTGGGCAAAGTGGCGCGCGTGAAGAGCGCCGGACTGGTGCTCAATAAAATCAAGCAGATAGGCAAGGGCCGCCCGGCAATCGTCACCGGCGACTTCAACGTCGACCAGACCCACCAGTCGTATGCTGAAATACTTAATTCGGGCATACTTGTCGACAGCTACGATGTGGCTGAAATGCGATATGCCCTCAACGGCACATTCAATGCATTCAAAACCGATAACTTCACCGAAAGCCGCATCGACCACGTGTTTGTGTCGCCGTCGTTCAAGGTGAAGAAATACGGCGTGCTCACCGACACCTATCGCAGCCCGGTGCCCGAAGTGCAGGAAAACACCGAAGGCAATGCTCCGCAAGAAATAAAATTCAAGCACTTCAAGGCGCGCACCCCAAGCGACCACTTCCCTGTGAAGGTAGTGCTCTACTGCGACTGAGCGGGCTGCTAAATTAAAGTATAACCCAAAACTAAATTACTTTTGATATGAAGAAAGTACTACTGCTGACTCTTGTGGCTGTGCTGGCAATGCCGGTGTATGCTGCCAAGAAGCAGCGCAAGACTGCAAAAAAAGCGCAAACCGAGGCGACAATCGACACCCGCTACCGCGATGCATCGCTGCCCGTCGACCAGCGTGTCGAAATCCTGCTGTCGCAAATGACCCTGAACGAAAAGGTGGGTCAACTGCTGTGTCCGCTCGGTTGGCCTATGTATGAGAAAAAAGGCAACAAGGTTGACATCTCGCCGCTGTTCAAGCAGCGCATGGATGCCCAGCCGCTGGGCTCGCTGTGGGCTGTGCTGCGCGCCGACCCCTGGACCCAAAAGACCCTCATCACAGGCTTGAATCCGCGCCTGGCTGCCGAAGCCCTCAACAAGATTCAACGCTATGCAGTGAATAACACCCGTCTGGGAATTCCTATCCTCATTGCCGAAGAATGTCCGCACGGACACATGGCAATAGGCACCACCGTGATGCCCACCGCCCTGTCGCAAGCCAGCACATTCAACAAGCAGCTTATGCATCGCATGGGCGAAGTGATTGCCCTCGAGGCTCGTCTGCAAGGCGCCAACGTGGGCTACGGTCCGGTTATCGACATCGCTCGCGAACCGCGCTGGAGCCGCATGGAGGAGACCTTTGGCGAAGACCCCTATCTCACCGGCGTGCTTGCCACCCAGGTGGTGCGGGGCATGCAGGGCGATAACATCGCCGACGGCCGTCACGTATATTCTACCCTGAAACACTTTGCTGCCTATGGCATACCCGAAGGCGGCTTGAACGGCGAATGTGCCAACATTGGCAAACGCGCTTTGCTCAGCGAATACTCCCCGCAATTCAAGCGTGCCGTGGAAGCCGGCGTGGCAACAATCATGACATCCTACAACTCGATTGACGGTGTGCCCTGCACCGGCAACCAATGGCTGCTCACCGACGTGCTGCGCAACCAATGGGGATTCACAGGGGCTGTTTATTCCGACCTTCAAAGCATCGAGGGCATAGCCCATACTCACCACTGCGCCGCCGACAACGAGGATGCCGGCGTGATGGCGCTGAAAGCCGGTGTGGATATTGACCTCGAAGGCAACTCCTATAAGCACCTTGCCGATGCCTACGCCAAAGGCAAAATCACCGACGACGACATCAACCGCGCCGTGCGCAACGTGCTGCGCAAAAAGTTCGAGATGGGACTGTTTGAAAATCCTTACGTCGATGCTGCCACTGCTGCCAAGATGGTGCGCTGCGACGAACACCGCCAGGTGGCGCGCCAAGTGGCTCGTGAAGGCATCGTGCTGCTCAAGAACGACGGCATTCTGCCACTGAGCAAGCAACTGAAGCGCGTGGCTGTGATTGGCCCGAATGCCGATGTGGCTTACAACCAACTGGGCGACTACACCGCACCGCAGGACCGCAAGGAACTACGCACCGTGCTCGACGGCATTCGCTCGCATGTGGCTGCCGGCACACAGGTGGTGTACGAAAAAGGCTGCTCGATTCGCGACACCACACAAAGCAACATCAACCGCGCCGTGCAAGTGGCTAAGGATGCCGACGTGACGGTGCTGGTGGTGGGCGGCTCGTCGGCTCGCGACTTTAAGACCGAATACATCTCAACCGGCGCTGCCAAGGTTGACGAAAACGCCGCTCTTGCCGACATGGATTCTGGCGAGGGTTACGACCGCGCAAGCCTCAACCTGTTAGGCGACCAAGAGAAACTGATGGCTGCCCTCATCAATGCCGGCGTGAAGCTGGTGGTGGTGTACATCGAAGGACGACCGCTGAACATGAATCTTGCCTCGGAAGGCGCAAACGGCCTGCTCACCGCATGGTATCCGGGCGAACAGGGCGGCGAGGCGGTTGCCGATGTGCTGTTTGGCGACTATAACCCCGCCGGACGTCTGCCTGTGGGCATACCACGCAACGTGGGACAGATTCCGGTGTTCTACTCCAAGCGCCCGTCGCACGACTACATCGACAGCAAGGCAGCTCCTCTCTATCCCTTCGGCTATGGATTGAGCTACACCAAATTCGACTATAGCGACCTCACCATCACACCCGGCGACGGCAAGGAGGTGTACCAGATAGTTTGCTGCACCATCACCAACACCGGCAACTGCGACGGCGACGAGGTGGCTCAACTTTACATCAACGACGTGGTGAGCTCGGTGGAAACACCTCACATGCTGCTCAAAGGATTTCAGCGCGTCAATCTGAAGCGGGGCGAAAGCCGCCACGTGGAATTCCGCCTGACATTCGACGACCTTGCCCTCTACGACCTCTCGCTCAAGCAGGTGGTGGAACCGGGCACCTTCAAGGTTATGGTGGGCGCTGCCAGCAACGACATTCGCCTGCGTGGCTCTTTCGAAGTGAAATAACTAACCATTAACAACATCCTTATTATACGATGAAACGAATTTTGTTTTTTATGATTGCTGCCATCATAGTGGCTTTGGCTGCCGAGGCACAACCCATCACCGAAAAGTTTGCCCGCTTTCTGACAATTCCTAACAACTACGTTTGCTATCGCACTGCCGACCGCATCACCGTTGATGGCAAGCTCGACGAAAAGTCATGGCAAAACGCTGCTCCGGTGGGAGCATTTGTCGACATCAGCGGCGAGGGTTTCCCAACCCCGCGCTTCAACACTCAAGCCAAAATGCTCTGGGACGACGAATACCTCTATGTGGCTGCCGAACTCGACGACCCGCATGTGTGGGCTGACATCAAGACCCACGACGAGGTGGTGTACTACAACAACGACTTTGAAATATTCATCGACCCCGATAGCGACACACACAACTATTTCGAAATCGAAGCCAATGCAATCGGCACCATATTCGACCTCGCCATTGAGAAGCCTTATCGCGCCCCGACGCCTACTTTCGTGCAATTTCAATGGGACTGCCCGGGAATGAAAGTTGCCACCAAGGTGCACGGCACGCTCAACAACCCCAAGGACACCGACAAAGGTTGGACCGTGGAGTTTGCCATCCCACGCAAAGCCATCGCGCAAAGCTTCGACAACTATCTGAAGGCAGGCAACTATCTGCGCGTCGGTTTCTCGCGCGTAGAGTGGCAATACGACCTGGTGAACGGCAAATATCAGCGCAAAAAAGACGCTGCCGGCAAATATCTTCCCGAGGACAACTGGACATGGGGTCCCACCGGACAGATTGCCATGCACATGCCTGAGCGATGGGGATTCGTTTACCTGAGCGACCGCACCGTGGGTGCTGCCGACGCCAACGTGAAATTCTCCTATCCTGCCGATTTCGAAATCGAACGCCTGCTGTGGGCAATGTTCTACGCCCAGGAGGAACACTTTGGCAAAACCGGACGCTACCTGTCAACCGTTTGGCAATTCGGCCTCACCGACAAGGAATGGGCTATGCTGCCCAAGGGCGCAAAACTCAGCGTTGAAGCCATGAGCCACAACTACGAAATCACCGTCACCAAGCCCGACGGCAAGCAAATCTACATCGACGTCGACGGCTATCTTCGTCGCCGCTGATTTGCCTAAATAGCACAAAACAGCAACCCCTACCGATGCTTGTCGCAAACGACACTCGGCAGGGGTTGACGTTTTTTCTTATTCCAAGACTGTGTAATAATAGGTATTACCGTGAATCGCAGCCTCCTTATCAGAATAATAATTACGACGCAGCCTCAATGAAGGCATTATAGCGTGCGTGGAGGTTATTCCACCACCACCTCGTCGATGAAGAACCACGAGGCATGGCCCACACCGTAGTGCCACGACGGGCACTCGATGGTGCCTTCAACCTCAGCCTTCACATAGCGGGCGCGAGCCTGCTTCTCTACCTTGAATTCTACGAACTTCACGCTGGGGTCGCGGTCCTCTGGGCGATAGTATTCACCCAGCGGGGCAAAGGTGTTGCCATCGGTCGACACCGAATATTTCACGCCCTTTGGCAGCAGAATCCATGCGCCCAGCTGATGCAGGCAGTCGATGCTCACGCTGCTGATTTGGGTTTCCTTGCCAAGGTCGACCACAAACTCGGCATTCTTGCCTTCCCAGCCCACCCACGACTCAACGAAGGTGGTGCCGCCGTACAGCCCGTCGGTGAGCGCAGTCTTGCCCAGTTCGCCGTAGCTGCCCGAAGGTGCTTCAACAAATGTCACCTTGGCACCGGCTGCCAGATTGTTGCCGCGCGGCATCAGATAGCGAGTGCGATAGAGCTTGCAGTAGTCCACAGGGTGATTGTTGCGCTCGTTCACTGTGGGCACATTGTATTCCTTCACGCGGCTCTCAAACAGGTCGAGGCGGGCAGCAGTGGCAGCGGCATCCTTGATGCCTGTGGCACGCTCTATCTCCAGCTCGGAGTATTGCAGCGGCAGGCGCGAGAGGCGCACGCGGTCGAGGTATTTCTTCTCGGCTGACACGGCGGCTTCTGCCTTGTCGAACAGCTCGTTGTAGGCGCGGCGGCAGTTGGCATTGAGCATACCGTCTTTGTGCGTCACCGGCGAGTCGTAAATCCACAGGTCCTTGCCGCTGGCGAGCAATGCGCCCTCAAGCATCTTGCAGTATTGATAGATGTAAGGAGCAGCCTTGCCATAGTAGCCGTGCATAAACGCCTGCATGAGCGAATCGCAGTCGAGGTCGGGGTTCCACATCAGCTTGCTCACCATGTAGGTGCGCATCTCGGCAAAGTCGCCGCCACGCGAGCTTGCAATCTGCGAGAAATGCATGGTCACATGGTTCTTTTTGAATAGTTGTATGTTCTTTTGCAGCACGTGGAAGTTGGGGAACGGCGACAGATAGTTGTCGAAATTGATGCCGTAGTCCCACACGAATATGTTATTCGAAATCTTGCTCCAGCCCTCGAGGGCAGTCACAAAGTCGCGGCCCGAGGCGTTGTCGGTGAGAGGCACCTCGCGCTTGCAGTCGATGTCGCACAGCATGATGTTGACGTTGGGCAGCGGCTTCACCTTCTTGGGTGGATGCATGGTGAACAGATAGGCAAGCGTGCTGAATTGCTTATCGGGGAAACGACGGGCAAGTTTGTTCATAAAGCGGATGAAATTGCCCGACAGGGCGCCTTCTTCCTCATCTACCTTCTCACATTCCGGGCAGTGACAATTAGTGAAATTGCCGTCGTTCTGGCTCACCGAAATCATGGTCTTGCCCGGATTAGCCCGAAAAATCGAGTCGATTTGCGCTGCCGCAGCCTCAAACACGGCGGGATTGGTCAGACACCACTGGCTGGCATTGCCCGGGCGGCGCTTGCCGTTGATAAACGAGTAATACTCGGGGTGCGACTCGCCAAAGCGGTCGGACGGCAGGATGCGGTTGAAGGTGTGCACCCAATTGCCGCCGGCAAACTCGTCGTTAGGCTCTTCGAGGCGGAACCACAAGCGATATACCGGGTCGGAACCCAACGAATAGTTTTGCGATTGGCGATAGCGAAACGCCGGATTCTCGTGATGGTCGGCAATCTCGGGCAGCGTGATGGTGCTCATCTGCGGCACATCCACAGCGCCGGCAGCATAATACGCCACGCCCAGATAGTTCTCAAGCAGAGTCACCACACCGTAGATGGCGCCCTTGTCGCCGCCGCTGCTGATATAGAGCACATCGCCGCGGCTCTGCAAGCGGAATCCGTCCTCGGTGAGTCCGTCGGTAAGACCTTCGCCTATCACCACGTCGCCGCGCTTTGCCTTGCCATCAACAATGTCGATGGTGGCACCACTGATGCGCTGCACAAAGTCCTGAAGCAACTTGGCTGCTTCGCGGTTCACGGCATCCGAGCCGTTGGTGACGATGCGAGCCGTAGGCTTGCCGTTTTTCACGATGGTTTGTTTGGCATGAGCAATGCCCAGCGTGAGCATCGCCGCAATTAGCATAAAAAATGTCTTTTTCATGTCGCGATAGTTACAGAGTTTAGTTGGGATTTTTAATATGGTTATGTGGCACTAAGCCGTTTATGTTTCCACAAAATTACTGATTTTCCACCCAACATCAAAGACAATTCACCGCATAATGTACTTTTTTTCGCCACGGCGTCAAACGCCGCCTTGCGGCTCTACGCTAACGCCTATGGCAAAAAACGGCTACGAAAAAGGCGCATGATGTTGTGCTTAATCGGCTTGGATGTAGTAACTTTGCATGCAAATGCTCGTTAATTCACAACTAACAGGATATTATTTTTTAAATATGAAGAAACTATTGGGAGCGGTGCTGACGGTTTGCGCCGCCATCACCGTGTGTGCTTCGGCAAATGCCACCGAATCGGCATCTGAGGCAAACGCCGAAACAGGCTTGTCGGCAGTGAAACAGGCAATTCAAAACACCACCTTTGGCGGATATGTCATAGGCAAGGCTTCAGCCAACAATCAGGAAGGTGCCACCCACAGCAATTTCGAACTGCGACTGGTGCGCCTCTATGCCAAGGGCAAGATGCTCGACTTTGCCTACAACCTGCAGATGCAGGTGAACGGCATTGGCGGCAGCGCCGGCGAGAAAGGGCCGCGCATCGTAGATGCCTGGATTGAATGGCAGCACTGGACGTGGGCGCGCGTGAAGTTCGGCCAGATGAAGCGCGCCTTTATGATTGAAAACCCCATGAACCCGTGGGATATTGGCTTCGGAACCTATTCGCAAGCCACCTCTAAACTCTCGGGCATGAGCGACCGCTGCGGCGAGCACGACAGCAACGGTCGCGACGTGGGCGTGCAGCTGCAAGGCGACTTGCTGCCGTCGGCGCACGACGGGCACACCTGGCTGCACTATCAGGTGGGGCTATGGACCGGGCAGGGAATAAACCACACCGACAAAAACAGCCACAAGGACCTCATTGGCGGCATAGGCATCTCGCCCGTGAAGGGGCTTAGCCTGAACTGGTGGGGATGGAACGGCCGATACACCTCATCGACCGGAATCACCGTCGACCGCCGCCGCTGGGCTGCCGGCTTGCAATACACCGGCGCATTCACCCTGCGTGGCGAATATGTGCACAGCCACGGATACAAGGTGAGCGACTGGAACGCCGAAAACGCCGCCTGGAAAAACTCGGCAAAGAGCCAAGGATGGTATGTGATGGCAGGTGCTCCTCTCACCCGCGACAAGAAACTGCGCCTCTACGCCAAGGTCGACGCCTACTCCGACTATCTGCACCTCGACTATTCTACCACCAAAACCATCTACGGCATAGCGGCTGAATACTGGATTATGAAAAACCTGAAACTGCAGCTCAATCTCAACCAAGTGGACGACAATGCCACACGGCATCGCGGTGCCGACGGCAGCTACTCCACCGCAGACCTGCAGCTCTACTGGCGCTTCTGACGCACCTCGCCCCTGCGAGCCTTCCCGGCTCGCACGGCACATCCTGCCTGCCCTAATTTAGGCACGATTTGTTTTGGTTTTCGACTTCTTTTTCTTTACCTTTGCAATAAATAAATAAACGAGTATACTATACCATATAAAAAACTAAATAAAACATCACAAAAACACTTATCAAAATTATGAAGAAGCTATTGTTATGTGTGTTGGCAGTGTTCGCGCTTGCATCGTGCCAGCAACAAATCGACGTGAAAGATGTTCCCGTGTATGCATGGGAAGGTTATTCGGGTTCCGCTCAGTTGCGTGAGCATTTTGCCAAATACAAGGAATATGGCTTGAAGGGCGTTTGCATCAACGTGGGCTTCAACGTTGAAAATGCCGACACCGCTGCCAAGCTCGCCAAGGAATACGGCTTGGAATTCCACGCTTGGTGCCCAATCATGATGCAAGGCACAAAACAAGAAGGCGTTGATTCAACCATGTACACCGTAAACCGCCTCGGCGAATCGTCGTGGGACAACCCTCCATACGTGCCCCACTACACCACCCTCGACCCTCGCAATCCTAAGGTGGCTGATTTCTTAATCGAAAAAATCAAGAAGATTGCTGCCATCCCCGAGGTGGAATTTGTTCAGCTCGACTATATCCGCTATGCCGACGTGATTCTCAGCCGCGGCTTGTGGGAAAAATATGGCTTGGTTATGGACAAGGAATATCCAAAGGCCGACTTCTGCTACTGCGACCGCTGCGTGAGCGAGTTCAAGGCTGAAACAGGCATCGACATCCGCGCCACCGAAGAGCCCGACACCGTTAAGGCTTGGGCAAAATGGCGCTGCGACAACATCACTGCCCTCGTCAACAAGATTTGCGACGCTGTTCACCAGATGGGCAAGAAGGTGAGCGCCGACGTGTTCCCGGGTCCCGACAGCCACGCCGTGTGGATGGTTCGCCAGCAATGGAACGACTGGAACATCGATGCTGTGTTCCCAATGAACTACAACGACTTCTATCTTGAATCGCCGGCTTGGGTGGGCGAAATGGCTGCCGAAGAGGTTAAGAGCGTTGCCGACAAGGGCACTCCTGTCTACAGCGGCTTGTTCATTTGCCACGACTGGCGCAACAAGGACAAGGTGACCGACCCCGAAGGCTCGGGATTGGTGCCAAGCGAAATCGGCGAAGCCACTATCACCTCGCTCAAGGGCGGCGCTGCCGGCGTGTGTGTGTTCACCGGCGGTGGCATGACCGAAGAACACTGGATGGAACTCACAAAAGCCATCAAGGAATATGTGGCAACCGAAAAGAAATAATGCTTGCACAACGGTGTAAACAATAAGCCACATTCAGGGCTGGACCCATTGGCGGTTTCCAGCCCTGTTTTATCTTATTCCTGAAAAATACTTTTTTAGATAAAATACACTCCAACAAAACATGATTGACCCTACCGAACGACTCTCGATTATCAACCTTATAAAACGCGAAGTGGTGCCTGCCATTGGCTGCACCGAGCCGATTGCCGTGGCGCTGTGCGTGGCGCGTGCCACCGAACTGCTGGGCTGCCTGCCCTCGCACATCGGCGTGCGCCTAAGCGCCAACATCCTCAAAAACGCCATGGGAGTGGGCATTCCCGGCACAGGCATGATTGGCTTGCCCATTGCCATTGCCCTGGGTGCCTCAATAGGGCGCTCGCAATACGAACTCGAGGTGCTGAAGGATTGCACCCCCGAAGCCGTTGAAGCCGGCAGGAAATACATCGCCGGCGGAGCCATCGACATCAAGCTGAAAGAAGGCATTGCCGAGAAACTTTACATCGAGGTGCACGCCGAGGCTGCCGAAGGCGGCAAAGCCGTTGCCATAATTGCCGGCGGCCACACCCGTTTTGTCTACCTTGCAAAGGACGGCAATGTGCTCCTCGACCGGCGCGAGGCCACCAAAGCCGAACACACCGGCAACGAGCCACAACTCAGCATGGCAAAGGTGTGGGAATTTGCCACTACAACCCCACTCGACGATTTGCGTTTCATACTCGAGAGCCGCAACCTCAACAAGGCGGCTGCCGAACAGTCGTTCTGCGGGCACTATGGCCACGAACTGGGCAGAATAATTCGCAGCAGCAAAACCGAGCACGCCGTGCTTGGCGACAACACCTTTGCCCGCATCATCTCCTACACCTCGGCAGCTTGCGACGCCCGCATGGCTGGGGCAATGATTCCGGTGATGAGCAACTCGGGTAGCGGCAACCAAGGCATCACAGCCACCATGCCGGTGGTGGTGTTTGCCGAGGACAACAACTGCAGCGAGGAACAACTCATTCGCGCCCTCACGCTCAGCCACCTCACCGTAATCTACATAAAGCAGAGCCTCGGCCGACTGTCGGCGCTGTGCGGCTGCGTGGTGGCTGCCAGCGGCTCGAGCTGCGGAATCACCTATCTGATGGGCGGCTCGTATGAGCAAGTGTGCTATGCTGTGAAAAACATGGTTGCCAACCTCACCGGAATGGTGTGCGACGGCGCCAAACCCAGCTGCGCACTCAAGGTCACCAGCGGCGTATCGATGGCGGTGCTCTCTGCCGTCCTTGCCAAAGAGAACAAATATGTAACCTCGGTGGAAGGCATTGTCGACGACGACGTGGACCGCAGCATACGCAATCTCACCAGCATTGGCCGCGAAGCCATGAACGAAACCGACCGCATGGTGCTCGACATCATGACCCACAAGGGTGTCTGACGCGCGCCCCCTTGTGGCGCATACATTAACCACAAACAATCATCACCTGCTATGCTTCAGAAAAAGTTTTTGCTCACATCGCACGGCCATCTACGCATTGGCGTGGTGCACATGCACCGCGACTTGCTTCAACCGGGCGACCACCCTATGGGCGGCGGATTCTGGGATATCGACTACACCGCCAACCGCCTGGTGCTTAGCGGTCGCTCGTTTGACTTCGGCGAACCGCAATGGGGCGTGGTGAGCACCCTGCACGTGCCGCAGGCCTACCGAAGCCTGTCCATCGTCTACGAGGGCGACACCCCAAGCCAAAACTTCGACGTGAGCGCTCGCCTACCCATCGACTATTATTCCGATTGAACAACCGAACAAAATAACATCTGATATGAACGTAAAAAAATCTCTCTCCGCCCTAAGCGGCTACGCCCGCTGGCTATGCGTCAACCACCCGGTGGAAATAATCACCTGCCTATTGACGTATGTGCTACTCATCTACGACGACTCCTACTCGATTGAGCACACGCTGCTCATGCCGCTGGTGTTTGCCACAGCCTATGCCGTGAACAACTGGAGCACCTACACCCGCCTGCCCCGATTCGCCTACTATGCCACAGCGGCACTGCTTGTGGTGGCACTATTCGTCACCGAAGTGAGGTACTTCCTCGACTCGCCACGCTACGCATTTGCCTTGCTGTTGTCAGCCCTGTTTCTGCTGCTATCGCAGCGCGGCACCGACAACACCAGCGTGGCAGACTCGCTCATCCGCCTCATCGTGGGCATTGTCATGGCTGTGATAGTTGCCTCGGCGCTCAGCCTGCTCACTGCACTCATCTACTATTCAATAACCTACATCTTCGCCATCAAAACACACTCCGACGACCTGCTGTTTTGGTTCTTGAAATTCTATTGGAGCGTGATAGCGCCCGCCTCGTTCCTGTTTGGCGGACGTTCGAAGGGCGAATTCATGCCCAACACATTCACCAATGTGCTGGTGAACTACATTCTGGGCAGTGCAATCGTCATCTACACCGCAATACTATATTTATATCTTGCCAAAATCACCATAGAGTGGCAACTTCCGCTGGGCGGACTCGCCACCATGATTACGGCTTTCTATCTTGTGGCATTCTTTGGAATGATATTGAACCATAAGGTACCCAACCGCTTCTACGGCTGGTATTACCGCTATTTCGGCATCATCTCGCTGCCGCTGCTGGTGC
Organism: Muribaculaceae bacterium; assembly: GCA_051871535.1. GTDB lineage: Bacteria > Bacteroidota > Bacteroidia > Bacteroidales > Muribaculaceae > SFTJ01. The sequence continues at coordinate 67,863 of JBJECX010000056.1, read as the reverse complement.
TGTTCTGGACCGGCGTGAGCTATAGGCTTGCGCAATACGGCTTCACCATGGGGCGCGTGTATATAGCACTTGCCGGCTTGACCATGACCATAGGCTCGCTGCTGCTCGTTGCCAAGCACCGCACGCCGTTCAAAACACTGCTATACATTGCCGCAGCCCTTATTGTGCTTTCAACCTACATCCCCGGCATCACTGCCTACAACATTGGGCTGCAAAGCCAAAAGTCGCGCATGATTAGCCTTGCCACAAAACTGCACCTCTACAACGAAAGCACCGGCAAACTCATCACTCCAAAGAGCCTGAAAGGCATAAACCCTGAAGATTACAAACAGCTGACCGAAGCCTACGACTATGTGAGCCGACAATTGGGCTACGAAAAAGCATCGAAGCAATTTGGCACAGTGAACTGCGACATCATCCAAAAGCCGGGATATTATTGGTCAGAGGAGCGCTATCTGCAAAACTCGGTGAACGTGGCAGAATACCCTCACGCTGTGCCGTCGCACCTCTATAAGTCGGAGTTCGACAACGGACAGCTCAGAGTGACCGTGCTCGACAAGGAGGTGATGAAAATGGCAGTGAATCTGCCGCTCGACGCCAACCGGATTCCCTGCCCCGAGCCAGACGATTATGTCTACAGCAACAACGAATATATGCTTGTGGTGAGCAACATCAGCTGCTACGGCTCTAATCCCCGCATCACCTTCAACGGCACCATGCTGTTTGCCAAACACCCGGTAAGCGCCCCTGCCGAAACCAACGCCGACTGATTATTTTTTTACCTTACGGTTTTTAATCGTTGTAAATGCCGATTTCATCGACATTTACAACGATTATTTTGCCATAATTTGCACTTTTGTGTTAAAAACTTTTGCAAACCGGAAAATAAAGGATATATTTGCCACCGAAAATAACCACAAATTACGTTGTTTTAAACAATAACCTTAAACTTAGCTAACATCTATTTAGATATGAACAGTGTTGTTAATTTCAATTTTCAGTGTGCTCCGGGAGACACATGAAAAATGGCGCTATTGCCATAAACCGAAATTCGCTATGGCAAGCAACATAAAAAGCAAGATGATTTCGCAGTTGTTATATCCCTTCGAAGTCACCACAATGATTCTCAACTTGGAATACTCGGGAAGAACATCACAAACCATCTAAGCAATCACAAATTAACCCAAAATAAATTAAAATAACCATAATAACATTTTACAACAAGACACCTTAACTAAACTAATCACATATTATTATTAACTAAACAAAACTATTATGCGGAGGTGTCTTCTCTTACTTGTACTTGCTGTGGCATGTACAAGCGCGCTGATGGCGCAAAAGGTGGTTACTGGCACTGTTACCGATGCAAGTACCAAGGAAGCTCTCATTGGAGCAAGTGTGCTTGTTAAAGGTACCAACCAAGGAACTGCCACCGATATTGATGGTAAATATCGATTGGAAAACGTAAAAGAAGGCGCAGTACTTCAGATTTCGTACGTTGGTATGGAAACAGTTGAAGAAGTAGTGGGCAATCGCACCGTTGTTGACGTAGCATTAGGCTCAGGTGCACTCAACCTTAACGAGGTTGTGGTTACCGCCATGGGTATTGAGCGCAAAGCCAAATCACTCACCTATGCCACACAAAAGGTTAATGGTTCGGAATTTGTTCGTGCCAAGGAAACCAACATGATTAACAGTTTGCAAGGTAAGGCTGCCGGCGTTGTCATCACTCCTAACTCATCGGGTGCCGGTGGTTCGTCGAAGATTGTAATTCGTGGTAACAAGTCGGCACAAGGTAACAACCAAGCCCTCATCGTAATCGACGGTGTGCCAATGAGTAACAACTCAATGTCGCAGGTTGAATCGGTTTACGGTGGTCGCGACGGTGGTGACGCGCTCTCAAACCTCAACCCTGACGACATCGCAAGCATCAACGTGCTCAAGGGTGCTTCGGCAGCCGCTCTTTACGGCTCGCAAGCAGCCAACGGCGTTGTGCTCGTTACCACCAAGAAAGGTTCGTCGGGTCGCGTTCGCGTTGACTTCACCAGCAACATCACCATTGAATCGGCTCTCGACAAACCGGAAATCCAAACCCGCTACGGCGCTCCTATCCTTGCCAACGGCAGCCTCGACACCAACAGCTGGGGCGAAAAGATTTCGAACGGCGTTGATGCTTCGAGCGACTTCTTCCGCACCGGTGCCACCTTCATCAACTCGGTGGCTGTGAGCGGTGGTACCGACAAGATTCAGTCTTACATGTCGTATGCCAACACCACTGCCGAAGGCATTATGCCTACCAACGACTTCAAGCGTCATAACATCATGTTCAAGCAAACCTACAAGTTGCTCGATGACCGCTTGACGCTTTCCGGCTCGGCTAACTACATCACTCAAAAGGGTAACAACCGTCCACGTGGCGGTCAGTATCAGAACCCTCTCACCGGTTTGTACACATTCCCTGCAAACGGCGACTGGAACTACTACAAGAACACCTACGAAGTTTACAACGATGTTAAGCAATATGCCGAACAACAATGGTATCGCGACACCAACAACGACTTCTCGCAGAACCCTTACTGGATTCTTAACCGCGTGAAGAGCGAAGAATCGCGCAATCGCACCATGGTTTCGGGTAGCGCTCGCTTCGACATCACCGACTACCTGTTCATCCAAGGCCGTTTGAGCTACGACCGCATCAACGACCGCTGGGCTCGCACCATACACGCTACTACCAGCCAAGTGCTTGCCAACCCTAATGGTGAATACCAAGAAGAGAACTACATGATGCGCACATTCTACGGCGATATCATGCTTAACTTCAACAAGACTTTTGGCGACTACTCGGTGAGCGCTGCCATTGGTTCAAGTTTCAACGACTACAAACAAGAAAACGAAAACCTCAACCAAGGTGGCGACCGCTACTTGCCAAACTTCTGGGATATTGCCAACTCCACCAAGAATGGTTCGAGCAAGGGTCTGAGCCGTAAGCGCCTCAACGCTGTATTTGCTACTGCTCAATTGGGCTGGAAGGACATGTTGTTCTTAGACGTTACAGGCCGTAACGACTGGTCGTCGACCCTGGCATTCACTCCTAACGGCTCTTACTTCTATCCATCGGTTGGTTTGACAGCTGTTGTAAGCGACATGGTTAAGCTGCCCGAAGTATTCAATCAGTTGAAGGCTCGCGCTTCTTACTCTATCGTGGGTAACGAAATGCCGGTTTACATCACCAACCCATTGAACGGCTTCAGCAACGGTTCTATCTCGTTCAACACTTCAATGCCGTTCACCGACATGAAGCCTGAAAAACTGCACTCTTTGGAATTTGGTATTGACGCTTCGATGTTCGACGACCGCTTCAACTTCGACGTTACATACTATCTGACAAACAACAAGAACCAATACTTCTCAATGTCGGTTCCTTCGGCAACCGGTTATAGCAGCTACTACTTCAACGCCGGTAACATCCAAAACTCGGGTGTTGAATTGACAGCAAGCTGGACTCAACGCTTCACCAAGGACTTTGCATGGAAGACTCAAGTGAACTTCACCTACAACAACAATAAGATTAAGGAACTCGACAACCGCGAAGGCATCAGCGAAGCCGACCGCCTCGACAAGGTGGATATCGGTAGCATGTACGGCTTGCGCTCATGGTTGGTAGAAGGCGGCAAGTATGGTGACATCTACGCCCAAAACTTCATCCGCGACGAAAAGACCGGTCTTATCTGCGTGAACGGCGACGGCAAGATTCAATATGCCGACGACATGGAAAAGGTTGGTAACGTCAACGCCGACGTACGTCTGGGTTGGGGCAACACCTTCACCTATAAGGACTTCTCGCTCTACTTCTTGATTGACGGCTCAATCGGCGGCAACTTCTTTGATATGACTCAAGCATCGCTCGACATGTACGGCGTATCGGAAAATTCTGCCAAGGCTCGCGACAACGGTGGTGTTGAAGTGTTCAACACAGCCTCCGGTCAAGTAGAAAAGATGGATGCCAAGTCGTTCTACAACGCAATCGGTTCAATCAACGGCGGTAGCGGCGACTACTACGCTTATTCGCAAACCAACTTCCGCCTGCGCGAACTTTCGCTTGGTTACACCTTCCGCGACCTGCTGGGCAGCGGTCACGACCTCAGCCTCAGCGCCATCGCACGTAACCTCTTCTTCCTCTACAAGGATTGCCCAAGCGACCCCGACACCTCAATGTCAACCAGCAACGGTTATGCCGGTATGGGATACTACAGAATTCCTGCTACTCGCAGCTTCGGTCTTAACTTGAAACTTTCTTTCTAAATTCAACGCGACTATGATTAAAAAATATATCAAAAGTTCTATCTTGTTTGGTGCAGCTCTTCTGATGGGTGTTGGCTGTACAGGGGACTTCGAAGAAATTAACACCAACCCATATCAAATTCCCGACAAAGACGTGAAGATGAGCGACCTCTTCAACGAGGCACAACTATCGGTGTTCTACAACCAATCTAACGGTAACTGGGAATACCAGCTCATCCAAAACCTTAATGCCGACCTCTACTCGGGTTACTTTGCAATTCCAACTGCTTTCAACGGCGGTAACAACAACGACAACTACTTTATGATGAACGGTTGGAACGGCTACACATTGAGCTATATGCTTCTGCACGTGGTTAAGCCTATGGCAAGCGTACAAAAGATTGAAAACCTTGCCGACGACTTCTTTGCCATCAGCGAAATCCTTAAGGTGGCAGGTGCCCACAAGATGGTCGACACCTATGGCCCTTGTCCTTACACTCAATCAATGCAAGGCGGCATCTCAGTGACTTACGACTCTGAAGAAACTTGCTACACTGCATTCCTCAACGAGCTCGCCGATGCTTGCGACCGCCTCACCAAATGGCTCGATGCCAACGGTGGCGACGACAGCTCGCGTCTGGAATGGGACAAGATGTGTGGTCAAAGCCAAACCACATGGTTGCAATTTGGCAACACACTGCGCCTGCGTCTGGCAATACGCTGCTCTGTTGTAGCTCCTGATTTGGCTAAGCAACACGCTGCTGCCGCTTGTGGCAACAAGTACGGCTTGCTCACCAACGCCGACATCGAAGTTAAGGATGCCAACACTCGCAATCCGCAGGCTCTCATCTGCCGCGACTACAACGACTGCTGCATCTCGGCTAACTACGAAACCATCCTTAAAGGCTACAACGACCCACGCCTCGAAGCAACCTGCCAAGGTGTAGGTTGGGGTGGCAAAGGCGACATCTATACTCCAAGTGGCACTCCTGCCGGTCTTGAAGGCCAAATCAAGGGTATCCGCAACGGTTTGAAGGTTGATGGCTCGAGCTACAAGATGTTCTCTATCATCAAGTGCCCGGCAAGCGGTGGTCCTTACTCTACCGACGTGCCTATGCCTATCATGAGCCGTGCCGAATCTTATTTCCTCAAGGCAGAAGCTGCCCTCCGTGGCTTCGTGTCGGGCGATGTTAAGTCGCTTTACGAAGAAGGTATCCGCGCTTCGTTTGCCAAGTATGGTTTGAACGCTGCCGAATACATCAACGGCGAAACCACTCAGATTGACTACGTTGACCCACACAACCCCGCAAACAACATTGCTGCTGTGAACGACGTTCCTGTTAAATACTTAGCCGCTGGCACAAAAGAACAGCAATTGCAACAAATCATCACCCAAAAGTGGATTGCAGGCTTCCCTGAAGGTTTGAACGCATGGGCAGAATATCGCCGCACAGGCTATCCTAAACTGTTCCCGATTCCTGCCGACAACAACAACGTGCAAGCCGAATATTTGGCTGGCTCGGCTGCTAAGCTCACTGAAATCGGCATCCGCCGCTTGCCATTCTCTTACGACGAACGCAGCGCTAACCCTGCCGGCTTGGCTGAAGGTGTTAATATCCTCAATGCTCGTGGTCAGAAGGACTGCATCGACGAACGTCTGTGGTGGGATACCGGCCGTAACTTCTAACGAAAATGCACCGGGCTCAAAGCCTACGCATTAAATAGTTAAACACAATGTTTGGCTGCGTCGAAATGGTTTTTCGACGCAGCTTTTTTTCATCATTGGGCTGCAGGCGGGGTTTTGCACACAAAACACCGCCTGTGTGCCCATTCTTTTTTGCTTTAGTCGGCAAACTTTTTGTAACTTTGCATTTGCATTTTTCCCTAAAAAGTTCATCTGCATCAAAATATCGCACTATGAATATCAAACAAATCATATCATCAGCCTTACTCGCTGCTATGCTGCTCGCTGCCTGGGCGGCTCAGGCGCAAACTATGAAGCGACCGCCGGCACTGCGTCCGGGCGACCGCGTTGCCATCATTTCGCCGGCAAGCAGCCCCGACAAAAAGTGGACCTACGGCGGCGCCGAGGTGCTGCGCAGCTGGGGGCTGGTGCCCGTGTTCGGCAAAAATGTGCTCAAACACAACGGCAACTTTGCCGGCACCATCGAGCAGCGGCTTGCCGACCTCGAATGGGCATTCACTGCCGACTCCATAAAAGGCATCATGTGCAGCCGCGGCGGCTACGGCTCCATTCAGGAACTGCTACGCGCCGACACTGCCATCTTCCGCAACAATCCCAAGTGGATTGTGGGATACAGCGACATCACCGCAGTGCACGGCTGCATGAACCGGCAAGGCGTGATGAGCATTCATGCCCACATGCTCGAGCACCTCAACCGCAGCCAAGGCGCCGACACTTGCGACGCTTACCTGCGCGACATACTGTTTGGCAAATTGCCAACCTATCATCTGCCTTCCAACGTCTACAACCGCCACGGCGAAGCCCAAGGACGCCTTGTGGGTGGCAACCTGTCGCTGCTGACGTCGATTAGCGGCTCGCCATTCGACATGCTGCACCCCACCGACTCGGTGCCATTGATTCTGTTTCTCGAGGACGTAGATGAAAACCTCGAGCACCTCAACCGCATGTGCTATCAGCTTATTGCCTCAGGAGTGATGAAACAGGTGAAAGGCGTGATTCTGGGCGACTTCAGCGGCTACAAGCCCACTCTCGACTTCGACACCGCCGAGGACATGTTCCGCAGCATACTGCGCGACTACAACATACCCATGAGTTTTCTGTTCCCTTGCGGGCACACACGCCGCAACTTTCCTATGATTGAAGGCGCCACCGTGCGGCTCACCGTCGACTCGTCGGGCACTACCCTGCAGTTTGTCGACGACTCGCAACCCCTCGACAACAACAAATAACCAAAACTCCATCCAACCCCCAATAAAAAATCATTCTTATTTGTGTAAATATGAAAACCCTGTTTTATCGCTTCACCGCCGCACTGCTGCTGGCATTGCTCATTTGCCCCACATCGAGCGCCGTGCTCAAAGAAAAAAGCTTTGAGCAAACACTCAACGTGCTTCGTGCCGAACTCGAGCGCAGCTATCTCAAGCAAAAGGCTGTGATAGCAATGTATGAGCAACGCACCAAGGATCAGCACAACCAACTGGTGCTCACCATGCAAAAGTGCAACCAGATTTCGCTCATATTATATTCGCAACGCGACGGTTTCACCTTCGATATGGCTTACGCCTGCCAGCAAGCCACCGACATGTATCAAAGCACACAGCTCTATAACCTGCCGTACGAAAAAATAAGGCTGCGCATGAGGGGCGAAGTCGACCGCTACGACCTCCTCATCTCCTCGCTCGAGAAACTGCCGCCTGCGCTCAAAATCAAGCCACGCAAGCACGGCAACTCAAAGAATCTGGCAGTCGACACCATGCGCATCGCCCAGATACACCATCGCCTCGACAGCCTTGCCGAAGCCAACGGCCAAGAACCGTTCACCCTCGATGCCGACGAGCAACTGGCACGCAAAGAATGTCTGATTTACGCCAAAGCCTTGCGCAACAACATGGCGCGACTTATGAACCAGATTGAAAAGGACACCAAGCACTACGAGCGCGTGAGTGGCAAGGTGGAGGAACTCAACGCCTACGCCCAAAGCAAATACGACGACTTGCGCCGCAACATCTTCAGCAACCGCGGCGACAGCTACCTCAAGCTGATGTTCAAGCTGCCACAGGTGCTTTATCTGATTCAGAACGAAATCGACGACAAATATGTGGCGTTCCGCGACAAAAAAGCCTCGGCAACCAAGGATGGTCATAGCCACGACGCCAAGTCGCAATGGCGCGGCATGGTGTTGCCCCTCACCCTGATTTTCATCTTGTTCTATGTGGTGGTGGCAACAGTGCTCAGCCAAGTGATTATACGCTGGTTGCTGCCCCGACGCATACGCGAAAAAGAAGAACATCGCCAAAAGAAGCCGGTGCTCCTCCTTGCCTGCGGATTCATCATCTTCATGATTTCGATGGGCATAGTGCAAAACTTCATCAAAAACAACTTCCTGATAATGGCAATCGGGCTGCTTATGGAATACTCGTGGCTGGTTATATTCATCCTGCTCTCGCTGCTGTTCCGCCTCTCCGGCACCCAAATAAAAGAGGGCGTAAAGCAATACACCCCGTTCCTCATCATGGCGCTTATGGTGATTATGTTCCGCATGATGTTCATCCCCAACAACCTCGTGAACCTCATCTTCCCGCCCATCCTGGTGGCATTCACCCTCTGGCAAGCATCTACACTGCGCCGCCGCAAAGTGTCGATACCCGGCAGCGACATGGTGTACACCGTGATTTCGCTCATCGCCATGGTGGTGGCTTGCATAGTGTCGCTCGTGGGATACACCCTCCTCGCTGTGGAAATAATGATTTGGTGGACATTCCAGCTGGCTTGCATCCAAACCATCACTTTCCTCTACGACCTATGCAAAATCTACGAAACCAACACCCTGCTGCGCCGTGTGCAGAAAGCATATAAAGAAAGCAACAACGGCAAGCTGCCTACCGACAAGATGCGCGCCAACGTCGACGAGTTGAAACAGCAAATCAGCCAAACCACCGACGAGCAACAACTTGCCGATCTCAACGCCAAACTTGCCGAGAGCGAAAAGAAGCTCAACACCGTCATCTTCAACATACGCGACAACATAAAGAAGAAGATGCTCAAAGGCGACTACATCAGCCACACCTGGCTCTTCGACCTCATCATGCAGGCATTCATCCCAATCCTCGCCGTGGTGTCGGTGCTCGCAAGCATCTACATGGCTGCCGACATGTTCGACATGACCGACCTCTTCTTCCGCTATCTCGGTGTCGACTTCATATCGTCGTCGTTCATGCAGCTCTCCATTTCCAAGCTGTGCATCGTGATTTCGCTATTCTTCCTCTTCAAATATGTCAACTATGCCGCCCACGCCATCTATCGCGAGGTGAAGAACAAGCGCAACGAACTCTATGTGGAGCAAGAAAAGAAGCGCCTGCGCGAACGCGGACATCAAGAGGATGAGGTGATTCTGCCCAACACCAACATCACCCTCGCCAACAACATCATCACACTGCTGGTGTGGGGCTCCTACTTCATAATGGTGCTTTACATGCTCAACGTGCCCAAGAGCGGTATCACAATCATCACCACAGGTCTTGCCACCGGTATGGGTTTTGCAATGAAGGACCTCCTCGAAAACTTCTTCTACGGACTCTCGCTCATGACCGGACGCATACGCATCGGCGACTACATCGAGTGCGACGGCATTGCCGGAAAAGTGGATTCAATAACCTATCAAAGTACACAGATTGTCACCCGCGACGGATGCGTGATTGCCTTCCTCAACTCGCAACTGTTCAGCAAAAACTTCAAGAACCTAACCCGCAACCACAAATACGAAATGGTGAAGATACCAATCGGTGTGGCATACGGCACCAACGTGCAACAGGTGCGCGAACTGCTCATCGACCGCATTGGTCAAATCATCGACGCCCGCCGCGCCAAGCAGCCCAACCTAATCAAGAAAGGCACCTCGGTGAGCGTGGCATTCTCGGGATTCGGCGACTCGAGCGTCGACCTCATTGTTGTGGTGTGGGTGCTCGTGGAAGAAAAAGTGGGATTCATCAGCGAAGCCAACGAGGCAATCTACAACGTGCTCAACGACAACAACATAGAAATTCCTTTCCCGCAAACCGACCTCCACATCCGCGACTCGGTGAAGCTGCCCATCAGCACCCGGTAACCACCGCCGGCAGCTGCCTGGCAGCTGCCAACGGCGCTACGCGGCAAAACGTAAAAAATCTTTGCCGTTTACGATTCGCTGTTTGCACAATTTGTGCTATATTTGCAGCGTAAGTTCGCAACAGCGAAACTCACCGTATAACAATCATTTTGTTAGATATCATCAAAACATATATTAACTTGTAACACAATTTCTCAATATGAAAAATCTTAAAGGAACAAAAACCGAAGCTAATCTCCAAGTAGCATTTGCCGGCGAATCGCAAGCCCGCAACAAATATTCTTACTACGCATCGAAAGCCAAGAAGGACGGTTATGTGCAAATAGCAGCCATCTTCGAGGAAACAGCTAACAACGAAAAGGAACACGCCAAGATGTGGTTCAAGCTGCTCCACGGCGGTGCTGTGCCTTCAACCGAAGAGAACCTGCTCGACGCTGCCCAAGGCGAAAACTACGAGTGGACCGATATGTATGCCACTATGGCTAAAGAAGCCCGCGAAGAGGGATTCGACGAGATTGCTGCCGCTTTCGAAGGCGTTGCTGCTGTAGAAAAGGAGCACGAAGAACGCTATCGCAAGTTGCTGAGCAACGTGAAAGACAAAATCGTGTTCTCGCGCGACGGCGACTGCCTGTGGCAATGCACCAACTGCGGACACATCCACGTTGGCAAGCAAGCACCCGAAGTATGCCCCGTTTGCGCTCACGCTCAAGCCTACTTCCAACTGAAGGCTGAAAACTACTAATCAACAGTATTATAAGCCATGCCCCGCATCAGGCCCACCAAATGCCAATGCGGGGCATTGTTTTTTATAATCTATCACAAAAACACTGCCAACACAAACAATTTGTTTAGTCCATTTCGCTCATAACCAAAAAATTATTATCTTTGCTATCACTTTCCCACATCAATATTCAAACAAGGATAATTTATTTTTTCTGCAAAATACCACAATGAACATCAAACATCTCACTCTCGGCTTTGCTTTGATTGCAAGCATTGCGATTGCCAATGGTCAGGAACGCCTGCCCGGATATCTGCAAGCCGAAAAATTCACCCGCTCCAAACTGAACACAATGCTCTTCTCCACCCGGCTCACCTCGCACTGGATGGAAAACGGAAGCATGTTTTGGTATCAATACAAAACCAGTGAAGGCGATTTCTGGTATGTGGTGAACCCCGTCACACGCCAAAAAACCCCGCTGTGGGACCGCGACGAACTTGCCTCGCAGCTAACCACCATCGTCAAAGACCCCTACGAAGCGCGCCATCTGCCCATCGAGAATCTCAAGGCAAAGGACGACGGTCACACATTCACCTTTCAAGTGAAATCGTCGCAGGAATACGAACAACCTAAAAAGAAAGAAGGCGAAGAAGCACCCAAAAAGAAGCCAAAGACGGGCAAGAAGATATTCTTCTTCGAATGGGACTTCAACACCCAACGCCTCACCCACCTCAAGGACAAAGAGGACGAAGACGAGCAGGTGAATTGGGCAAGTGTGTCGCCCGACAAGAAAACCGTGGTATATGCCAAGGACCTCAACCTCTACCGCATGAGCTACGACGACTACCTCAAGGCTAAAAAAGACGAAAAGGACAGCACCATAGTTGAAATTCAGCTCACCACCGACGGCGTTAAGGATTTTGGCTACGGCATACCCTACAGCACCCTCAACACCGACACCCTGTGCAACGGCAAGCGCCGCGGCGTGTGGGGCATGTGGTCGCCCGACTCGCGCCACTTTGTCACCTGCATCGACGACAACCGCCAAGTGAAAGAGCTGTGGGTAATCAATGCCATGGCATCGCCACGTCCTACGCTCGAAACCTACAAATATCAGATGCCAGGCGAAAAAGAGGCTCCAATCGAGCACCTCTACATCTTCGACATGACCGACAACACCCGCAAGGAAATCAACACCGCCCGCTTCAAGAACCAGACCCACTCGCTCGAATACGCCCCTACAAAGCAAAAGGATAAAGACAAGGACGACGTGGCTGCCATCTGGCTGGGCGACAACTCGCACTTCTACCTCAGCCGCTCGAGCCGCGACCTCAAGCGAATCGACATTTGCTCCTACACCGTAGGCGCCGACACCATCGTGCCAATCATCGAGGAGCGGATGAACACCTATCAGGAACTGCATGGGCTTTACACCGCCAACGGCGGCCGCAACCTCATTCACTGGAGCGAACGCGACGGCTGGGCTCACCTCTACCTCTATGACACTGCCGGCAACCTGAAGAACCGAATCACCCGCGGCCCATGGCACGTGGAACAAGTGGTTGACGTTGACGATGCCACCCGCACAATCTATTTCACCGCCTGCGGCATGGAGCCGAACGAAAACCCCTACTACGAACACCTCTATCGCGTGAGCTTCGACGGCACCGGGCTGCGCAACATCACCCCGGGCGACTACTTCCACGATGTGCAGGTCGACGACACGAAGCGCTTTGTTGTCGACAACTATTCGCGCGTCAACACCATTCCGTGCACCGCACTGTTCGACACCAACGGCCGCCGACTCATGACACTCGAAGAAAGCGACTTCTCGCAACTGCTTGCCAACGGATATAAATTCCCCGAGCCATTCAAGGTGAAGGCAGCCGACGGCGTCACCGACCTCTATGGCGTGATGTTCAAGCCCTTCGATATGGACACCACCAAGGTATACCCGATTATCGACTACGTTTACCCCGGTCCGCAAGTCGAGGCTGTTTACTATCCGTTCACCCGCATGACCGTGCGCACCGACCGCCTTGCACAAGCCGGATTCGTGGTAATCACCGTGGGCCAACGCGGCGGTCACCCCAACCGCTCGAAGTGGTATCACAACTTCGGCTACGGCAACCTGCGCGACTATCCGCTCGCCGACCACAAGTATGCCATCGAACAGCTTGCCAACCGCTATAAGTTCATCGACATCAACCGCGTAGGCATCCACGGCCACTCGGGCGGCGGATTCATGAGCACGGCAGCAATGTGCATGTACCCCGATTTCTTCAAGGCTGCTGTGTCGTGCGCCGGCAATCACGACAACAACATCTACAACCGCTGGTGGAGCGAAACACACCACGGCGTGAAGGAGAAAATCACCGACGAGGGCGACACCACATTCGTTTATCACATCTCCACCAACCCCGAGATTGCACGCAACCTCAAGGGCAACCTGATGCTGGTTCACGGCGAAATTGACAACAATGTGCACCCCGCCAACACCACTCGCGTGGTGGACGCGCTCATACGCGCCGGCAAGCGTTTCGAGATGCTATATCTGCCGCAACAGCGCCACGGCTTTGGCGACATGGACGAATATTTCTATTGGCGTCTTGTCGACTTCTTCAGCCGCCACCTGAAAGGCAAAGCCGAAACATCGGTCGACATTCCCCGCCGCTGACCATTAGCCACCATAAGATATAATGCGAGGGGGCTGCGCTTTGATGCGCAGCCCCCTCGTTTGTGTCGGTCGCCTCACGCGATTATTTGCTCACAAGCTCGATGCGGGCGGCTTTCAAGCCGTCGCTTTCAGCACTCACCACTATCTTGCCGGTGGCGCCTTTCTTAGCCCGCACAATCACCAGGGCATGGCCATTGTAAGCATTGCGCTCGTGGCTTTGGAACGGTGTATAGTCGATGGCATTGCCGTTATCGGTCGACACTATCTCGCCGGCACCCTCCACCGAGAACTTCACAAACTGGTTGCTGCGAGGCACCACGCGTCCGGCAGCGTCGCACACGCTCAGCGACACGAATGCCAGCACATCGCCGTCAGCCGTCACCTCGGTGCGGTCGGCGCTCAAGGCTAACTTGCGAGCCTTGCCGGTGGTGCGCATCTCGGCTTCGCTCCATCGCTTGCCGTCCTTATAAGATATCACCTTCAGCACACCGGGCTGATAGCGCACACTGTCCCACACTAAGCGGAAATCCTTGCCCGGCGCCTTGCGCTTGCGGCCCTGGCTCTTGCCGTTGAGGAACAGCTCTGCCTCGTCGCCCGAGGTGTAGACATGCACCGGTGTCACCTTGCCAATGCGCTCCGGCCAGTTCCAGTGCGGCAGGATGTGTGTCATAGGCAGGTCAGGTCGCCACTCCGACTGATAGAGATAGTAGCGGTCCTTGGCGAAGCCTGCCAGGTCGACGATGCCGAAATAGCTGCTGCGCGACGGCGGGCATTTTTTGCTCAGTTCTTCCAGAGCAGCCTCCAGTTCTTTCTTCTTCGTAGGGTCGGTGCGGAAGTTCAGCAGATTGGTGGCATCGGAGTTATACGGCGTGGGTTCGCCCAGATAGTCGAAGCCGGTCCACACATATTCACCCAGCAGATGCGGATATTGATGCAATGTGCGGAATTGCACATCGGGGGTGCAACCCCAACCGGGCGATGCGCTGTCGTACGACGTAATTTGCCAATTCTGATATTCCTTGTCGTTGCCCTCGCCAAAAAAGTATTCGCCACGCGACGACACGCACGACGACGTCTCGCTGCCGATAGTTGGCATCCGGGCATAGCGCGGGTCTTTGTCCCACTCGGCTTGACGGCTGAAGAAGTAGTTCACACCCATTATGTCGAGGGCAGCCACAGCGCCCACCTCACGACCGCCGTCGGGGTCGTTGTATCCATTCGATATCGGGCGAGTAGGATCGGCTTTGCGCATGATGTCGGCAAGGTGTTTGGTCATTTCGATGTTGCGCTGCTCAATCACCTCGTTGCCAATCGACCAGATAATCACCGAAGGGTGGTTGCGGTCGCGGTACACAAGCGCCAACAGGTCTTTCTCGTGCCACTCGCGGTAGAGTCGGTTATAGTCGTTGCGGCGTTTGCCAATGCTCCAGGCGTCGAACGCTTCGTCCCACACCACAAAGCCCATCTTGTCGGCAAGTTCCAGCAGTTCGGGTGCAGGTGGGTTATGCGATGTGCGAATAGAGTTGCAACCCATTTCTTGCATCATGCGCAGCTGACGCTCGAGGGCGCTCTTGTTGAAGGCAGCGCCAAGCGAGCCAAGGTCGTGATGCAGACACACGCCGCGAATTGGCACACGCTTGCCATTCAGGCGGAAGCCGTGAGCCACCGAGAAGTCGATGGTGCGCACGCCAAACGGCGTGTTATAGGTGTCGGTGAGCACGTTGTCGACGTACACCTGCGTTTGAGCCAAATAACGGTTGGGGCTGGTGATGTCCCATCGCTTGGGGTTCGCAATGGCAACTTCGGCAACGGTTTTTGCGCTCGAGCAGGCATGCACGTCGATGGTGCGCTCGTCCTCAGCCACGCATTGGCGAGGCACATCGTTGCCGTCGAGCTCGAAGTAGCGAGTCACAAGGCGCGCCCGCACTGCCACCTGGCGATAGTTTTCCACCGTGATTTCGTTCTTCACCGCAGCCTTGCTGTCGCTCACTTCGGGCGTGGTGATGTAGGTGCCCCAGTGTGCCACGTGCACATCGCGGCAACTCACCAGCCACACATGGCGGTAGATGCCGGCACCGCTATACCAGCGCGACTGCCAGTTCTCGGTGTCGAGGCGCACAGCCACCACATTCTCGCCGCGGCGCAGATAGGGCGTGAGGTCCATGCGGAACGAGTTGTAGCCGTAAGGCCATGTGCCCACATAGCTGCCGTTGAGCCACACCTTGGCATGCGCCATAGCGCCGTCGAAGTCGATGTAGAGGCGTTCGCCGGGTTTCTTATTAAACGTGAAGTGCTTGCGATACCATCCAATACCTTGATATGGCAGCTTGCCTGTTCCGCCTTCGAGGTCGAGCCGGAACGGACCTTCGATGGCATAGTCGTGAGGCAGGTCCACAGCACGCCAATCGGCATCGGCAAGGTCAGCCTTTTCCAAGCCCTTAGGCTCGGACAGCGTGGTGCCGTCGGGCTGCAAACCGTAGCGCTTAAATAGCCATCCCTCATCGAAGTTGCTCACATTGGCATTGCCCATGCGCGCAATCTGCCCCGCCGGCGATGCAGCCCGGGCTTGAATGCACGCCAAGCCCAAAGCAATGAAAATCAAAAACAGAGTTTTTCTCATGAGTTTTTTAGTTTTTTTACTGTAAAGGTTCGTATATTTAATACATTTCAACACAAAATTACTCACATCTTTCTTAATATGC
Source organism: Muribaculaceae bacterium (assembly GCA_051871535.1). GTDB lineage: Bacteria > Bacteroidota > Bacteroidia > Bacteroidales > Muribaculaceae > SFTJ01. Next base: position 51,672 of record JBJECX010000056.1, on the reverse strand, counting down.
AATGTCGCAAAAATCTTTTTTTCGCCAAATCGTTGCTGCAAAGTGATGATGTTATGGCAGAAAACTATTATATTTGCGTACACGGCACATTTGGTGCCCCGAAAAGTTTTGCATACACACGTCCCCTCAACGGGGCACAAACTAACCTCTTTATCAACCATCGAACAATGCTGAACATATATCAAATAGTGTCCGACAAGCAATGGGGTGGTCCCGAGCAATATGCTTTCGACCTCACCGCACACATACGTGAACTGCACAACGACAACTTCTATATGGAAATTGTCACGCAGCAGCGACCCAAAATCATCAAGCACTTCCGCCGGCTGGAGATTCCCATCTCCACTCTGCCGCTCAAGAGCCTCAGCGACCTCGACTCGCCCATACGCCTCGCCCGCCAGATTAAGCGCGGACGCAACATACTGCACGTGCACAACTTCAAGGACGCTGCCACCGCAGTGCTCGCCAACAAGATATCGGAAAACCCCAACAACCGCGTGGTGCTCACCTCGCACAGCGTTGAGCGGCCCAAAACGGGCTTCCTCTACCGTCGCATCCTCAGCGAGATTCACCACATCATATTTGTGTCGCAGGTGCAATACGACGAGTTCATCAACCACGCCAAGCGATTCCCTCGCGAGCGCGCCTCGGTGATTCACGACAGCATTCGCCCCATCGACACCGGCACCCCCGCCATCGACATACGCAAGAGTTGCAACGTGCCCGACGGTGCCGCCCTGATTATGTTTCACGGCCGCGTGTGCAAAGAAAAAGGCGTTGACGTGCTGCTGCGTGCCGCTGCCCAGCTCAACAAGCAGACGTTCCACATTGCCATCGTGGGCGATGGCAGCCCACGCTTCATGAAGCGTATGAAACAATTTGTGGAGGTGAACCAGCTGCAAGGCAACGTGTCGTTTCTCGGTTTCCAGAGCGAACTGCAGAAACTCATTGCCCAAGCCGATTTTGGCGTGCTGCCTGCCACCTGGCGCGAGCCGTTTGGCATAAGCAACCTCGAATATATGATGCAGGGCAAAGCACACATTGCCACCACCAGCGGCGGCCAGGTAGAATATCTGCGCCATGGCGAAAACGCCCTGCTGGTTACACCCGGCGATTTCTCGGAGCTTGCCGACGCCATGCAGACGCTCATTGACGACACGCAACTGCGCCACTCGCTCGGCGCCACTGCGCTTACCCACTTCAACGCCAATCTCAGCTATCCACACTTCTTCGAGAAAATCACCAACCTCTACACCAGCCTATACAAAAAATAAATCTCTCTACCCACCCTTAAGATAACATACGGCTTCAACCACCCCTCTTTGCGGCTCGGCTTACCAAGTGCTTGTGGCGCACCACCGCAAAAGGCAGTTGCGGGCGCTGCGCAGGCGCATCCACTCACACATGCCCCTACGGGCGCAAATTCCGTAACTATATGCAACATAATTGTAAAATAGTGCAACATTTTTTTGACTTGCACGCCTTAACTTTGCATTAGAAAAACAAAACTCATAAAACTCACAAAAACATGACTCCAAGCAAACAAGAATAGTAACTTATATACTCTGCAACGAGTTGTCGGTATTTCTCACAAAAGAAAACGGCATCACAACTCGCTGCCTGCATAACAACTACATTGCTTACAAATCATTATAATAAAAATATAAGCTAAATAGATTGTTTAGAGAATACCCGCGACATCTGCTGTGAAGCAAGTGTCGCGGGGTGGTTTATTTATATGCATCCGGCAAATGCGCCACCCGCTGCATATGAAAAAGCCCGAGTATGAAGTCATCACGACCGATACCCGGGCATAATTAGAGTATTTAATGTTGCATTGTTTTTAGTGTTTCCGATTGTTTGATGCGCCTGCCTGCAAAAAGTTAAACTTATAGCTGATATTTTTTTGAAAAAAGTGCAATTATTCACGCCAAAAAAAGTTACCTTTGTAAAAGGCTTTGGCTATAACGCGCCACGCCGCCGGGCGTACACCCGGTTGTATTGCCTGACTTACAACCCTACAACCGCCCCATAAACAAACTGATTAAACCAAAAAACACCTATTAGTGATGGAAAAAATAAAAGGACTTATCGATGCACCATTCACACCTATGCTTGCGAATGGTGATGTGAATTTCGAACCTATACCTGCCTACGCTGCCATGCTGGCAAAAAACGGGCTCAAGGGCGTGTTTATCAACGGCTCGTCGGGCGAAGGATATATGCTCACCACCGACGAACGCATGCGCCTTGCCGAGGCATGGATGGCTGCCGTGCCCGAGGGCTTTAAAGTGATTGTGCACGTGGGCAGCTGCTGCCTGCGCGAGAGCGTCCGCCTTGCGGAACATGCACAAAGCATTGGCGCATGGGGCATCGGCTCAATGGCGCCTCCATTCCCGAAAATCGGTCGCATCGAGGAGCTGGTGGAATACTGCGAAGCTATTGCCGGCGCGGCTCCAAAGTTGCCTTTCTATTACTATCACATTCCGGCTTTCAACGGCGCATTCCTGCCTATGGTCGACCTGCTGAAGGCTGTTGACGGCCGCATACCCAACTTTGCAGGCATCAAATACACCTTCGAGAGCCTATACGAATATAACCAGTGCCGGCTCTATGCCAACGGAAAATACGATATGCTGCACGGTCAGGACGAAACCATCTTGCCAAGCCTGGCACAGGGCGGCGCGCAAGGCGGCATCGGCGGCACCACCAACTACAACGGACGTGAACTGGTGGGCATAATCGACGACTGGAAGAACGGCAACCTCGACTCGGCGCGCGAGCGCCAGAACTTTGCCCAGGAGGTGATTAACGTGATTTGCCACTACCGCGGCAACATCGTTGGCGGCAAGCGAATCATGAAGCTCATCGGGCTCGACCTCGGTCCGAACCGCGTGCCGTTCCGCAACATGACTGCCGACGAAGAGGCTGCCATGAAGCAGGAACTGCAAGCCATCGGGTTCTTTGAACGCTGCAACAAATTTTGACAAACTGATTAATCAATAACCTCAACCCTTATTTATGACAACCGAAGAAATTAAAGTTTATCTGCAATATTGGAAAAACCGATATCGTGCAGAACTGGTTGAAAACATCATGCCGTTTTGGATGAAAAACGGCTTCGACCGCGTGAACGGAGGCGTGTACACCTGCCTCGACCGCGACGGCAAAATCTACGACACCACCAAGTCGGTGTGGTTCCAAGGCCGTTTTGGCTTTATTGCTGCTTTTGCCTACAACAACATCGAACGTAACCCCGAGTGGCTGGAGGCTTCGCGCAGCTGCATCGACTTCATCGAAAAGCATTGCACCGACGAGCGCGGACGCATGTACTTTGAGGTTGAAGCCGACGGCACACCCATCAGAATGCGCCGATATGTGTTCTCGGAGTGCTTTGCTGCCATTGCCATGTCGGAGTATTCCATCGCATCGGGCGACAAAGCCTATGCCCAAAAGGCACTGAAGGTGTTCAACGACATTCACCGCTTTGTTGCCACCCCCGGCATCCTGCCCACCAAATACTGCGACTCGGTGAAGACACAAGGGCACTCGCTCACCATGATACTCATCAACACGGCATCGCGAATACGTGCCGCCATCAGCGACCCGGTGCTCGACGAGCAAATCAGCCGATCGATTGCCGCGCTGAAAAAGTATTTCATACACCCCGAACTGAAAGCGCTGCTTGAATGTGTGGGTCCGAACGGCGAATTCATCGACACCATCAACGGCCGCACAATCAACCCCGGACACTGCATCGAATCGGTGTGGTTCCTGCTTGAAGAAGCCAAGCACCGCCAGTGGGACGACGACATCACCCGTATGGCGCTCGAGATTTTCGACTGGTCGTGGCAATGGGGCTGGGACGAGCAATATGGCGGCATCATCAACTTCCGCGATGCGCTCAACCGTCCGTGCCAGGACTATTCGCAGGACATGAAGTTCTGGTGGCCGCAGTGCGAAACCATCATCTCGTCGCTCTACGCCTACCTCGCCACCGGCGACGAACGCTTCATCAAGCGTCATCAGCTCATTAGCGACTGGACCTACGCCCACTTCCCCGACAACGAGTACGGCGAATGGTACGGCTATCTGCACCGCGACGGCTCGGTGGCTCAGCCTGCCAAGGGCAACATCTTCAAAGGTCCGTTCCATGTGCCGCGCATGCTCATCAAGTCGTATATGCTCTGCAACGAGATTCTCGACAAGTTAAACAGCTGACACGCCACGTTATGACATTATAATGATTTGCATCGCACCCCCACGTTTTCCTCAGCCGATGCAAATCATTTTTTAACCCTTACATAAGCCTCTTTGATTTTCAACCATAAAAACCATATAATAACATCATGCAAAACAACAGATTTTACGCTTGGATAGTGGTGGCACTGCTTTGGGTGGTGGCACTGCTCAACTACATGGACCGTCAGATGCTCTCGACCATGCAGTCGGCAATGGCATACGACATTGTGGAACTGCAAAGCGCCGAAGCCTTTGGGGTGCTTATGTCGGTGTTCCTGTGGATATATGCCGTGATGAGCCCCGTATCGGGCATCATAGGCGACCGCCTGAACCGCAAATGGCTCATTGTGGGCAGCTTGTTCGTGTGGTCGGCTGTGACACTGCTCATGGGCTTTGCCACAACCTACAACCAGGTGCTGGCGCTGCGTGCCCTTATGGGCGTTAGCGAGGCGCTCTATATGCCGGCGGCGCTGTCGCTCATTGCCGACTATCACAGCGGGCGCTCGTGCTCGCTTGCCGTGGGCATTCACATGACCGGACTCTATGTGGGCCAAGCCATCGGCGGATTCGGCGCCACCGTGGCTGCCGCATTCTCGTGGCACACCGCGTTCTTCAGCTTCGGCTTGATTGGCATGGCTTATTCGCTGGTGCTCATTGCCTTGCTTCGCGAAAAACGCACCCCTGCCACTGCACCCATTGCCGATGCTCCCGCCGCCCCGAAAGAAAGCATCTGGAAAGCATTCCCGGTGCTGTTCTCCAGCGTGGCATTTGGCGTGATTCTGTTCTACTTTGCCGTGCTTAGCCTGCCCGGATGGGCAACCAAAAACTGGCTGCCTACGCTGTTTTCCGGCAGCCTTGGCATCGAAATGGCTCAAGCCGGACCATTGTCGACCATCACCATCGCAGCCTCGTCGTTTGTGGGCGTGATTGTGGGCGGCATGATGTCGGACCGCTGGGTGAAGCGCAACATACGTGGCCGCGTATACACCTCTGCCATTGGACTCACCATGATGATTCCGTCGCTGGTGCTCCTGGGCACTTCGCACAACGTGGTGGGCGTGGTGGCTGCCGGATTGCTCTTCGGCATTGGCTACGGCATCTTCGACACAAACAATATGCCTATTCTTTGCCAATTCGTGTCGGGCAAATATCGTGCTACCGCCTACGGCATCATGAACATGACCGGCGTGGTTGCCGGAGCCATCGTAACCCAATTGCTTGGCAAACTCAAGGACGGCGGCATGGACCTGGGCATAAGTTTTGCCTTTATGGCAATTGTGGTGGCAATAGCCGTAGTGCTGCAGCTGTGCGTACTGCGTCCCAAAACCGAGAATATGCAATAACCCACCTCCCCCCCTTTTTTTGACATATACCCCACCATGTTGACGAAAAAACCACACATAGCAGCCATTTGCCTTGTTGCACTCGCTGCAGCAGGCTGCAGCCACTCGCCCCGGGTGTCAACACTCCACGGCTGGCCCGGCATAGAGCCGGGCTATGAGCAAGGCGTATCGGCTTGTTTTGCCTCTGCCTCGTCAAACACCCTCATCATGGCAGGCGGTGCCAATTTTGCCCAAGAGCCGGCTGCCAATGGCGGCGCAAAATGCTTCTATGCCGGCATCTATGCGGCATCAGCCACCGACAATGCCTTGCAATGGAAACTCGTGGGCAAGTTGCCCGAACCCATTGCCTACGGCGTGTCGTTGCCTTCCGCCGACAGCCTGATTGTGGCAGGCGGCAGTAACGACCGGGGAGCTAAAGCCACAGTGATGAGCATTAGCATAATCGACGGCGAGGCACGAATTGGCAGCATGCCCACGCTGCCGGTGACCATCGACAATGCTGCCGGATGCGTGAGCGGCGGCACAGCATACATTGTGGGCGGCAACGCCAACGGAGTGCCCTCGGCGGCGGTGTATTCGCTCAACCTCGCCGACCGCTACGCCGCTTGGCAGCAAATAGCCACCCTGCCCGAAGCACGTGTGCAGCCGGTGTGCGCCGTTGCCAACAGCACCCTGTATGTGTGGGGCGGTTTTCAGCCCGCGCAGGGCGACAGCATCGATGCCGAAGTCTACACCACGGGCATTGCCATCAATCTTGAGCAAGGCTCGTGCCAACCCTTGCCTGCACCCACCGCAGCCGATGGCAGCGAGGTGACGCTTTCGGGCGGCGCCGCCGTAGCCGACGGCAATGGCAACATCGTGGCAGCCGGCGGCGTGAACCGCAACATCTTCCTTGACGCCATCAGCGGCACCTACGCACTCATCGCACGCGACGTTTATCTCAAGCAAGCGCCCGAATGGTATCGCTTCAACCGCACGCTATATGTGTTCGACACCCAAGCGCAGCAGTGGAGGGTGGTGGGCGATTATGCCCCACTGGCGCGTGCCGGAGCTGCCTTAGTGGCAGCATCGTCCAACGTGTTCTATTGCATAGGCGGCGAGGTGAAACCCGGCATCCGCGCTGCCCAAGTGAGCAAAATTGAATTATGAAACCTTTACAATAACCATTATGATACTCACCACACTCAACGACAGCCAACGAATAGAAGCGCTGCATCCTTTGTTCAAAACATTGTTCGACTATGTGAAATCGCACAACCTGCTCGACGAGCCGCCGGGACGAATCACCATCGACGGCGACAACCTGTTCATCAACAACTCGCTGGCACAAGGCGTGGCGCGCGATGCACAGGTGCTTGAAATACACCGCCAATACATCGACGTGCACATCCTGCTCGAGGGCAACGAAACCATCGGATGGAAACCGCTGGGCGAAATCAACCACATCAGCAAACCCTACGACGAGGCAGGCGACTGCGAGCTTTCCGACGACCGCCCCACGGCGTTTATCGACATGCTTCCCGGACACGTGCTGGTGGTTTACCCCGAAGACCCTCACGCCCCGGTTATCGGCAACGGCAAAATCAGAAAACTTATAGGCAAAGTGCGTGTTCTTTGAAAAGAAAATGCTATCTTTGGAAATACGAACTCAAAAATTGTTAATAAAGAATCAATGAACAAGACAATAAGATTGGCGTTAGCAGTATTGGCACTGGCTATGTGTGCCACTGCCGCACAGGCAAAAGATGCCGAAGTGGTGATGGGCGCCGCCCGCACCGACACCTATGTGCCTATGCTCAAAGGCAAACGAATTGCTCTGCTGAGCAATATGACAGGAATGGTGGGCAACAAGCACACCCTCGACATCATGCTCGAAAACGGTCTGAACGTAACCACCATTTTCTCGCCCGAACACGGCTTTCGCGGAACAGCCGATGCCGGCGAGAAGGTGAGCAGCAGCGTCGACCCAAAAACAGGAATCCCAATAGCTTCGCTATACGAAGGCAAAAGCCATCGCCCAAGCAAGGAAACCATGAGCAAGTTCGACGTGATTGCGGTTGACATTCAGGACGTGGGACTACGATTCTACACCTACTACATCACCATGGTCAACCTCATGGAAGCCGCTGCAATGTACGACAAGGAGTTTGTGGTGTTCGACCGCCCCAACCCCAACGGAATGTATGTCGACGGTCCGATGCTCAACATGAAGTATCGCTCGGGCGTGGGTCGCCTGCCCATCCCTGCCGTGCACGGCCTCACCATGGGCGAAATAGCCCTTATGGCTAACGGCGAAGGCTGGCTCGACAACGGGCTGAAGGTGAAGCACCTCACCGTGGTGTGCTGCCTCAACTACACCCACCAGACGCGCTACCGCCTGCCCATTGCCCCGTCGCCCAATCTGCCTAACATGACATCAATCTACCTCTACCCCTCGACATGCCTTTTCGAGGGCACCGGAGTCAGCCTCGGTCGCGGAACCAAGAAGCCGTTTCAAATCTATGGGCACCCTGCTATGAAAGGAAAAGGCTACAAATTCTCGTTCACACCCAAGAGCGTTGCCGGTGCCAAGAATCCGCCGCAACTGGGCAAGAAGTGCTACGGCCGCGACCTCTCGCGCCTCTCCGACGAAGAAATCATTGCCAAGGGCATGAACCTCGAATATGTGATTGACGCCTACCGCGCTTGCGGCCTTGGCGATAAGTTCTTCACCTCATTCTTCGAGAAACTCACCGGCGACCTCTCGGTGCGCGAGATGATTGAACAAGGCAAAACCAACGACGAGATTAAAGCCACATGGCAGCCCGGCTTGGAGCAGTTCAAGCAACTGCGCCGCCGCTATCTCATCTACGACGAATAACACTCTCCCCTCTCTCCATCACACCTACTTATCAACCCGTTTCATTAAAAGACAAAAAAACTCGACAACAGATATATGACACCTTGGATTGTAATGGCCACCATTGTAGGCTACTTTGCATTGCTCTTTTTAGTATCGTGGTTTGCCGGTCGCAAGAGCGACAACGCCAGTTTCTTCACCGGCAACCGTCAGGCACCGTGGCCCATTGTGGCATTTGCCACCATCGGCGCCGCCATTTCGGGCGTCACCTTTGTGTCGGTTCCGGGTATGGTGGCAGCCAAAGGCTACTCCTACCTGCAAATGGTGTTAGGCTTTATATTCGGCTACATTGCAGTGGCTTATGTGCTCATCCCATTGTTCTATCGCCGCAACCTCATCTCCATCTATGGCTATCTGGAACAACGCTTCGGCGCCGGCACCTACAAGAGCGGGGCATGGTTCTTCTTCATCAGCAAGATGCTGGGTGCCTCGGTGCGATTCTATGTGGTGTGCGTGGTGCTGCAGAGCCTGGTGTTCGGGCCGCTCGGCATACCGTTTGTCATCAACGTAATCATCACCATAGCGCTCATTTGGCTCTACACCAAGCAAGGTGGCGTGAAAACCGTAATCTGGACCGATACGCTCAAGAGCTTCTGCCTCATCATGTCGGTGGTGCTGTGCATAGTGTTCATCACCCGCGGACTGGGCTATAGCCTCGGCGAGATGTGCAGCGCAGTGTCGGGCCACTACAGCTGCCGGATGTTCTTCTTCGACGACCCCAAGGCGGGCACCTACTTCTGGAAACAGTTTGTGGCAGGCATCTTTATGGTGATAGCCACCTGCGGACTCGACCAGGACATGATGCAACGCAACCTGGCTTGCAAAAATCCTAAGGAATCGCAAAAAAGCATGGTGGTGAACGCCGTCAGCCAGTTCTTTGTGATTGCCTTGTTCCTCATCCTCGGCACACTGCTGGTGATGTATGCCGCTCAAGTGGGCATCGAAATGCCCGAAAAGAGCGATGACCTCTTCGGTTTGGTGGCTTCGCATCCTACAATGCCGGTGATTGTGGGCATACTCTTCATCCTCGGACTCATCTCGGCGGCTTACTCAGCTGCCGGCAGCGCTCTCACTGCTCTCACCACATCGTTCACCGTCGACATCCTCAAAGCCAACGAGCGCAAAACCGACGAGCAACTGTCGCGAACCCGCAACCTGGTGCACGTGGCAATGGCTGCCATTATGGGACTGGTGATTATTGTGTTCTACATCATCAGCAACAGCGACGCCATCAGCGCGGTCTACACCGTGGCAAGCTACACCTACGGCCCTATCCTGGGCTTGTTCACCTTTGGCATGACTATGAAGACCGGCGTGCGCGACCGCTTTGTGCCCGTGGTGTGCATCGCTGCTCCGGTGATTTGCTATTTCGTGCAGGACTGGCTCAAGGCATCGTATAACTACACCATGAGCTTCGAGCTGCTGCTGCTCAACGCGGCAGTCACATTCGTCGGTCTGCTGCTGCTCAGCAACGGTAAAAAACAACAAGCATAATTCATTTCTCGCCACACAACAGAAACGCAAGCATGGCAGGTTCACTGATTAACAAATATATCTGGATTATCGACACCATTCAGCGTCGCGGACCCATCACATTCAGCGAACTGGGAAAACTCTGGAAAGCTGCACGCGAGGTGAGCGGCGGAAACCCTATGCCCCGACGCTCGTTCCTCAACTACCGCAACGGCGCTGCCGAACTGTTCAAGGTGGAGATAGGCTACAACGCCAGCACCTATGAGTACTCCATCAAGAACACCGACGACAGCGAGTCGCGCATGCGCAACTGGTTGCTCGACTCAATGTCGCTCAGCGGCATGATGGCCGACTCCAAGGATATTGCCAACCGCATAATGGTGGAAAAAGTGCCGTCGGCGCGAAACCGCCTGCCCATAATCATCGATTCGCTCAAGCAACTCAAGCGTATAGCCTTCGCCTACAAGGCTTACGACCGCTCGCAGGCACATCAGGTGGTGATTGAGCCTTATTGCGTGCGCATCTTCAAGCAACTGTGGTATGTGATTGGCTGCAACGTCAAGGACAAAAAAGTGAAAACCTATGCCCTCGACCGCATGAACGACCTGCACATCACCGCCGACTCCTACACCATCCCCGAGGCTTTCAGTGCCGAGAAGTATTTTGCCGACTGCTTCGGCATCATCACCTCGCACGGTCAAGCCAAGGACATTGTGCTGCGCGTGAAGCCCATGCAAGCCAAATACTTCCGCTCGCTGCCGCTCCACCACTCGCAGCGCGAGGACCTGCACGACGAATACAGCCTGTTCTACTACCACATGCATCTCACCTACGACCTCATTCAGCAACTGCTGTCCTATGGTCCCGAGATAGAAGTGGTGTCGCCGCGCGAGCTGCGTGTTTCCATTAAGCAAAAACTCGAAGAAGCACTGCAGCAATACCGCTGACGGCTGCGCACCAAACAGACGCTCCGGTGACACATTCACGCATAATTGCGCATTGGGCTGAACACGTTGTTGCTATTGAGCCATACAAACCGACGAACAACCTCATATTTAAGTTTTTTTAATAACAATTTGCATCAATAATATCATCTTTATTAAATTAATGCACTAATTTTGCAAAAAGGAACAATAAATCTGACACAATGGAAAAAATCGACAATCTCGATAGAAAAATCTTGGAGATAATCATGAGGAATGCACGCATTCCTTCGAAAGATGTTGCAGTGGAATGTGGAGTATCGCGTGCAGCCATTCATCAACGCATCCAACGCATGATTGACATGCAGGTAATCACCGGCTCGGGATATCATGTTAATGCCAAAACCCTTGGCTATGCCACCTGCACCTATGTGGGTGTCAAGCTCGAACGCGGCTCGATGTATCGCGGCATAATCCCTGAACTCGAAAAAATAAAAGAAATTGTTGAGTGTCATTTCTGCACCGGTCCGTACAACGTGCTCATCAAAGTGTACGCTCGCGACAACCAGCACCTCATGGAACTGCTCAACGACAAGATTCAGAGCATCAGTGGCGTCACAGGCACCGAAACCCTCATCTCGCTCGACCAAAGCATCAACCGCGAGATACCCATCGAATACGAATAACGCCCCTCGTCGGACAACCCTAATGCCCACCGATGCGGCGGCAATTACTACCGCACCGGCAGTGGCTACCAATATTGCATCTAACTATGTAATATATTTCCACCAATCCCGAAACCGTCAACATCGCTGTTTCGGGATTACTTATTGATTTTCAACCCTTAGCCCCACCCACCGCTCACCCCACCTGACAATGGTCTACTACATCAACATAGGCACAAACCTCGGCAACCGTGAGGCAAACCTTGCAGCTGCCATTCACGCCCTTCAGCTACACACCGGGGCAAAGGCGGTGTGCTCCAACGCCGTCACCTCGCCGCCATGGGGCTACCAAAGCGCCAACGAGTTTCTCAACATGGCGGTGGCAATCGACTCCGACATTGCCCCTGCCCACATGCTGGCGCTGCTCAAGCGCATCGAGGACGAAGTGGGCACATCTGTGCACCGCAACGCCCAAGGCGAATACTGCGACCGCATCATCGACCTCGACATCATGGCAATCGACCAACTCACCATCAGCACGCCCTCGCTCACCGTGCCTCACCCACACCTCGCCGAGCGAATATTCTTTGTAGAACCATTCTTGCAGCTGGCTCCGCAGTGGCGCCATCCGCTCACCCATCAGTCGCTCGCCGAAATGCTGCAACACCTCACAGCCAAAACTCGATAACACTTGCGCCAAAACGGCTAAAATTATCACATTTCAAATAAATTTGCTGTTTTCGTGAGATTATCTGCCTCGTTTTCGCTAACTTTGCTCATGTGAAATGTGTTTTATATTAATTAGTAACATGAAAAAGATAGCAAGACTCTACATTCTAATGTGCCTGTGCGCATTTGCCCTGTGCGCAACCGCACAAACCTACAAGTACGAAAACATCAACGGATTCAGCCAAGACACCAACCGCAGGCTGAAAGAATTCATGGAAAACAGCCGAAGCATCACCACACACAAAGTGGCTGTGTTCGACTGCGACGGCACCGTGCTCGGACAATCACCACACTACATGTGCGACGAAGCCCTCATCGACTACATCACTGACACCTACGCACATCGCTCCGACAGCCTCGCTCTGCGCAAGATGGACCAACTGAAGCGCGCCATGGTGAACAGCGACGACGAACTGGCTTACGCCGACGAGATGGTGAGCCTCCTTGCCGGACTAACCATACCACAAATCGAAGAAATAGGCAAGCGCTGCTTCAGAGAGAAATTCAGCAACCAGTTTTTCCCTGAAATGCGCGCCCTCATCCAAAACCTCAAGAACTACGGCTTCGACGTATACATCGTCACCGCATCGCCCGAACTGCTCTATCAAGGTGTGTGCAGCGAACAACTGGGCATAACCACCGACCACGTGCTGGGAGTGCGTGCCGCCGTCGATAGCTACGGATACACCACCGGCACTATGGTGCGCCCCGTGACCGTGCAACGTGGCAAAGCCGAAGCCATTCGCACATTCATCAAAACAGTACCCCTCTTTGCCGCCGGAAACAGCCGTGGCGACTTTGAGATGATGAGCCTATGCAACGGCTTGCGATTGATAATCAACCCCGACAACACCAAACCCCTGCCCGTGTGCGGTGGCAAGACCCTGTTTCAATACTGGAACGATGACCCCAACTGCATAGTTGAAGTGTGCAACGAAGTGGGACAGCCCGGCGTGGAATGGAGTTGCGACCGCTACAACCTCCCCATCAAGCCCTCACACCAGCGTATGGTGCCCCTGCAAAAAGCCAAAAAATAACCCCACACATAATCACCAGCCTTCAGCACCACGTCGGCGCTGAAAGCCCCGACACTACCCAAGAAGAAATCACTGCCCGGCAACCGGATAGGTTGTCGGGCAGTTTAATGTAATATTACGATACTTGGCTTATTTTGTCATTATTTCATCCACCTTGGCTTTGAGTTCGTCGCCGTGCAGGTCCTTGGCAACGATGTAGCCTTCGGCATCAAAAATCATTATCTGCGGAATCTCGCTGAAGCCGTACACTGTGCTTGGCACCTTTTGAGCGTTGATTATCTGCGGCCACGGCAGCTGCAGCTGCTTGATGGCGCGCTCGGTGGCTTCGGGTTTGTCCCACACAGCCACGCCAAGAATTTCAAGGCCCTTGTCCTTATATTTTGCGTAAATCTCTTTGAGCCCCGGCATTGCCATACGGCACGGACCGCACCAGCTTGCCCAGAAGTCAACAATCACCACCTTTCCGCGTCCCACATAGTCGCTCAGGCTGGTAGACTTGCTATCGGTTTCCTGTATGGTGAAATCAATGAACTTGGCGCCTTTTGCTGTGGCAGCCTTAGCCTCGGCCTGCCGATATATTTCCATCACCTTAGGCAGCCGGGCATAAGCCTCGGGCACATCGGCAAGCGCAGCCTTCACGGCATTGAGGTCGGCACGATAGCGCATCAGGTTGTTGGTGAATGCCCATCGGCCCACGCCGTTGTCGATGTTGTTCTTATAGAGGTTTACGATGCCTTGATTCATCTTCACGCCAATGGAGTCGCGGCGGCGCTGTGCCTCGTCGCGCGAGATTTCGCCGTTGCGCAGACCGATGGCTATGTCCATGGCAGCGCTGTTGTGACGGGCATTCTCGGCAAAGAAGGCATTGAACACCTCGTTGAGCGGTGTGCCGGTGGCTGTGCCGGTGCGTGGTGCGCCCTCCTGATAGCGCAGTGTCACCTCGCCATTTTCAACCACCACGTAGCCGCCGGCTCCGGCAGTCGACAGGTTTGCCACACACGAGCCGTCGATTTCGCCTTCAATCACGGCTTTGCAGTCGGCAATCACGGTTTTGCCCATGGGCTGTTCGGTGTCGAAGTTGATGAGCGTCACCTCCTTGCCGTTGTAGCTTTGGTCGGGATAGATGCAAGTGACTTTGTAGCGGGCGGCGGCACTGAGCACCACGCCGGCCATAAGGCACGCGAGCATATAAAATCGTTTCATCGCAATGAATCTTTTGTGTTAATTATGTGAGATGAGCCCACCCTTGGGCGTGAAGCCAAAGGATGGACTCACCGAGGGAAAAAAGTTTCTTTTATTCTTTATCCAATCAGCGGATTACAACCTTCTTGCCACCGATGATGTAGAAGCCCGGTTGCAGGTCAGAAGCATCGTTAGTGTTGCGAATCTTAGCACCGTTGATGGTGAATACGCCTTCAGGAGCAACAGCAGCCTTTTCGTCAGCTACGATGCTGTCGATAGCGTCAACGTCGCCTGTACGAGTGATTACGATATCAGTGAATTTGCATTGATTCTTCCATGATTCATCTGTTTTGAAGAATCCTAAATCCACTGCTTCTTGATGCATAATAAATTGGAAACCATCAACGATAGTGTAGTTTTCACTATCAGCAATAGGCGAAATCGTCAGCGTTGTAGCGGTGTCGTCAGCGCCTTTAGGACCTGCTAATTCGACATGGTTTTGAGATGTTTGAAATTTATATTCATGACCAATGCACATTTCAAGCGATGTTCCATCAGTAGTTGGTTTTGCCTTGAGTGTAGGAGCCCAAACATTCTTATTTGTATTAGTGTTAAAGGCTTCGGCGAAATAATTTACTAAATAAGGATAAACATCGGCATCGTCACCTTCGTTTCTGCTGATATTGAATAAGTATTCCTCCTTTGGCCAATTTGCCCATGCATCGGTTTTTTGTGACGATGTAATTTCCTTTGTACCCTTGAAAGAATATGTACCGGTGAAGTCCTTAGCTTCACCGCCGCCAGCATTCGGGTCAACATTGATAGTAACTTTTAGGTTCTTAATACATACAGGATTGTAAAAAGCTTTAAGCCCAAATTTCATCACACCAGAATCAGAAAGCTTGTTAAGCGGCTTGCTTGCAGCAGTTGTGCTGAATGTAACATGAGTCCACGTTTCAAGTCCAATTCCCTGTGCAACAAATTGGCTGAGTTCAGTTGACGTAGCATTGGGATGTAGTATATAAATAAAAGCTCCATTTTGTCCGCTTACATTAAGAGCATAAGCATCAAACTCAATAATGACTTCCTTGTCAACACTTGCGCTTGCATCAATTGCTGGAGAAAGTAACAACGCAGAAAGACTGTTTGGAATCCATATTGCGCCACCTGCCGAATAAGCTTCAGTTGCTGTCCAACCAGCTTTGTGAACATATTCCGTCTTGATGGTACCGTCTTCGTTAAGGATAGCGTTCTCTTTGTCAGGATTTGTCGGTTCTCCAGTGGTGAGAAGGCTGAAATCTTCTTCAAAAACCACTTTTGCTACACTTTCTTGTGCGTTTGCTGCGAATAATGGCATTGCCAATACTGCAATCGAGAGTAATTTTTTAATCATAAAAGATAAAGTTTAAGTAAATAAATAAATGGATTGTTTATAATCGGTTAGGGATGGCGGTGCCACAAAGCGGTGATGCCCATGGCACCTTTCCCCAATAATTATCAGTTGCCGTTACGGACGCACTTCCTTGTAAGCGATGTCCTTGATGCGTCCGAAGCCCGAAAATTCGCCTTCCGAGCCAAGGGTGAGCGTGGTGCCCGGCGACGATGTCTCGTAGAAGCGCACCTTGCCGCCGTTGCCGTCAGCCACCGAGTTATCGTACGACGCCACAACCAGCTTGTATTGGCGAGCCACAAACTTGTTGGCGGTTTCTTCGTCCATCTTTTTGGTGAGGGTGCCTATGCCGCCGGGATTGTCGTAGGTGCAGAACTTGATGAGCGTAACCTCCTCGTTGGCAGGCAGCGTTACAGCCAAGTTGCATACGCCCGAACCGAGGTTGTAGGCGTACACCTTGTTCTGATAGGCGTAGTATACGGTTTGATATTGCGAGTGAGCGGCAAACAAGGTTGCCTTGTCGAAGTCGGGCTTGTTGATGTTGGTCCAGCAGCCTTCTTGCTTGAAGGTCTTGTCGGAAGTGTTCACCGAGTAGATGTGACGCTTGCTGCCGTCCTGCATAAAGCAATACACGGCACCATTAGAGAACTGTGTGCCCACCATAGCCAAGAGGTCCATATTGCCGGTGTTGAAGCTGAACATCTTGTTCGAGGGGTCGGTGAGTGGATATAGCGTCTGCTTGAGGGCAGCCACGCGGTCGCCGTCCCAAGCCACAAAGCGGTGATTGTCGATGTCGAACAGCAAAGCTGCGCCATATCCGGCAAGCGCCGTTGAACGGGTGGCGCTGGTGCCGATGAATGGCGACACGCGATATTCCGGCTCCTTGGCGCGTTCCGAGGTGTTGATAGGTTCCTCAAAAGCACCGCCACCGGTGTCCCACGGATTCCACACAAAGGCATTGCCCTCGAGCGACACGGCAATCACGGCATCGGCAGTGATGAAGTTACTGCAAGGCACCGTGCGGAACGACACGATGTGGTCGTCGGGCAGCGACACGAAGTGCGACGTCTTCAGTTCGTAGGCATCACCGTTGATGGTGAGATAGGTGTTGTTAAGCAAATAGGCGTTATCCTCGCTCATGAGCACAATCTTGTCGCCAATGGTGCCGCGGGCATTAAAGAACGTGCCCAACGAGCGCGCATGGTGCAGCGGCTTGATGTCGGTGTAGAGGTCGATGTCGTAAACCGGCATCAGGCGGTCGATGGTGAGGCTCGAAATCATGTCGAGGCGCACCGTCCCGTCGGGCTTCTCGCCCAACAGCATCCAGCCTTCCGATGTGCTCACCACTATCTTCACGTCGACCACGGCGCTATAGCGCACACCGGTGCGCTTGTCGGTGACTGAATACCAGCACACATGTTTTCCGATGCCAATTGTGGCAAGCATGTAAATGTCCTTCTTGCCCTCTTTGTTGAGTTCCACCCAATTGCCGTTGCTGTCCTTATATTTAAACGAGAATTCGAAGTTAGGATTGGCGTCGGTGATTTCGCCTTCGAGCGTCGATGTGATTTCGGGCTTCAGGTCGATATACTCGGCATTGGCAAGCACAGTGATGCTCTCGGGCAGCTTGATGGTGACCTCGGCTTTAGGCTCGTAGTCGTAGTTGCCCTTATCGTCGGTGCAAGCCGTTGCAACCGCCAGCGCCACAATGGCGAGCGATGCACGGGTTGCTGCTTTTAACCACTTGATTATCATAGTTCGTTAGTTGTTTGGTTTACTGTTGTTGATATTTCGAATAGTCGACACGATAGGCATCGCCCAACTGCATGAACGAGCCGTCCTCGTCATACTCAGGGTTGCCCTCGTCGGCAGCCGCTTGCAGTATTTTCTGCAGCTTGATGGCGTAGTATGGCATACGTCCCGAAGTGATTTTGCTGCCGGCACCGTTTATCCACGTCCAATCGTCGAGCTCAAAGCCGAGTGTCTTGTTGATGTAGATGTATTTTGTGGCGGTCCACTTGCCAAAGTAGTTGTTGGCGTTGAGCGTTGCCCAGCTTGCCGGGCACGAGTACACCTCGTCGATTTTAAACGTGAATATGGCGCCGTTGATGGTGTCGTTTTCACTTGCATTGTAGCTGTTGCTCGACTTGTATTTCTCAAGCACGCCAAAGTTGTCGTTAGGCTGAAGGCGAAGCACCAAGGTGAGAGCCTCGTCGCGCAGCCGCAGGTTGCGCAGGAACTTCACGTTGAGCTTGGCGAGGTTCTTTCCGGCAGGTATGCGCACGGTGTCGAGGTCAACCTCGTAGTCGACGCCCGAAATCATGGTGGTTTTCTCGTCGTCAACCACCACCTTCACCGGGCGGTCGTAGTCGCGCACCTTGCCCATCATGCGAATCTCGCCGGCAAAGGTCACGCTGGTCATCTTGTCGTTGTATCCCACAAACGAGAACGAGGTGCTGTTACCATATCCCTCGTTGCCCGAGCTGGTTACGCTGGTGGTTTTCTGGAAATACACCATGCTGTCGTCGGTGGTGAAGAGTTCTATCTCTTCGGTTTGGCACGAGGTGGCAGCCGATGCCACAGCAAGTGCACAGATGCTGTATAATATGTGTTGTAGTTTCATATATAATCGCATGCGTTATCGGTTATCGGTTTCACTCTTAGGCAATGGCAAGGTGTAGCGCGCCTCTTTCTGCTCCTCGGTGACGTTCTCCTTGTCGCTGAAGATAAACGGCGGCATAATGGCTTCCTCAATCTTCTTCTGTCCATTATACTCGTTGTCGAACGCCTTGTTGAGGCGCTTGAAATAGAAGAACACCTGCCCTTCGCCAATATACTCACGAATGTATTCCTTGGTGAGAAGGTCCTCGAAGTCGTAGCTGGGGTCCAATTCCGGGATGCCACGGCGCGTGCGTGCCTCGTTGAGCGTTATCCAGGCTTCAAACAGTTTGTCGAGACGATAAGCCGCCTCCGCGACAATGTAATAAGCCTCGCTGAGCTTCATGGCTGAGCAGAATGTGCCATAGAACTTCTGCGCCTTCAGAATCTCGTTTTCGTCGCTGGTAGAGCCCGAAGCCACGTCGCGGTTCTCGTCGCTGATGTCCTTGTACTTCACAAAGCGCTTGGTGGCGTCGCCCTCGAGGGTGGTTGCGTTTTCCCACTGACTTTGATAGCGATAGTCGCCCACATCGGTGCCGGAGAACAGAATCTCGTCGATATAGCCGGAGCGAGGCACCAGCAGGTTGCGTCCGGCATTGTCCTGGTCGAAGTAATACTGGAAGATGAGTCCACGGTCGTCGTTATAGAAGCCAAACAGACATTCGGTTGAGAACATGCGGTCGGGCGTGGTGGTGTTGCCCAGTAGTGTGCCGGCATCAACAGCCGGGAAGAACTTTGCCACTTTGGGGTCGTCGGTGAGCTTCTTTGCCTCGGTGTAGGCATTCTGATAGTCGCAGCCCCACATATAGGCGCGGGCGGCAAGCAGAGTCACGGCGTAGTAGTTGAGGCGCAGCTGGCGATAGCGCTGCGAGTTGTCGTCGTCTTCGGCATATTCGGGCCGCGGACCGTATGTGATAACGGGGTCGGTGTCGGCAAGCAACTCTTGAGCCTCGCGTATGTCGCGCAGGATGTAGTTGTTCAGCACATCGGTGCCGGTGAGAATAGGCAGGATTCGGGTGTCGGTGCTCTCGTTATACGGAATAGCCTGATTGTCGGGGTGGCGCGAGAATACGGGACCAAACAGGCGAAGCATGTCGAAGTGCAGCATGGCACGGCAAGCAAGCATCTCGCCGCGCAGCATGAGGTATTCGCTCTCGGGCAGCACGTGGCGGCCGTCGACTGCCTGGTCGGCATCGAGGTTCTTCAGCACCACATTCACGTTCATGATAACCTGATAGGCATTCGACCATATCGTAGCAATGGTGCTCTCTACGCCCTCCTGGCTATAATCGTAACCTACAAGCGCTCGGCAATACTTGGCATAGCCGGTTTCGTCGGTCTGATTCACCTCGTAGCGCTGGCCAAGGATATCGATAAACTCATACGAGAGGTTCTTGCCGTAGAGCGACGAACCGCTCATCTGGTTGTAGATGCCGTTCACCGCCGCGTAGATACCGCTCTTGGTGGCAAACTGCTGTTCCTCGCTCTGCTTGTCCTTGGGCGTGTAGTTAAGCCAGTCGGAGCAGCTGCCCATCATCAGCAGCGTTGCAACGGCGACAACTATGTATAATGTTCTTTTCAATTTCATAATCTGTGTATGCAATGATTTTGAGTGAAAAACGTGTCTTTATAAATCACAATGTGAACGAGAGCGCAAACGACACGCTACGCGAGAACGGATAGCTGGTGCCGCGTTCCTGCTTGATGCTGGTGATGCGGAAGATGTCGTTCATATAGCCACTAATCTTGAGTGTACTCAAGCCGATTTTCCTTGCCATCTCGGGAGAGAACTCATAACCGATGCGCAACGACTCCAGCGCCAGCGAATTGTCGTTCTGCACAAAGCGCGACGACATTGGCGTGTACTGCGAGTTGGCGATGTTCTTGAACTGAGCCACGTCGCCGGGCTTCTGCCAGCGGTCGTAGAGGGCTCGCTTGTCCTGATTGTTCGACAGGCTGCCCGACGAGATGTTTTCCACCTTGTTGAACAGAACCGAGTTGAACGACTTGGCGCCGTACTTATAGCGGAAGTCCATATTCATCGAAAAACCTTTGTAGTTGAAGCTGGTGCCCACCACGCCTTCCACTTTCGGGCGGCCGTTGCCTACAATCACCTCGTCGCTCGAGTTGAAGTCGTAGGTGTATTTGCCGTCCTTAGTGATAAACACCTCTTTACCGGTTGCAGGGTCGATGCCTGCCGAGCGCACAGCCCAGATGTCGTCGGGGTCGGCGCCATCATAGTAGCGCTTGGTGCTGTTGTTGCTTCGGCCCTCGGTGTTGAACATATCCAGGCGGTTGCCAATGCCCGAGAGTTCGCTCTTGTTGCCACGCACGTTGGCACGCACGCTCCACCATATACGTTGCGGCATATTGCGCAGGATGTAGTAAGAAGCCTGCACATAGTAGCCCTGAGTGGTTTGCTTGCCAAAGTTTTCATACATCACATCGCCCGTAGCGCCCGACGAAGGCGGCATGGCTATGCTGATGAGCAGCGGGTCGGTGCTTTTATAATAATAGTCGCCGGTGATGGTCAAACGGTCGTTGAGGATGGTTACGTCGAAACCGATGTTGCGGTCGAGGGTGGTCTGCCACTTCAGGTTAGGGTTGCCCAACTGCGAGAGCGATGTGGTCATGCCAAAGTAGTTGAACATATTAAAGTTGTAGCGGAACGTGGTGATGGTAGCGCTCGACGAGAAGTTCTGGTTACCCGGGTTACCAATCGAGCCGCGGAACTTGAGCATCGACACTCCTTCGAAATTTTCCTTGATGAACTTTTCGCGATGCAAGTTCCACGCCAAGCCCAATGCCCATGTGCCAATAAACTGCTTGGTGCGGCCAAACGAGTTGGAACCATTCAAACGGTAGCTGAAGTCAAGCAGATAGCGGTTGTCGTAGGCATAGTTGCCAATGATGTAGGAACTTACCGAGCGCGAGGTCGACTCGTAGTACGACGGGCTGCCGCCTTCGGGGTAGCCGTTGGAGAACGATGGCAGCGTGTAGTCACCCACCGGGAAACCGATGGTGCTGTAGCCGTCGCTCTTATAGTCGCTCTGCGAGAGGTAGCCACCGGCTGCCAAGTTCACAAGATGCACCTCGTTGAACGTCTTACCGTAGGTGATGGTGAGCTCACCTTCATATTTATTGGTATAGGATTTAGAGTTGGTGTACTGGCCGCGCTTGGTGTACTCGGTGGTGGCGTAGCGGCTATCGCTTGGCGATACAAACGCTTCGCTCTTGGAGTCGGTGCGAGTGAAACCGATACGGGCACGGATGCGCATCTCGCTGATGGGCGTATACTCAACATTCAGCTTCTCGGAGAACGAGATGGCGCCGCCGTGAGTGTAGCTGTTTTGAGCAGCATTGTATAGCGGGTTGGCTGCCTTGATATAGTCGTTATATTCCAGCCACTTCTCCACCTCACCGTCGTCGTTGCGCTTCTTGTAGTAGGGATTGGCGTTGGCATAGTTAACAAATGCCACCGTTGGGTCGCCCGTAGCCGTATTAGAGAACGACAGCTTGTTGCTGAAGTTGAGCTTATTCAAGCGATAAGTGAGGTCGATGTTGCCGCCAATCACTTCGCGCTTACTTTCTTTCATAATACCCTGAATGCCGTTGTAGGTCAACCCAATGCCAAAGCGATAAGCGCCCTCGCCACCTTGAGCGTAGAGCGAATGGCGATGGTTGATGCCCACCTGCAGCGGCTCGGCAAGCCAATAGGTGTCGACACCGCTCTGCACATCGGCAAGCTTGTTGTTATACAGTTTGTCGAGTTCAATCTCGGCTGTGGTCGACGAACCGCTGTAACGGCCCGAGAGAAGCTCGAATTGCAACTTCTCCTGCGCGTTCATCAGGTTGTAGCTCGAGAGGTCGGCCCATGTTATCGACGCCGAACCGTTATACGAGAGGTCGAGGTGGCCTGCCTTTGGCTTCACAGTCTCAACCACCACCACGCCATTGGCGGCCTTCGAACCGTAGATGGCGGTTGATGCAGCATCCTTGAGGATGGTGATTGATGCCACACGGCTCATGTCGAGGTCGTAGATTGCCTCGAGCGACGACTCGAAACCGTCGAGAATGAACAATGGTTGGTTGGGGTCTTCAGCCAACTCGTCGCGGGTGCTGATAAGGCTCGACTTGCCACGGATTTCGATGTCGGGCATGTGGTTAGGGTCGGAACCGAACTCCATACTCTCAAGCACGTTGAATGCCGGGTCGAGGGTCTTAAGGCTGGCAATCACATTCTGCGTGCCAATATTCTGAAGGTCCTTGCCCGAGAAGGTTGAAGAGGCTCCGGTGAAACTCTCCTTTTTCTTGTCGATGATACCGGTCACCACCACCTCGCTAAGGTTGGTTTTTGATTCAAGGCGTATGTGCAGCTTCTTGCCACCCTGCACCTTTACGGTTTGAGGCTCCATGCCCACATACGATACCACAATGTATTTTGCCGATGACGGCAAAACAATGGTGAATGCACCATCTACGTTGGTTGTGGTACCCCTACTCTTGTTCTCTTTAGCTTGAATGGTGGCACCAATCAGAGGCTCGCCTTGGTCGTCAACCACCACACCACTCACCGTTAGTGTCTGTGCCGAAGCACGGAAACTAAACAGGAGGGAGGTAATTACAACTATGGCAAATAGCAAAGTCAATCTTGCAACAACTTTTCTAATTTGCTTTAATTTTTCCATATATATATTTCATTTTGCACAAAAATACTTTAAAAAAGTGACAATATAAAATTTTTAACTATGATTTAAACATTTTAAGAAAATGACATTTTGCTACCGATTTATCGTTATTTTCAACATCTATTCCAAATTATAAATATTATACGCCTCATTGTTTCACACTGTTAGCACATTCTTGATTTTAGTTATAATCTATCATCGAAAAATTCTTTCTATTTTACCATAAATATGTAATTTTTTTGACATTCCGAATAGTTTTTTCACCTTTTCACACCATTTTGACGAATAAACGCAGCTGCAACAACAAAATTTGGGCATCCATTCTTAGATTATTTTTCTATCTTTGCGGTTGTAAACACCCAAAACCACCATCAATTTTTCACTACAACGAAACATGAAACGCTACATCATCACACTTGCTATGGCAATAGCCACCACTGCAGTTTTCGGCGCAAAACGCATCGACGCCAATGCGCTGAAGCAACACTTTGTTGCGTGCCTCAACAACGGCACCACCTACGCAACCACCATAAAAAACCATACACTATCTGCCGCACAAGAAGCCGACGCACGCAAAATAGTGTGGCAGGCGTGGTGCGATGCTTGTGGCGAATACGACCTCGATTGCCTGCCCGACCCCGACTCACTGAAGGCCGAGACGCCCTACCGCTGGCAGCTGCCCGACAGCCTCGAGCCCAACTGCCGCATGCCGTTCTACTTCGGCACAAAGGGCAATAGACCTGCCGAGGGCTATCCATTGTTCCTGTATATGCATGGCTCGGGTCCGCGCGAGCACGAATGGCAGGTGGGACTTAAGTGGTGCCAAGTGTTCAACGACGCCCCGTCGCTCTATTTCATACCACAGATTCCTAACACCGGACGCTACTACCGCTGGTGGCACCGCTCGAAGCAGGTGGCTTGGGAACGGCTGCTGCGACAGGCTTTTGTGTCGGGTATGGTGGATGTGCGCCGGGTGTATTTCTTCGGCATATCCGAAGGGGCTTACGGCAGCCAGCGCCTGGCATCGTTCTACGCCGACTATCTTGCCGGAGCAGGACCGATTGCTGGCGGCGAACCTCTCATCAACGCCCCTGTCGAAAACCTCGGCGGCGTGGCTTTCATGCTCACTTCGGGCGAACACGACACCCAGTTCTGCCGCAACAAGTTCACCATGCAGGCTTGCCACGCCCTCGACAGCATGGCAGCTATGCATCCCGGCGAATATGCCCACCGCGTGTTTCTGCAACCCGGTCGCGACCACTCTTGCGACTACACCTACACCACCCCGTGGCTAAAGAAATTCTCTCGAAACCCATATCCCAAGCATTTCAAGTGGGAAAACTTTAACATGCACGGACGTTTCCGCCAAGGGTTCTACAATCTGCAAATCATCGAACCATGCGACACCGTGGGTGGACTACGTGCCTGCTACGAATTCACTGCCCGCAACAACGAAATTGACATAGCCGTGCACAACGTGCGCTACGTTCCGCTCGACCGCGAACCGATGTGGGACATAGTGATGCATTACCGCAAAGAGGTGCAACCTGCCACCGGCGGACGATTGCGCATATATCTCAACGACGAGCTGGTGGACCTCAACCGCTCCGTGACCATACGCGTGAACGGCAAAAAAGTGTTCAAAGGCAAGGTAAAACGCCGGTTGGAACATATGGCTAACAGCTGCGCATTGTTCTTCGACCCCGAACGCATATTCCCCGCTGCCGTCGACATTGACCTATAATGCAAGGTTATTGAAGTTGTAACCGCTCCGCGGTTATCATCCACCATGGCCGACACAGGCGGGTGCTGGCGTATTGCATACACCCGAACCCATCGCATCGTTATCGCGAATACGCCCAAAAAAGATGATGTTGATGCGATGACATGCGAAGCATGTGACGCCGAGCCTACGGGCGAGGCATTTAGCCCGGGGTAAGCGAAGCGCAACCCCAGGTTGCCATCATCCCCACCTTCCGGCGTCCGTAGAGGACGCGAATTACATAACACCCACCGCGCGGTCATATCACCGTCCGCCGCACAACCGCGGCGCGGTTGCAACCTCAATAACCCCATGTTGACGATAAGCGAAGCGCAATCGGCTACGTGGGGATAGCGGCAGTCACCCTAATATACACAACCGCGGAGCGGTTGCAGATTCAGATAATTCGCATCCTATACGGATGCAATGTCGTAGGTGGCGTTGTATCCGTGGGTTACGCTGGCGCTCACCCACGGCTAAATCCCGTCGGCATCCTGCCTCCGGGGTCGCGTCCTTCGGACGCCGCGGCGGTGTGCATAAACCGCCGACGCATACCGATGCCGGGCGTATGCAATACGCCCCTACAGGCATCACCCGATGCACGTGGTTCATACGCCCCCACGAGGCAGAACTTTGCGGTGGCACCGGAAATGAGGGGATGTTTAGATTTCTATTAGTTCGTCGTAGATGAAATCGCGTATGGCAGGGGTGCCAATCACGCTGTCCCAGAGCATTGGCGATATGCCACCGCCGGGGCGCTTCACTGTGATGTTTTCTTCGTTGAGAATCTCGCCCTTGGCGATGGGGCGTGCCGCCACTATGCTCTTGCGTGCCACCACGATGTTAGGCGTCTCGCTGGCAGAGGGGCGTTTTACGCTGCTGCCGATAGACTGCTCCACGTTGCGTATGGCATCAACCATGGCACGCAGCTGTTCGGGCTCGAGCGAAGCCTTGTGGTCGGGTCCGGGCAGGTTGCAATCGAGCGTGAAGTGCTTTTCTATTACCTTGGCGCCCATAGCCACAGCAGCAATCGGCACCTCGATGCCGCGAGTGTGGTCGCTATAGCCCACGGTGGTGTCGAAGGTTTGTCGGAGGGTGTTCATCGCCGCCAGATTCACGTCGCAGAACGGTGTGGGATACTGCGTGTTGCAGTGCAGCAGCGTGATTTGGCAGCGCTTCAAGCCGCCATCCTCAAGCACGGCAATGGCATCGGCAATCTCGCTGAGCTCGCTCATACCCGTCGACATTATCACCGGGCGACCCTTCGAAGCAATCTTGCGCAGATAAGGCAGATTGGTGATTTCGCCCGACGGAATCTTATAGTAGTCCATGCCAAGTTCCTCGAGCACGTCAATCGACACCAAGTCGAACGGAGTGCTCATAAACCCGATGCCCACCTCCTCGCAGATGGCTTTGAGGCGCACATAGTCGGTGAGCGGCAGGTGGATTGCCTTGCACATCTCCAACTGGCTTTCGGCAGCACCGGTGGTTTCTTTCTGATACTCGGCTTTGGGGGCATAGGTGGATATCACCAGTTCGGGCACGGCGGTTTGAAACTTCACATAGTCGGCGCCAGCCCATTTGGCACGGTGAATCATCTCCACAGCCATGTCGAAGTTGCCATTGTGGTTCACTCCGGCTTCGGCTATAATCATCACTTTATTGTTATTCATTGTCGGGGGATTGTGAGTCGTTATAGAAAATCACTTCTTTGAAATAGCGGGTCATGAGCGTTTGGTCGCGCCAGTTGTGGCGAGGCAGCGCGTTGATGTCCTCGGCTTCTTCGATAATCATCGATGCTATGTCGGCACCGGCGCAAATCGAGCAGATTACGCCGCCGCCAAGGCGCGGATTGATTTCCATGAGCAGGAATCGCCGGGTGTCGAGGTCGTGGATAAACTGCAGGGTGACGGCACCGCGCAGATGCAGCGACTGCAGCACATGGCGGGCGGCATGCTCCAGCGCGACGTTGCGGCAAGTGACGGTGCGAATCACTTCGCCGCTGGCAGTGGCAATGCGGCGGCGCGGCACGGCGCACTTCACTTCGCTGTCAATCATACCCACGTAGCAGTCGATGGTGTACTCATGCCGATTGGCAATGTATTGCTGAATGAGATATTGGTCGAGGGGCAGCGGTGCCTTTTCCACGTCGCCCGGCGTCTGCGCCACTACGATGCCACGCGAGGCGCTGCCGGTGCGTGGCTTGAGGATGGCAGGATAGGCAATGGCGTGAGGCTGATAGGTGGCAGGAATGTCGATTCCCGCCTGCTCAAACAAGCGGGCAGCCTCCACCTTGTCGAACATGGCACGGCTGATGTCAACGCCCGACACCGGCACAAACACCTCGCCGTGGCGCTCTGCCAGCCGCGCAGCCACCTCGATGGCAGGGTCGACAAACGGCAGCACGATGTTGATGCCGTGTTGCCGGATAATCTCATCGAGCTCGGCATCCACCTCCGGGTCGGCGTAACGCTTGCCCACAATCACCCGTGCAACCGAGGCGATAGGCTCCTGAGCGTCGAGCTCGTGGCTGAAAATGCCCACGTTCACGCCCAGCTGCTTGCCGGCGCGCGTGAGCTGCTCAGCCATTGCCACGCGCTTGGCACCGCCAAGCATGAGAATGTTTATGTTCCGCTTAATCATTGTGTCGAAATAAAAAAATCCGATGTATGTTATGCTCCTCGCAGGGCAATGTGGGGCTCTGACTTACTGGTTATAGATGCCCGACTTGTATTTTGCGAGGTTTTCCTTATTGCTGAACCACTCCACTGTTTCGCGCAAGCCCTGCTCGATGGTGTAGGCAGGGCGCCACGACGTGAGCGACGTAATCTTGGTGTTGTCGCCCCACAGGCGGAACACCTCCGACTTGCCCGGACGAATGCGCTGCTCGTCGCGCACCCAGCGGACGTCGGCTTCCATAATCTTGGCAATGAGCTTGAGCGTGTCCATCATCGAAATCTCGCTGTTGGTGCAGATGTTAATCTCCTCGCCCTCAACGCCCGGCGCCTGAGCCAGCGCCAAGAAGCCGCGGCAGGTGTCCTTCACATAGTTGAAGTCGCGCGTAGGCGAGAGGTCGCCCACCTTTATTTCGCGTTCGCCGTTGGCAATCTGGGTGATTATGGTGGGTATGATGGCGCGAGCCGACTGGCGCGGTCCGTAGGTGTTGAACGGACGGGCTATAACCACCGGCAGGTTGAATGCGTTGTAAAAACTTTTGGCAATGGCATCGGCAGCAATCTTGGTGGCTGAATAGGGCGACTGCGGCTGGCGCGGGTGCTTCTCGTCGATGGGCACATACTGCGCTGTGCCATACACCTCGCTGGTGCTGGTCACCACCAGGCGCTCAACGCCCAGGTCGCGGCACGCCTGGCAGATGTTGAGCGTTCCGCGAATGTTGGTGTCGACGTAGCTGTCGGGCGCCACATAGCTGTAAGGAATGGCTATCAGCGCCGCCAGGTGAAGCACCGTGTCGCATCCGCGAACAATCTCGCGGCAGTAGTTGGGGTCGCGCACATCGCCGCACACCACTTCGAGGCGCGGGTGCTGCATGCGGTCGAGCCAGCCCCAATAGTTAAACGAGTTGTATTGGCTCAGCGCCCTCACATTGAAGCCTTCGCTGAGCAACAGTTCCACAAGATGCGAGCCGATGAAACCATCGGCACCTGTTACGAGCACATTTTTCATAATTCTCTGATAACGGTTGTTTCTGTTTTAATTATGCAAAAATACAATATTTTTCCACACCCCACCAAATTTATTTCACTTTTGCCGGAGCGCAGCTCCACACCACACGAAAAAGAGGATGCGACTGCCCCCTCGTTGTGAGCGCATGTCGCATCCTCTTGGATGTGTGAGTTTATATCAGTCGTGAAAGACTCGATTATCTTTCAGTCCAATAGTCGTAGAGAACCGGAGTGCTCTTGCTGTCGGCGATACCGGTGAGAATGATGCGGTAAGAACGACCGAAGTATGCAGTAATGGTGTGGTTACGCATAATGGTTTCCTTGCCGCTTGAGTTGATGTAGGTAACCCAACCTTTGTCAACACCATTCTCAATCATGCGGAAGCCAAAGCGTTCGGTGGCAGAACCGCTGCTGTTGAAGGTAGTCTTCTTGATTTTCTTAACAAACCAGTCGGTGGCTTCGCCGAAGGCGATAGGTTCGCCGTAAGGCTCATAGTCGTCATCGTTGGTAGCCGAGCCGCCAGTGCGCATCATGCACACCTGAATCTTGTAGTCGACAGGAATCATGTTGTCATTTGCGTCGGTGGTTTTGCGAATGAAATTGTAGACGCGGATAGCGCAACCGGCAATAGTGTCGTTTTCGGTTTGCAGGTCGGCAGGAGCTTCAGGTTCCTTGAACACGGCAGGAGCCTTGGTGAAGTCGTAAATCCACACCGAGCTTTCGCCGGCTTCGAGTTTTGCAGTCTGCTCGTAGCATTTGGTGAGGCTTGAGCCCTTATACAATGTGATGTTGAAATCGCCCGGCTTGGTAGTGTACGTTGCCAGGGTGGAAGCCGGAGCGCGGTTGTAACGGCTGAGCACGGCAGAACCGTTGTTGACGTACGACACGCCATTGATGTCCATCTGATAGATGTTGTTGGCAGCACCGCTTACGCAAGGCACAGCATACCACACCTTGAATTGAGCAGTGTTTTCGCCTTTGTCGGAGTAGTTGTATTCAACCGGTTTGTCGTCGCACGAAGCAAACAGGAGAGCAACAACACCAAGAGCCAAATATTTAAGATTTTTCATATTCTTCTTATTATTAATAGTTTTCGTCAATTTCAAGATTACTATAATCCAAACCCGGCATTACCTCAGGACGTTCGCCCGGATAAGCAAACCAAGGAATAGATGTCTGATAGCAGTTGGCAGTGCCCGGGATTGGCTTGAGGTCGTTCAAACCGCGCTTGTTCCAAACGTACTCAGAGTTGTAGCGTGGACGAACACGATAGCATGGCGAGCCTTGGTTCTTAACATTGTAAGTGCCCTTGAAGCCTTGCACCTGAGCCGGAGCCAGATAGAAGCCCTTGTAAACCTTGTTCGGGTCGCTATCCTTCTTCATGGTGACAGTGGTCTTGTCGTAGCCGTTGCCAGGATAAGGATATTCGCCGGTGTAGTCGATGTCGTAGTGATACTTGCGTTGGTCAACCCAAACTTCGGCAGCACCCCAAGGATAGAGGGCGTCGAACTTCTGCATCATGATGTGCGAGAGGGTGAACTTGTCGAGCGTTACGCCTTCGACAAACGGACCTGCAAGATATTCGTCGGCAATTGCCTGGAAGTCGCTCTTGCTAATCCAGTCGCCTTGGTGATAGTTGGTGCCGCTAACGTCAACCCACTGACCTTCCACAATATAGCTCTTGGTGAAGTCCATATCGGCTGCAACAGCCTTCTTCCATGTGCTGAGCGCTTCAGCCTTGTTGCCGGCAACGAAGTGTGCTTCAGCAAGGTCGAACAGAATTTCAGGATAAGTCATGAGGATGTATGGAGCATCTTCGCGATAAATCCAACGACCCTTGCCCGAACGAGCGTAAATCGACGATGAAGAAACATAGCCATAGTAGTTTGGAGCTGAGCCAAGAGGACCGGCATACGAGGTGAAAGAACCGCCACGGAAAATCACGCTGCGCACCTTTTCCCACACTGTGGTGGTGTCCTTCTTGAGAACCGGGTTGCCGGTGACTTCCTTGAGCACCAAATTGCCTTCTTCGTCAACCTTTGGAGTGCCATCTTCGTTCCAGTCGGTGAGCATTCGCGAATAGGTGTTGAAGGTGGTGCAAGGCAGCTTGACGATGTTACGAGGGTCGAGGTGACCAACTTCGGCAAGTGTGTCGCAAATGATTTGGGTTTCAGCCAATTCGTATGGGTAGTTGATGTTGTCGGGCACAGTGGTCATGTCGCCTGTTGCATCGTCGTACTTGCGGATGGTACCGGTCATCATCGACACTGCATAGTCGTGTGGGAAATAGCTTAAAGCCAAATTGCCACGATAAGGGCTCCAGAAGTTGTTGTACGACGAGTAAGCGGCATCCGGACCGCCACCGCCAACTTCGAGGGTAGCATTGTCGGCATTCGATTGCATTGCCAGAGCAGCATACTTCACGAGGTCGTTGTAGTATTTCTCCTTGAAGTCGTTCTTCTGAGTGAGCGAAGCCAATTGGCTAACGAGGATTGAGTAGCCCCACTTAATCCATTTGTCCTTGTCGCCATGGAAAATGTAGTCGTTGCCCGAGATTGAAGTGCCATAGTTGCTATTGTCTTCCTTTTCGAGGAGTTCAATACCCTTCTTTGCCCATTCCTGAACGGCAGCATAAACGTCCTCCTGATAGTCGTAAGGGAACGAGGTCTGACCATTGATGAATGCTTCTTTGAGCACAACGTCGCCATGGAATTTGGTGAGTTTGTCCCAACCGTAAGCCTTGATGATATAGCCGATGCCTGCCATAGTCCAGTTTTCGGCTTCAAGCGACTGGTTGATGAGGTTCTCGAGGTTCATACCCTGGTTCCAGTAAACCACGCGCCACACTTCGCCGGCAGCATCGCTGGCTGCGGTGTAGTATTGGTTGGCATAATTGGTGTAGCTGCTGGTACCCATCATCTGAGTTAACGGACCGAGTGCACGTATATCCCAATAGAAGCCTTGCATGTTTTGCTCGATGCTCGGCAAGTAGAGGTAGGCAGGCACATAGTCAGGCGCGTCAACGTTTTTGTTGACGTCGAGGTAATCGTCGCAACTGGTGGCTGCAACCGACATCACCATAGCAGAGATAAGTGCTAATATTGAATGTTTTTTCATTGTTGTCTTCCTTTTTAGAAATGATTAGAATGTTAAGCTGAAGCCCAGGTTGTAGGTGCGCGGGCTTGGAAGCGACCAGTAGTCGATACCTTCACCACCGGTACCGCCGGCAGCTGCCGAAGTGGCATTGCCCACAACGTCGTAGCCAACATAGTTGGTGATAGTGAACAAGTCGTTAGCCGAAACGTAAACGCTGGCGTTGGAAATCACATTGCGGAATGTCTTGGCAAGCCATTTGCGGTTTACGTTGTAGGTGAGACGCAGGTCTTGGCAGCGCAGGTAGTAGATGCCGCTTTGCAGCCAGTCTTCGTCGTTGCCCACCCAACCACCTGAGCCATAAGCCTTGAGGTTTACAGCGTTGGTGTTCACTGTTGGGTTGTCGCTATTTTCCTTGCCGTCCTTGAGAACGCCGTTGAAAATAACCGAACCGAGTTCGCGTTGGTCAACCGATTCCCAGCTCAAACCGCGGGTCATCATGTCGCGGGCGGTGCCGTTGGCAATTGTACAGCCGATGCGGCCTTGGAAGTTGGCGCTGAAGCGGAAGTCCTTGTAGCGCAAGCTGGTGGTGATACCATAGCGAAGGTCCGGTTCGCGGTCGCCAAGCACTGTCCAGTTAGCGTCGACATAAGGAGTGCCCGATACCGGGTCGATGAGGATTTGACCCTTATCGTTGCGTTGATAAGCAAGACCTGTCATGGCGGTGATAGGATGACCCACCGAGATACCGTTACGCAGGTTGCCCACAATCCAAGTGTAAGCGTTGTAGTATTCAGCTACAGGAAGCTTGGTTACTTCGCTGCCGGTGTGCGACAAGTTCAAGCCCACATTCCAAGTGAGGTCATTGGTCTTAATCACGTCAACGTCGATGTGACCTTCCCAGCCCCATGTGTTGAATGTACCCACATTGAGGTTGTTGAGCACGAAACCGGTTGCATACGACATACGGAAGCCGTTCACAATCTGGTCGGCACAGTGAGTGCGGAAGTAAGTGAAGTCGGCTGCGATGCGGTCGTTCCAGGCGCGGGTTTCGAAACCGATTTCCCACGAAGTGGTCATTTCAGGCTTGAGGTTCTTGTTCGGACCGGTGTAGCCATATTTGTAACCGCCACCCCAAGTTTCGGCAACTTCGAGTTGTGGGTCAATTGACAATGGCGATGCGTCCTTACCTACTTGGGCAATAGAGCCACGCAGCTTGAAGTAGTCGAGCCAAGGAAGAGCATCCTTAACAGCCTTGTGTTCGGTTGGGATATAAGAGAATTCAACAGCCGGATAGAAGTAGCTGCGGTTGTTAACCGGCAGCGTCGACGACCAGTCGTTACGAGCACGCAAGGTGAGGAATGCCATGTTGTTGTAGCCATATTCCACCTGTGCCGAGATGGCTTGGATGCGGCGCTTGTATTCCTTTTTCACTGAAGTCACTGTCGAAGCTTCGCAGTTGTTAATCGAATAGAAATCAATGAGCATGAAGTTGCTACCCGAGGTTGCCAACGAGCTCACGCCGCGTTCCTGTTGGTGATAACCCACCTGCACGCCAAATGTGTGCACACCGTTGAAGGTGTTGTTGTAACCGGCAAGGATGTTGAGCGACGGGTCGCTGGTGTTGTATTTCGAGATGTTGTAGCTACCACCATTGTTCGAGTCGTCGACAGTCTGATTATAAGAGGTATAATACGGGTGACGGGCGTTAACGTAGGTCGACGACGAGAAGTCCCAACCAAAGCTACCGCGAACGAATGTGTTCTTGAACGGACGCACATTGAGGGTCATGGTGGTGATTACACGGTCGGTTGCGTCCTCGTTCTTGTTCTTATACATAGCGAACAACGGGTTCAAGAGGTCGCCGTCGGTGTAATATTCAGGATAGCGCATGTGGCGGCCGTCCTCAGCCATGTAGTTAGCCATGTTGTCGAGGTTAGGCCAGATGTAAGCGCGATAGAGCGGACCGCTGGCGCCGCGAAGCACCTTTTGATTGGTTTGGTGAGCATATTGCACGCTACCTTCAAAGTCAGCCCACGAACCAATCTTTGCCTTGCCGGCAACCGAGAAGTTCTTACGGCTGAGGTCGGTGGTCTTAACCACACCTTCCTGGTCGATGAGCGAAGCCGAAGCACGCATGCTCATGCCGTCGTTACCGGCTTCAACCGACACGTTGTGACGTTGCATAAAACCGGTTTGGATGACAGCCTTCACGTTGTCGTAGTAAGTGGCGTCGGCTGGATAAGCGCCTCCGTAGTGGTTGGTGTAGTACCAGTTGGTGGTGCCGTAAGCACCGTTGGCATATTTGTCTTGCACTTCAGGCCAACCGTAAGCCTTCGACCATGAGAACTGGTTGCTGTAGCTGATGCGTGCTTTACCCTTGCGACCCTTCTTGGTGGTGATGATGATGGCACCGTTCGAAGCGTCGGAACCGTAAAGAGCAGCTGCGGCAGCACCCTTGAGCACTGTCATGCTCTCGATATCCTCGGAGTTGATGTCGTTACCACGCGACGAGAAGTCGCCGTCGCGCACCGACACTACATCGGCAATGGCAAAACCCGTTCCCGAGTCGAAAGTAGAGTTGTTCATTGGAATACCGTCAATAACGTAGAGCGGCTGGTTGTCGCCCGAGATAGAAGTGACGGCACGCAGGGTAACCTTGGTGGATGCACCGGGAGCACCCGACGATTGTGTAACGGTCATACCCGACACACGGCCCTGGAGGGCGTTGATGAAGTCGGTACGGCCCGATTCGGCAATATCCGAAGCTTTCACATTTTGTGCCGAAGAACCCACTGCACGAGCCACACGCTTCATACCGAACTCAGCGGTAATCACCACGTCGTCGAGTGTAGTCTTGCTCTTGAGCACAACATTCGATGCTTCCGATGCCTTCAAGGTCACCGGCTCACATCCTACATAAGAAAATTCAAGGGTGGCATTTGGCGCTGCTTTGATTGCATACTTGCCATTAACGTCGGTGTTCACACCAACTTTTGTACCCTTAACTCTGACCACAGCACCTATCAAAGGCTCACCATTGGCGTCGGTAACGACACCGGTGACAGTGCCTGATTGAGCCTGAGCCACAAAACCCACATTCCACTCATTGCTGAGCGAATACGGCGTGCCCATTGCCAAACAAGCGGCTGCGAACATTGTAATTGCTTTTTTCATAAGCGATTCTTTAGATGGTTAATTAAAAAATGTATAAAGTTAAGTAAATCTCCTCTTCTATCCTATGCCGTTTTGCACTACACACATTAATTATATACTACGCCCTCGTGGATGGAGAGGTGAGACGAATCTCAAAACTGCTCTATTTCACTCAAGCTGTATAAACACAAATTAATGGTTATACATCCATTTTTGACGATTTTGCCCATCCGCTTTTCCTGAAGAAAAGAATAAATGGTGCGGCAAAAGCACCAAAAAATAATAATATTCTGCACAATGCATTGGTTATTCGTCCATTTTTCTTAGTCAAACAACCAAATCGGTACAACAAATGTATTTAAAATAATTTAAATCTCCAAATCATATTATGCCGATTTGTTGCAAAAAACCGTCCGTTTTATTTGTGCCATCCTGCTCGATTCGCGACAGAAATCGCACCAATGTGGTTCGGCTAACACCACATCGTTCAGCCACTTTACGCTGCGAAACACCAGCCCGCAACTGTTGCAAAACATAGGACTTTCTACTATATAATTTACACTTTTTTATTTCGGTGCGGCTGCCTTTTGGCCTGCCCAAAACCACGCCTTGCGCGCGTCGCAGAGCCAATGCTTCCTTGGTGCGACGGCATATCAGCTGCCGCTCAATCTCTGCCGACAGCCCAAAGGCAAATGCCAGCACCTTGCTTTGTATGTCATCGCCAAGCCAATAGTTGTCTTTGATGGTTTGCACCACGCAACACTTTGTCATACAAATGTTTAGAATATCCATAATCATAAACAGGCTTCTGCCCAAGCGCGATAATTCGGTGCAGATTATGGTGTCGCCACTGCGCACCCGCTTCAGCAGTGCGCCCAGCTTGCGCTTGTTGTAATTCTTCGCTCCACAGATGGTTTCTTCAATCCATCCATCAATTTCAATCCCCCTCGACTTGCAGAATTTCACTATTTCATACCGTTGGTTTTCAACCGTCTGCTTGTCGCTGCTCACTCTAATGTATCCGTATACCATAGTTATAGTTATATTATATATAAGGTGTGTTGCCTTTTTGCACATTTCGCCTTTCCACAAGCGGAATAATCAACACTTTTGCATATAATCATTAACATTTATTGATGCTCGTTTAGAATATTTTGCATTATTTTGTAGTACAACATATTTGTTTATCTACAAAAAAGGAAATATCTTTGTAATTGTAAAAAAGTGTTTCTGGCACAAATAAAACGGACCCTTAGTCAATACCAATGTTGCGGACATCCATTCAGAAATACCTTTTGAACGAGATTTTATTAATAATTAATATCAAAAACAATCTACAAAAAACTATTAACACTTAAACCTTGACGCTTATGAAAAAAGCATTAGCAATGTTTGCAGCGTTATGCATAGCAGTGGGAGCTCCCTATTCCGGCGAAAGCAGTTGGAACACGGGATTTGCCGCCCATGCGCAAAGCAATGCTGTAAGTGGTGTCGTTAAAGACTCCAAAGGTGAACCTCTGATTGGTGCTACAGTTATGGTAAAAGGCACTCAAAGAGGTGTGTCTACCGACGTTAATGGTAGATATTCAATTCAAGCCGCCACTGGCAACGTGCTTCAAATCTCCTATGTGGGCATGAAGACCAAGACAGTGAAAGTGGCAAGTTCAAAAACCATCGATGTCACTCTCGAAGGCACCGATACCGAACTCGAAGACCTCGTTGTGGTTGGTTACGGCCAACAGAAGAAAATCAACCTTACCGGTGCTGTTTCGTCGGTGAACGTTGAAAAGACTCTTCAAGGCCGTCAGATTCCTGACGTGGGCCGCGGCTTGCAGGGTACCACCCCGGGCTTGAACGTGGTGATGCCTAACGGTGAAATCGGTTCAGACCCTACAATCAAGATTCGTGGTCAGTTCGCCTCATTCCAAGGCTCTACCCAACCGCTCATCTTGATGGACAACGTGGAGATTCCTTCAATTCAGATTGTCAACCCCGACGACGTTGAAAGCATCTCGGTGCTCAAGGATGCCGCCGCAGCTTCAATCTATGGTTCGAAAGCTGCATTTGGTGTAATCCTCATCACCACCAAGAAGGGTGCCAAGACCGAATCGGTGAACGTGACCTACTCAGCCAACTTTGCATGGCAAAACATCTCGAAAGAGATGGAAATGGGCGGCGTGGATGCCATTAAGTATCGCGTCGACGCCATGAAGCGTGTTGGCGCCACCATCTATGGTGCATTCTGGTATGTCGACGAAGAATCGCTTGCCGCTGCTCAACAATGGCAAAAGGATTACGGAGGCAAGATTGGCAAGGACGACCCATTAGTTTACGGCCGCGACTGGTATGTTAACCAAAAGGGACAAAAGTTCTCGAAACGTATCTTCGACCCATACGACTACATGATTCGCGAATGGGCACCTTCGATGACTCACAACCTGTCGGTTAACGGTAAATCGGGCAAGACATCATATAACATCGGCCTCGGCTACCTCGACCAAGCCGGTCTTATCGCTCCTGCCAAGCACGACGACTTCCGTCGCTACAACGCTTCGGTGCGTTTGAGCACTGAAATCAACAAATATGTCACCGTTCATGCCGGCATGACATATTCGATGCGCAACAAGCGTTATGCTTATGCCACCAGCTCAACTACTGCCGACCCTTGGCTGTATCTCTATCGTTGGGACACCACATATCCTATGGGATTGGACGACCAAGGTCATGACCTGCGCTCGCCTTACAACGAAATGAAGAACGCCAACACTGCCAACAAGCAGAACACCTATCTCTCGTTCAATGCCGGCCTCACCGTTAATCTCACCAAAGATTGGCACGTGAACGTCGACTACACCTATGCTCAGGAAGACCAAGTGTGGAACAAGATTGGTACTAAGTTCACTATGGCAAACACTTGGGGTGCTCCATTGCTTCGCACCAATGCCGACGGCTCGCAAATGTATGTCGACAAGAACACCGGCGCAGTGGTTTCGGCAGGCGACGCCAACGCAATTCCTGCTTACGAACTGCAATACTTCCAATACACCTCTGATGGTAGCAACCCTGACCACATACGCCGCGAAGTGACCAACGCCAAGCGTCAAACCTGGAACATCACCACCGACTACAACTGGCAAATCAACGATGCCAACAACCTGAAGGTTCTCCTCGGTGCCAACATCGTTGAATGGGAATCGGACAACAGCTGGTCGCAAATCACCAACCTCACCGACATTGTCAGCCCATCGTGGGACAAGACCAACGGCACTCAAACCGCCAGCGGTAACCTCTACTGGGAAGGTCAAGTGGGCTTCTTTGGTCGTTTGAACTATTCGTTGCTCGACAAATATCTCTTGGAAGCCAACCTCCGCTACGACGCAACATCGAAGTTCCCTGAACATCTGCGTTGGCGCTGGTTCCCATCGTTCTCAGCCGGATGGCGTGTGAGCGAAGAAACATTCATGGACTGGGCTAAACCGGCATTGCAAGCTGCCAAGATTCGCGCATCTTGGGGTAAGATTGGCGACCAATCGGTTGCTTCAAGCCTCTATATCCCAACAATGACACAAGCTCAGATGAGCTGGCTTGCCGGTGGCAAGAAGCTCGTTTACGTTGGCACTCCTGCCGCCGTACTTAACGACATCACCTGGCAGGACATCGTCACCACCGACTTTGGTATCGACCTCTCGTTCCTCGATGGCCGCATCGGTCTCACCTACGACTGGTATCAACGCGACACCAAGAATATGATTGTAGGTATGGAAGGCGTTCCAGGTTCATTCGGCTCGGGCGCTCCTAAGGGCAACTTCGGTAACCTCCGCACCAACGGTTGGGAACTTGCTCTTAACCTCAACCACCGCCTCAGCTGCGGCCTTGGCATGAACGCCACATTCACCATCAGCGACGCCAAGACCAAGATTACCAAATACGGCACAGGTCAAAGTGTTGACAGCTGGTACAACGGCAAGACCTACGGCGAAATCTGGGGTTACGAAGTTGACCGCCTCTATCAGAAGAGCGACTTCGTTTACGATGCCGACGGCAATATCGTCACCACCTGGGCTTACCACGGTAAGGAAGTTTCGAAAGACACTCCGGGTGCAAAGAAAGTTAACAAGCTGAGCGACCCGAACGCCGTTTATCAGGACCAATTCCAAGGCGGCAACTTTTTATTCGGCCCCGGCGACGTGAAGTATAAAGACCTCGACGGCAACGGCGATATCTACAACACCGCTTATCTGAAGGAATACAATGGCAAGCTCATTGGTCCTGACGACCCCAACTACGACAATAAAGACGCCAAGCTGGTGGGTGCAAACACTGTTCGCGACCACGGCGACAAGAAGGTTATCGGTAACAGCACACCACGTTACGAATACGGTATCCGCTTGGGCCTCGACTATAAGGGCTTCGACTTCTCAATCTTTGGTCAAGGCATTGGCAAGCGCACCATCTGGGGCGAAGGCTTCTTGGCTATTCCTGGTTTCAACTGCGGCGACGGTGCAATGCCACAAGCCATCGTAGGCAATTACTGGACAGAAGAGAATCCTAACGCATTCTATCCTGCAGCATTCAACATGGGCGGCAGCAGCACCGGCTACAACATGCAAAAGTCTGACCGCTATGCTCTGAACATGTCGTACTTCCGCATCAAGAACATCACCCTCGGCTACACTCTGCCTGTTGCCCTCACTCGCAAGGCATACATCAGCAAGTGCCGCTTCTATGTAGCATGCGAAAACGTGGCTACATTCGACAAGTTGCACGGTCTGCCTATCGACCCTGAAGTTGTTTCGGGTG
The DNA here is from genome assembly GCA_051871535.1 of Muribaculaceae bacterium. Classification (GTDB taxonomy): domain Bacteria; phylum Bacteroidota; class Bacteroidia; order Bacteroidales; family Muribaculaceae; genus SFTJ01. The sequence continues at coordinate 11,949 of JBJECX010000056.1, read as the reverse complement.
TTTCGATGTGGAACTCAAGCAACTACAACAGTGGCCGTACCGGTGTAGGTACTCCTGCAATGAAGAACTACTCAGTTGGTATTCAGTTGAACTTCTAAAACTAATTTGAAAATGAAAAACAGATTATCATTAATATTGTTAAGCATAGCCCTGTGCGCTGCGGCTGTTTCATGCGACGACATTCTCGACCGTCCCGAAAAGAACGTCCCCAGCGATTCAACATTCTGGAAAACAGAAAGCGACCTCTCGCTCTATGCTAACGGCTTCTACGCCAACTATTTTATCGGATACGGACAAAGTTGGAGCGCAAGCTACTCGCCATTCCGCGGCTACGGCTTCAGCGACGACGTGGCATCGACAGGCACACAGGCCAACTTCACTTCAAGCCTTCCTTCTTCGGTGTTCAGCACTTCGGAATCCGCTGTGGCCACCTATAGCGACGAATACACCTGCCCAAGCATGGTGTTCTCTTGGATTCGCAAGGCAAACATCATGATGGACCGCATCGAAACCAAAGCAAAAGCCAACATCTCTGCCGAGGCTTACAACCACTGGATGGCTGTAGCCAAGTTCTTCAAGAGCTACTCTTATTGCCGCCTTGTTGAACGCTTTGGCGATGTGCCTTATTTCGAAACCCAACCCGATGCAGCGGACTTCGACGCTCTTTACAAAGACCGCGACTCACGCATCTTGGTTATGGACAAGGTTTACGATATGTCGAAAGATGTTCTTGCCAACATGCGCACCAACGATGGCGCCGACAAGCTCAACCGCTATGTTGCTGCTGCTTTCATCTCGCGCTGGTTCCTCTTCGAAGGCACATGGCAGAAATATCACGGTGGCGACCAAGCCGCAGCCAAGAAGTATCTCGAAATGGCTCGCGACGCCGCTCAACTGGTGATGGATTCAGGCAACTATGCAATCGACAAATCGGTTCGCGAATTGTGGGGCTCGCAAGACCTCAGCAGCAAGGAAGCTCTCATGGTTCGCCACTTCCTCAGCACTGAATCAGTGACTCACTGCGTGGCTTCTTACTCAAACAGCACCGAAAGCCAATCGGGCTTGAACCTTGCATTCCTCAAGTCGGTTATCCGTCAGGACGGCAAGCCGTACACCACCTCGTCGCTTTGCGATGGCAAAGACCCCAAGTCGCTCTCACTCCCTGTTATGGGCCAGACCTGCGACCCACGCTTCGAAGCCTCTATCAGCGACCTTCCGGTGCAAGCGTCGTCGACACTCGTTTATCAATGCAAGTTCATCGACCGCGCCGCTTGGAATATGTCGAACGCAGAACGTGGCGTACAAGCCATCTATCAGAGTTACACAAACACCAACGACGCTCCGGTTATCCGCTATGCCGAAGTACTGCTCAACTGGATTGAAGCCAAGGCTGAATTGGCACTCATCGGTGGCGCTGCAGTTACTCAAGACGATATCGACCGCTCAATCAACGTGCTTCGCGACCGTCCACTCGACGAAGTTGCCAAGAGCAAGGGCTTGAAGAACACTGTTCACATGCAGCTTGCTGACATCAATGCATCGTTCGACCCTGAACGCGATGCCGACGTTGACGCTCTCGTTTGGGAAGTTCGCCGCGAACGCCGCCTCGAATTGGTATTTGAACACAGCCGTATCCTCGACCTTCGCCGCTGGCACAAGCTCGACTACATGGACAACGAAGCACATCCCGAAACAATGCGCGGTCCTTGGGTTGACTTTGCTAACGACAAATACAAGGGTCCGGGCAAGCCAACCGATGCCAACGGACAAGTTGCAATCAGCGGTCTGCTCAAGGTGGGTTCTACTCAAGTTCAAAAGCTCGATGGCACTATCGTTACTTACGACGGCAATAACATTGCCGATATGGTTGGTTTCTACCTCCCAACAGCTATTAAGCCACGTAACGCATTCTACGAACGTAGCTATCTGAGCCCAATCGGCACTCAAGACATCAGCAACTACGCTGTTAAGGGTTACACCCTCACACAAACCAAAGGCTGGTAATTTCCTGTCCAACCCACGCGGGGCAGCAAAACGCTGCCCCACCGAGGGGTGACAATGAAATAACACTTCACGGGCTGCGCCAAGTATTCATTTACTTCCGGCGCAGCCTTTTTTGTGTTTTGTTGGGCAGGCAGTGCCGTTTTGCTCGAAAGAATTTTGTATCTTTGCCAATGGCATTGCCCCACCGTGCCACCATGCCCGGCATCGGCGCGTGGCGCGGCACACATTTTCGGGGCAGCAAGCCCACTACACACAACAAAACATTGGCTGCAAGCCGTTATTTCAGAAACACTAATGATTAATTTCACCCCAATAGCCCGAACAATATTCAAGCATAGGCTCGAAGAGATTGCGCGTTACGTCAACTATGCCGAGGCAGTGCAACGCGAGCAGCTCACCTATCTGCTCGAGAGCGCCGGCTACACCGAATACGGGCAGAAATACCGCTTTGCCAACATACAGGGCTACAACCAGTTTCGCAACACCGTGCCTCTTGCTCACTACGAGGACCTCAAACCACACATCATGCGCATGATGCGCGGCGAGAAAAATGTGCTGTGGCATGGCCGCGTAGCCAACTTTGCCCAATCGTCGGGCACCAGCGACGGCAAAAGCAAATACATACCCATCACCCGCGAGTCGTTCAAGCGCAACCACTATCGGGGCGCCGCCGACGTGGTGGCACTGTACCTGAACATGAACCCCGAGAGCCGGTTGTTTGCCGGCAAAGCGTTCATCCTGGGCGGCAGTTTTGCCAACGAGGCGAGCGGCGCAGCACCGGGCACCCGCATCGGCGACCTCTCTGCCAACCTCATCGAAAACATCAATCCGCTGGTGAACCTGCTGCGAGTGCCCGGCAAGCATGTGGCACTCATGGAGGACTGGGAAGCCAAACTGCCGGCACTGGTGAAAGCAAGCCTCAAAGAAAACATCACCAACCTGTCGGGTGTGCCGTCGTGGTTCCTCACCGTGCTGCGCGAGGTGCTGAAAGCGGGCGGCGCCACCAACATACACCAGCTGTGGCCCAACCTCGAGGTGTTTTTTCACGGCGGAATAAGCTTCGACCCCTATCGCGAGCAATACCGCGCCATCACCGACCCCCACAAGATGCACTTTGTTGAAACCTACAACGCCAGCGAGGGTTTCTTTGCCTCGCAATCGTCGGCAGAGAGCAATGCCATGCTTCTGCTGCTCGACGTGGGTGTGTTCTACGAATTTATTCCCATCCAACAAGTCGACAGCCCGAACCCTATCACCTTCCCCGTGTGGGAGCTGGAGCAAGGTGCCACCTACGAGATGGTGATTAGCAGCTGCAACGGCTTGTGGCGCTACCGCATAGGCGACACGGTGCGCATCGAAAGCACCTCGCCCCTGAAAATACGCATCGTGGGGCGCACGCGCAGCTTCATCAACGCCTTTGGCGAGGAACTGATGGTGCACAATGCCAACGCTGCCATCACCGCCGCATGCCAAGCCACCGGCGCCTCGATTGCCGACTACACCGCGGCGCCCGTGTTCACCACCGAAACCGCCAAGGGCTGCCACGAATGGCTCATCGAGTTCACCCGTGAGCCCGACAGCCTACAACATTTTGCCCGAGTGCTTGACTCCTGCCTCAAGCAGGAAAATTCCGACTACGAAGCCAAACGCTACAACGACATCTTCCTGGCTCCGCCTCGCATCACCATTGCCAAGCCGGGGCTCTTTGACAACTGGCTGGAAATGACCGGAAAACGCGGCGGCCAGCGCAAAGTGCCGCGCCTGTGCAACGACCGCAAACTGCTCGACAATCTCCTCGAACTGAATCATTAACACAACATCATAACCATCTCATTATTTAAGCAAACCAATATGAAAAAGGCTTTAAGCATTGTGTGTTGCATAGTAGTTGCCATTTCAATGGCAGCCAAGCAACCGAAATACATCTTCTACTTCATTGGCGACGGCATGGGTCTTGCCCCGGTGCTCTGCGCCGAAACCTACAACCGCACCGTGATGCAAACCGGCGAACCGTTGCTGATGCTGCAATTCCCTGTGGTGTCGTATGCCACATCGTATTCGCACAACAACACCATCACCGACTCGGCAGCTGCCGGAACAGCCCTCTCAACAGGCCACAAGACCAACAACTCGGCGCTTGGCGTCGACGCCGACGGTGCCCCGGTAACCAGCGTTGCCCAGGAACTGCACAACCTCGGCTACGGCATTGCCATTGCCACATCGGTGGACCCCGACGATGCCACCCCGGGCGCTTTCTACGCCCATGTGCCTAAGCGAAACATGTATTACGACGTTGCCAAGGATATGGCTCGCAGCGGCTACGATATGTTTGTGGGCGCACGCCTGCGCGGCAAAGCCCCCGAAGGCGAGAAAGACGTGAAAACCATCCTCACCGAGGCAGGCTACACCATTGCCAACGGCCCTGAGGGCTACAACGCCAACAAGGACAAAAACAAACTGGTGCTGCTCAACACCACCGAAACAATCGACCACATTGGATACGCCATCGACAGCATAACCGAAAACCTGTCGCTGCCGTTCATCACCCGGGCTTGCCTCGAGCATCAACTCAAGGTGTCGCCCAAGCGATTCTTCATTATGGTTGAAGGCGGACTCATCGACCACTCGCTGCACGCCAACGATGCCGGCACCTCGGTGAAAGAAATCATCAATTTCGACCAAGCCATACGCGTGGCATACGATTTCTATCTCAAGCACAAAGACGAAACGCTGATTGTGGTCACTGCCGACCATAACACCGGTGGCATGGCTGCTGGCGTGAGTGGCGGACCCTACAATCACGTCATGCGCAACTTCGACTATCAGCGCGTGTCAATCGAGCAGATGCAAGCCCACTGCCGCAAGATGCTCAACCGCGAGCAACCCGTCACCTGGGACGAAATGAAAAAGTATCTCTCCGACAACCTCGGGCTATATAGCCACATCGCCGTAAGCGAAAAGCACGACAAGGCACTCACTGAGGCTTTCGAAGCCACATTTGTGAATCGCAACACCACCGACAAAAAGACACTCTACGCCACCTTCAACCAGTTTGTGGCACGCACATTCAGCATCCTCGACCTTAACACCGGCATCGGCTGGACCACCAGCGGCCATTCGGGCGACTTTGTGCCTGTGTTTGCCATCGGCGTCGGCAGCGAACTGTTCAACGGTTTCCAGGACAACACCGACCTGCCGAACAAAATACGCAGCCTTTGCGGTATAAACCGGCATAGCGGCAAGTAAACCTCTCACACGACACTAATTAACCCAATAAAACTAAATAACCCAAAACCTAACAAACTCAGTATGCGCATCAAAACACTGCTGGCAGCGCTTTGCATAGGCTCGCTGAGCCTCGCTGCCCAAAAAACCTACCAACTCACCTCGCCCGACGGCAAGGTGGAAACCACCATCACCGCCGGCGCCATGCTCGCCTATAGCATTAGCGTCGACGGAAAACAGGTGCTCGCCCCTTCGGCACTGAGCATGTCGCTCAGCAACAACAGCGTGTGGGGCACCAACGTGAAAGTGAAAAAGGCCGACCGCTCAACCATCAACGAGGAGGTGCCGTCGCCCGTATATCGTGCCACGGCACTGCCCAACCATTGCAACGTGCTCACGCTGCAATGCGCCGGCAACTACAACGTGGAATTCCGCGCCTACAACAACGGTGTGGCTTACCGCTTTGTCAGCCGCCTGAAAAAGCCGTTTAACGTCAACAGCGAAGGCGTGGAATATAACCTCGTGGGCGACTGCACCTGCGTGGTGCCCTACGTAAACGGTTTCGACGCCAACAACCCCGAGGGACAGTTCCGCAACTCGTTTGAGAACACCTACACCATCAGCCCTGTGAGCAAGCTCAACCCCAACCGCTATTGCTTCCTGCCGCTGGTGGTTGAAGCAGCCGAAGGCATTAAGCTTTGCCTCACCGAAAGCCATCTTGAGGACTATCCGGGCTTGTATCTGCAAGCCGCCGAAGGCAACTCGCTGAAAGGCTTGAACGCCCGCTATCCCAAGCAACTCAAGCAAGGCGGACACAACAACCTGCAGATGCTGGTGCTCGAACGCGAACAATTCATCGCCAAGGTGAACGGCGAACGCTCGTTCCCGTGGCGCATTGCCATGATTTCGCGCTCCGATGCCGACATGGCAAACAACAACCTCAGCTATCTGCTGGGCGCTCCGTGCCGCCTCGACGACACCTCGTGGATTCGCCCCGGCAAAGTGGCTTGGGACTGGTGGAACGACTGGAACATCGGTGGCGTAGACTTCAAATCCGGCGTGAACACTGCCACCTATAAGCACTACATCGACTTTGCCGGCGAACATGGCATTGAATACGTAATCCTTGACGAGGGCTGGGCAGTGAACCTCAAAGCCGACCTCATGCAAGTGGTGCCCGAAATCAATCTCAAGGAGATTATCGACTATGCCGCCACCAAGAACGTGGGCATAATTCTCTGGGCAGGATATTGGGCATTTGAGCGCGACATGGAAAACGTGTGCCGCCATTACAGCCAGATGGGCGTGAAGGGATTTAAAGTCGACTTCATGGACCGCGACGACCAGATAATCACCGATTTCTACTATCGCACCGCTGCCACCTGCGCTCGCTATCACCTGCTCGTCGACTTCCACGGCGCATTCAAGCCCGCAGGCCTCAACCGCACCTATCCCAACGCCATCAACTTTGAAGGCGTGTTCGGCTTGGAACAACTGAAGTGGATACCAAAAGGCCACGACCAGGTGACCTACGACTGCCAAGTGCCGTTCATTCGCCAGGCAGGCGGTCCGCTCGACTACACCCAAGGCGCAATGATTAACTCGGTGAAAGGCGCCTACGCCCCAAGCAACTCGCTGCCAATGAGCCAAGGCACACGCTGCCACCAGCTGGGATTGTATATGGTGTTCGACTCGCCGCTGAGCATGCTCTGCGACAGCCCCACCAACTATCGCATTCTGGGCGGCGACTGCACCGGATTCATAGCCAAAGTGCCCACCACATGGGACGAAACACGCGTGCTTGCCGGCGAGATTGGCAAATACGTAGTCACGGCACGCCGCAAAGGCTCAACATGGTATGTGGGCGGCATAACCAACTGGGACGCCCGCGACGTTAAAGTCGACACCTCGGTGCTCGGAAGCGGCAGCTGGACAATGGAATCGTTCACCGACGGCATCAACGCCACCCGCCGCGCCGACGACTTCAGCCACAAGACGACAACAACCGTTGCTGCCGGCTCGACAATCGACCTGCACATGGCTCCCGGCGGCGGCTTCGCTATCATTCTCCGCGCCAAATAACACGTCACTGAGGAGGCATATTATGCCCGCAGCACGGCAACACCCTCACAAGCACCCGAAGCGGCAGCATCACATCGCCCCGCCTCGGGTGCCGCTCTTTGGCACACACTTAGTCAGCAAAAAACCGCACTTGCCGGAACAATTTGCCGCATTTTTTAGTAACTTTGCGGGGCGAAAAGGCAGCCGGCATGGCTGCGATGCCACGCCGTTAATCCCAAATCGGTCATTGGCACCTCGTGAGAGATGCCCCTGATTGCGTGAGGCTTGACGGCAATCTAAAGTAACAAAATTCAATATGTCGAAAACAATATCAGCGATAATTAGTTTCGTAAAGAACTGGACGCTGCCCATATCGATGATTACGGGGGCGCTTGCCTATTTTGCCTGGCGCGCAATTCCTTGCCACGAAGTCTATTCGGGCATGGTGAATACAGCCATTGCGTGGATTCAGCCGGTGCTCATCTTCTGCATGCTGTTAGTGAGTTTTTGCAAAGTTAAAATCAAGGAGTTTGCCTTGCGCCGATGGCATCTGTGGCTGTGTGTGTTTCAGCTGGGCATGTTTGTGGCGCTGGCTGCAGTGGCATGCCTCAACATCAACTACAACGTGAAGGTGGTGATTGAATGTGCCATGCTGTGCTTCATCTGCCCCACGGCAACGGCGGCTGCGGTGGTAACTGCCCGCCTTGGCGGCAACCAAGCCACGCTGGTGAGCTACACCATCATCATCAATCTGGTGACGGCGCTTGCCGTGCCTGTGGTGCTGCCTCACGTCCACCCCGTTGGCGGCATGACCTTCTGGCCTGCGCTCATGGCGATACTCGTCAAGGTGTTTCCGCTACTCATCTGCCCGCTGTTTCTGGCAAGCATCATTCGCCAATTCATGCCGCGCCTCTATGCCCTCATCATGCGTCCCAAAGACTTGGCATTCTATCTGTGGGCGGTGTCGCTGGCGCTTGCCATAGCCGTATCGGCAAAATCGCTCATGCACAGCACGGTGAGCCTGTGGTGCCAGGCAGGTATGGCAATAGTGTCGTTAGTGGCGTGCCTTGCACAGTTTGCCTTTGGCAAAAGCATGGGCACACGCGAAGGCGAACGCATTAGCGGCGGTCAGGCATGCGGACAGAAAAACACCGTGTTTGCCATCTGGCTCGGATACACCTTCCTCGACCCCGTTACAGCCCTCGCCGGCGGATATTACAGCATCTGGCACAACGCCATAAACAGCTACCAGCTATACAAGCACCGCAAACACACTGCTGCACCTCACGCCGACACGAAGATATAGCCGGCAAAAGCGGCATACGACAGCCACACCATCCACAGCAGCAGGTTGCTCACCTCGCTACGGTCAGGGCGGGTGTAGTATGCCATGCCGAGCATGCCAAACACATACAACGGAAACCACGTGAGCACAAACGCTTCCACTCCTTCGGCTTCGCCCGACATTTGCCCGTAGGCATATAGCCACATCACCACTGGCAAAACGCTCAGCAGCACCAGCATCACAAACCATAACGGGCGTTTGGGTTTATTGTCTTGTTCCATATCACATCTATTGTTTACGACGCAAATTTACAACTTTAGCGCCAATAAAAAATCACTTCAACAATTTATTGTCTGCCCCCTTGGCAGGGCACGCCATACCCATTGCCTGCAATCCGCCTCAGCCAAAGCAACATGCTTGAATGCCCGACAACGAGGGCAAAACGGGCGCAGAGGATACACACAGCCCTTTTTTCACATTTTACACCCGTTTTGTTCGCCCGATTTTAGACATTATTGTTTTTGAAAAATTGCCTAATTTTTTATTTGACTGACAATCAATATTTTAAAATTTTTGTAATGATTCTAAATGTTAAATTTAGTGTTAATATAAATTAATTGAATATTAAACACCGAAAAACATTTGGTAATAGTGATTTTGCATTATACTTTTGCAATACAAAAAGCGAAAATAATAATTAGGTCAATAAGATTACCAAAATCTTAATTTATTAGATTGAAAGCACAAATACCGAATATGGACATGACGAGATGTCATGTCCTTTTCTGTTTTTATACCCCTGGGAGAACACCGCTACACAACATTTCGAGACGCCGCGACGCACAGAGACCCAATGCACCCGACCAATTTTTGCCACATTGTATGGCATTACGCAAAATTATTTTGTATCTTTACAGCACATAAAACCTATTTTCTCAGCGACTAAAACAGCATAAACTAATAACCCGACGAATATGAGATACCTACAAACTATTATTTCGATTTTAGCAACAGGAGCAATGCTCGGCGCTTGCAGCCCCAAAGTGACAGCACCGCAAGCCATCGGTCCACTGCCATCGGAGCACCAGTTGGAGTGGCATCAAATGGAAACCTATGCCTTTATTCACTTCGGACTGAACACCTTTGCCGACAAAGAATGGGGCTACGGCGACACTCCCGCCTCGTCATTCAACCCGTCGAACCTCGACTGCGAGCAATGGGTGCGCACCATCAAGGCTGCCGGTATGAAAGGCGTGATACTCACCACCAAGCACCACGACGGCTTCTGCCTATGGCCCACACAACTCACCGAATACTGCATTCGCAACACACCTTACAAGCAAGGCAAGGGCGACCTGGTGGGCGAACTGCGCGCCGCCTGCGACAAATATGGGCTGAAACTGGGTTTGTACCTCTCGCCATGGGACCGCAACGCAGCCACCTACGGAACACCCGACTACCTCGACTACTATCACAAGCAAATCGAAGAACTCACCACACGCTACGGCAAAGTGTTTGAGTTCTGGCTCGACGGCGCAAACGGCGGCGACGGTTACTACGGCGGCGCACGCGAGATGCGCACCATCGACCGCCGCACCTACTACGACTTCCCGAAGATATTTGCCCATATACTCGCCAACCAACCGCAGGCAATCATATTCAGCGACGGCGGCCCCGGCTGCCGATGGGTGGGTAACGAACGCGGCGTGGCAAGCGCCACCAACTGGGCATTCCTGCGCGGCAGCGAGGTGTATCCCGGATACCCCGACTACACCACTCTGCAATACGGACATACCGACGGCACCGACTGGATTCCTGCCGAATGCGACGCATCGGTTCGCCCGGGATGGTTCTTCCACGAAAGCGAAAACTCGAAGGTGAGAACACCCGAAAACCTCGTTGACCTCTACTACAAGAGCGTTGGACACAATGCCAATTTCATCCTCAACTTCCCCATCGACAAAACAGGCCGCATACCTGCCACCGACTCGACGAACGTGTGCAAGATGCGCCAAATCATCGATACCGAACTTGCCAACAACATACTCAAAGGCATCAAGCCCGAGGCAAGTAACAGCCGCGGCGGACAATTCGGCGCAGCAGCCGCCTGCGACGACAACAGCAAAACCTACTGGGCTACTGCCGACAACGTGACCTCGGCAACCATACAGTTCGACATACCGCGCCAAAAGGTGAACCGCATGCTGCTTCAGGAATACATTGCGCTGGGACAACGCGTGCAGGAGTTTGTCGTTGACTATCGCGACGCACAAGGCAACTGGCAACCGGTGAACGCCGGCGAAGAAACCACCACCATAGGCTACAAGCGCCTGCTGCGCTTCCCGACGGTTGAAACCGACGGCTTGCGCATCACCATCGCCAAGGCGCGCGCTTGCCCTTGCATTTCCAACATCGAGGCGTTCTACGGTGGTGCCGGCAGCGACAAACAGTTTGTCGACAACAGCAACGACTTTAAATCGGTAAAGTTCAAGCTAACCACTCAAGCCGACCGATTCGTAATGGACCTCGGTGCACAGCGCGAAGTGAACACACTGCACTATCTGCCCGATGCCGACGGCATGATTGCACAATACGAAATATACGCCGGCGACACCCCGGAAACAGCCACCACACTCGTCAAGAAGGGCGAATTCTCCAACATCAAGAACAACCCGATTGTTCAGACCCTGCGCTTTGCGCCAACTCGCGCACGAGTGATTGTGCTCAAAGCCACACGCATGATTGAGCCGGGCGAATGGGTGAAAGCCAAGCGACTGGGCATAGAGGTGCTATAACACGCCTCCCCAACCCCACACAGTAATTACAGATTCCCTCCGGTTATCCGTCTTTCAAGCGGCTAACCGGAGGGAATTGTTTGCCTGTAGGGGCGTATGGCATACGCCAGGCACCCGTCGTATGGTAACGGCGGCAGGGTTGTGTGGATGTAATTCGCGTCCTCTACGGACGCTTTATCGTGGGGGTGACATTGTATCCGTGGGTTACGCTATCGCTCACCCACGGCTAAATCCCGTCGGCATCCTGCCTCCGGGGTCACGTCCTTCGGACGTCCATTTCGACACGGTATTATCACGGTCGTTATGGTGGCATTATCGAGGTTGTGGATGCGATGACATGCGAAGCATGTGAGGCCGAGACGCAGGCGAGGCATATAGCCCGGGGTAAGCGAAGCGCAACCCCGGGTATCCATCATATCCCACCAATCCGGCATCCGTATAGGATGCGAATTATATATCATCCACGGTACCACAACCGCCAATACGGGCAGCATTTATTATGCCCCTTCGGGTGAGGAGTGATATAACCGCGGAGCGGTTACAACTTCAATAACCCCACATTGGCGCCGTCAGGCGACT
>JBJECX010000055.1:0-32698 GCA_051871535.1 Muribaculaceae bacterium | reverse complement strand
TCTATGATCTTTGGATAACATGATTATATTGCCACGGACTTATGCAACTGTGCCCAATAATCAGAAGCGCAAATGTCTTGGTGAAATTAACCAAAGAAAGGTTAAAACGCTTGGAATGTGATGTTGGTTAATGATAAAGTGTTTATATTTACGAAGAAATCTAACCATAAATAAACTATGAAACCGAAACTAAACACTTTGATTGTATTTGTTGCTACTGTCGTAATGTTGGTCAGTTGCAACGATAGGTTGCTGGAGATCATTGAAAAGACAGAGGAAAAGTCGTCGGCAATAAGGCTTGCGAGGACAAATCCGAATATGTCAGCAGAATTGGAGAAGGCAAAAGCATTGTATAATCGTTATGAGAAAGCACAGGAATGGCTTCAACCCAGAGGCGGCGGGGTAAAACGCACGTTGATAAATGATGCGTATATGCCACATTTTCAAGGAGACCCGAGTTGGAAATATTATACAGTAACTGGTAACGATAGTCTGGTGGTGGTGGACGTGGACATGACTGATTGTGTGATGCAAGATTTTGTGCCAGAAGAGAATGCACGCCGCTATTTGGCGACGGGCGATGAACGCTACCGTAGGTCATACACGCGATATGTGTATATCCGAAATCTGTACAATGGAGGCGAGGAATCATATTATATGACAATAGTCCCTTCTCTGAAATATGCGGAACGGTACAATAGTAGGATGCGCAGGAACCTGTATTTGAGCAGAGATAAAAATCTTGATGGAATTGTGCTTTTTCACACGTTGACGGGTATGTTTGTTAATGGGTGGCAATATAAAGACGGAAAGATAGTTGGCAAGATTTTGCCTCATGGAATATTGCCGGCAGAAAAGTCGAAAGGTAAGCTAAAACTGAAGCGCGCTAAGGCGAAATACAAGGTGTCGATGAAAGTGTCTTTCCGGCGAGCCACAAGCAACGATAATGAGGAAGACGGAATAAAGGGGCCCACTTTGCCGGAATTAGAGGTTATTGGGGAAAAAGGCAAAGATGATGGCGATGATTGTGATGATTTTGAGGGATGGGGAGAAAATCCAGATTATGGAGAAGATCCTGATTTGTATGGCCCGAATGGCGAATCTTCGGGTGGTGGCGGTGGTGGTACAGGTTGTGCTGGTCTATCTGGATCTGACGCTTCAGCCAGCCTTGCGCGATTGAAAACTGAGTTGAAGGCAGAGTTAAATATTGAAATCAAAGGAGATGTCGATTATCGTGATTTAAGACAATTGCTTGAAACTGTGGCAAAAATGAAGAATACGGAGATTGGTCGTAAACTTTGTGAATATGTCTGTCAAAGCAAAAATATTACATTGAAAATAAGTGATGAAGGAAATAATCAGTTCGATTCTAAAAGCATGATTTTGACATTTGAAAAATATAAATGTATGGACATTAAGGTCGTTTGTGAGGAACTTGCCCATATTGCGGCATATTTTAGATTTGGGGAAGGCGTAAGTGGAAATATGGCGAATTTTGAATTTGAAGCAAAGGTTGTGGCAGATTTAATATATTCGCAACAGTCAGAGTATATGGCGTATATTGTGACTATGAATTGTGATGATGGTATGCCTGAAAAATACGATGATTTTATACGTGGAAATGTGTTTGATGAAAGCGAATATAGACAAATTCAACAGTGGTGGTATGAAAGGCAGGTAGAACTCGGTACATGGTATGGCAAGTTGCCGTATGACAGACATGCCGATTATTTGTTGTTTAAAGAATTGACTGAAGGTAAATAAAATGAGTATAGAACTGAAAAGATTATCGGTGTTTTTTGTGATTATAATGCTGTCTTTTGGGCAGTATGCAACGGCTGCGGAAGGACTATCGGATGAGCAGATTGTGGAAAAGGCTCGTGGAAATATAAGTGCTGATATGTGGGCGATTCAACCAGATGAAACGGCGACAGATAGAGATTTCCCATATTTTCCATGTTTCTTTGGTCAGATTGATTGGAGCAAGGGAAAAATCGAAAGGGTAAATGAAAGAGTGTCGTATGAACTGGATATTACAGGGAATGTGTTACAGACTTTTGTATCGAAAGAGAGTCTTGCGGAATATAAGAGGACTAATGATGCCAGATATGTATATAACTCAGTGCATTACATATATGAAGCTGATAGGGATGGCAAAAATGAAGCAGGTGTAATAATGGTAGTTGTGCCGTCGAAAGAATATGCTGATAGCGGAAGGCTTGGGATGGAATGTACTGATTGGAATATAGAGCCGAACTTTTCGGGGCATATTTTATATCTTTTCACGAGCGGACTTTTTTATTATGGCAATGAGTATAGGGATGGCAAGATTGTGGCAAAAGTTGTGTCAAAATCTGAAGGTGCATATTTCAGTAGAGGAAAAAATAACGAAAAGTTGCGTTTAGAAAGGCATCTTGGCAAGATAAGCGTGACCCGTGGTGCGGATGGTGAAGTCACGGTGACAACATCAAAATATAATACTATGGCAGGAACGTGCTTCGTGATGAATGATGAGAATGTCTTGCCATATAAAAAGACGCTTAAAGAAGGTGGCGGTGTGATATATGAAAGCATTCAGGATAGTCTCACCTCCCAGATGCAAGTATATTACAATGATAGTATGCCGTGGTTGTTTGGGACTTGTGTTGAGGAATCATATTGTACAAAGGCTGTAAAAGCTATTAGAAAATACGGCCTGTCAGACAAACAAATTCAAGAATTAGACTCATTGAAAAGACCAATGGGTGGTTGCCATGTGAATTTGTATTTTGATAAATACCGAAAATTGAGGAGAGTTACGCTCTGGGTACATGAAGGTGCAAATAAAATCATAGAGTCCGAGCCGAATGGCGTGGCCAGACTTTGGAAGGCGGTATGTAGCGTTCGTCTACCAGCCTTTCCTCATAAGATTGCAAAGAGCGACAAATATTTGTTCCATAGGATTCTGCCAATAAAGCAGGTGGGTGCGAATATATCAGATGCGGATATTGAGGCGACGTTGCCGGTAATTGTGCCGGTGAAATGATGGCGGTGCGCTTTCGTGGGGTGGTATGTTAGTATTTAGCGAAAAATTTGTTAACTTTGTTAGGCATAAACCAACGGCGAGAAACGACAATGGATGTTATGGCAACACAGGCAATGATAACCAACCCGGTGCTGATATTCTTTTTGGTACTGGTGATAATCCTGTTTGCGCCGTTGTTGCTGAATATGATTCGTGTCCCGCACATCGTGGGCTTGATTGTGGCAGGCGTTGCGGTGGGTCCTTATGGATTCAATCTGCTCGACCGCGACAGCAGTTTCGAGATATTCGGTCAGGTGGGTCTGCTGTATTTGATGTTTCTGGCAGGTCTTGAGATTGACATGTTTCACCTGCGGCTGAATCTGCGTCGCGGGCTTTGCTTCGGATTGCTTACCTTTTTGATTCCGATGGCAATGGGCACGCTTGCCAGTGTGTATCTGTTGCACCTCGACTGGGCGGTGTCGCTGCTTATGGCGTCGATGTATGCTTCACACACCCTCATCTCCTATCCTGTGGTGGCACGTTTCGGCATCACCAAGAGTCCGGCGGTGCTGATAGCCATTGTGGGCACCATAGTGGCAGTGATAGGTGCGCTGCTTGTGCTTGCTGTGGCAGTGGACGTGAACCGTAGCGGCGGCTTCAATGTGATTAACCTGGTGTGGATATTGCTGAAGCTGGGAGCCTATTGTGCCGCGTTGCTCTATTTGTTCCCGCGGCTGGCGCGTTGGTTCTTCAAGAAGTATAGCGACAATGTCACTCAATTTGTGTTTGTGCTGGCAATGGTGTTCCTGGCATCGTGGCTGGCGCAGGTAATCGGGCTTGAGGCGGTGCTCGGCGCGTTCTATGCCGGACTGCTGCTTAACCGGTTTGTGCCTAACGTGTCGCCGTTGATGAGCCGCATCGAGTTTGTGGGCAATGCTTTGTTTATTCCTTATTTTCTTATAGGTGTGGGTATGATGGTGGATGTGAGTGTGATAGTTCAAACCGACACCATCATAGTGGCGTTGAACATGCTTGTAATAGGACTTGTCAGCAAGTGGCTGGCTGCATACGTGGCGCAGAAGTGGTTTGCCATGCGGGCTGCCGACCGACAAGTGATGTTCGGGCTCACCACGGCACACACGGCAGTGGCGCTGGCAGTGGTGACCATTGGCTATAACATGATACTTCCCGACGGCTCGCGCATGCTGGGCACCACGGTGCTCAACGGCACGGTGGTGATGATACTCGTCACCTGCGCCCTTGCTCCGATAGTGACTTCGGGCGCTGCGGCAAAGGTGAAGTTGCGCATGCTCACCGAAGGGCGCGACTCGGGCGAGAAGCCACGTCGCCGCCTGATGAGCACGCTCATTCCGGTGTCGAACCCCGTCACGGCTGCCAGTCTGGTTGACTTGGCGCTGATGATGAAACGCCGCACCACATCGGAATCGATATTTGCGCTGCATGTGCGCAACGACAACAGCAACTCAAGCAAGGCAATAGGCGAAACGGCACTGAAACTGGCATGCAACACTGCAGCGGCAGCCAACGTGGCGATGAGTGCCATTGAGCGCTACGACCTTAACACCGTGGCAGGAATAGTGAACGTGATGAAGGAGCGCGACATCAGCGATGTGGTGGTGGGCATGCACCTGCGCGGCAGCGTGGTCACCGACAGCTATTTGGGCGGAAAAATCGAGGCGTTGTTGCGCGACACCAACAAGATGGTGATTATTTCGCGTTGCTACATACCGGTGAACACCCTCATGCGCGTGGTGGTTGTGGTGCCCGAAAAGGCGGAGTACGAAACCGGCTTCGAAGCGTGGGTTATACGCGTGGCTACGTTGGCTTCGCGCATTGGCTGCACGCTGGTGTTTGAGTGCCCGCTTGCCATGAAGCCCCTCATTCGCGGTGTGATACACAACGAAAACATCGATGTGAATCAAGAATACCGCGAGTTCTCCGATTGGAACGATTTTGCGCTGCTTGCCAACCGGCTGCAGGACGACGACCTGCTGGTGGTGATTGCGGCGCGCCACACGTCGCTGTCGTTCAACCCGGTGATGGATGACCTGGCAAGTCTGCTTGGCCGCTACTTCTCGCACACAAACATGCTGATGGTTTACCCCGAACAGTTTGGCGAATCGCCTCAGCTGGTGTCGTTCAGCGACCCTATGACAAGCGACATCAACTCGTCGACATCCATCTTCACCCGCAGGCTGCGCACCGGTCGCAAGTGGCTGCGTAAACGCATAGGATGAAGCGTTGTGTGGCGTTGTGTTAAAAGTGTGAATAATTAACAGACGTAATTCCCTATAGGTTGGTATTTTTGATATTTTTGTAACATCGATAGGGTGTAAAAGTTTTCCAAAAAAATTTTTAACTACCTGATTATCAATAAAGTGAATTTTTGATAAGGGGTAAAAGTTTTCCAAAACGAAAATTTTTACAGAAATATTTTGGGATAAGTATTGCAAAAGTGTGAACAATTATATAGTTTTGCATAACTAAAACAATCAGTGTTAGCTACTGAAAATTAACCTGTTTTATTTGTAAAATCTTAATATCTTACTTTTAAATTTTTTTTAGAAAAATGATACAGACCGTTGTAAAACGAGATGGGCGAATTGTGGGCTATAACGAGGAGAAAGTTAAGGCTGCCATTCGTAAAGCTATGCTGCAAACCGAGAAAGGCGAAGACGAAAGCTTGATAATGCGTATTGTTGACCGTATCACTGCACGCGGACGCGAAAACATGGAAGTTGAGCAGATTCAGGATATGGTGGAAGATGAACTGATGAAGAGTTCGCGCAAGGAAGTTGCGAAAAAATATATTGCATATCGCGACCAGCGCCGCATTGCGCGCAATGCCAAGACTCGCGACGTGTTTCTGGAGATTATCAACGCCAAGAACAACGACGTGACTCGCGAAAACGCCAATATGAATGCCGACAGCCCTGCCGGCATGATTATGAAGTTCGCCAGCGAAACCACCAAGAAATTCGTTGACGACTATCTGCTTTCGCCCGAGTCGAAAGAGGCGGTGCGTGGCAACTATCTGCACGTTCACGACAAGGATTACTATCCCACCAAGAGCCTCACTTGCGTGCAGCACCCGCTCGACAACATACTGAAGTATGGCTTCACAGCCGGTCACGGCGAATCGCGTCCTGCAAAGCGCATCGAAACGGCAAGTGTGATTGCCTGCATATCGCTGGAGACGGCACAAAACGAGATGCACGGCGGACAAGCCATCCCTGCATTCGACTTCTATCTGGCACCATACGTGCGCTCGTCGTTTGTCGAGGAGGTGAAGAACATCGAGAAATTCGACGGTCAGGACCACAGCGACATGTACGAGTTGGAGCTTGACGACTATCTGCAGAAACCGCTCGACGGCCTCGAAGGCAGAGAGCGTGTGCTGCAGCATGCCATCAACCGCACCGTGGCTCGCGTGCATCAGGCAATGGAGGCGTTCATCCACAACATGAACACCATCCACTCGCGCGGTGGCAACCAGGTGGTGTTCAGTTCGATTAACTATGGTACCGACACTTCGGCTGAAGGCCGTTGCATTATTCGCGAACTGCTCAAGTCGACCTACGAAGGTGTGGGCAACGGTGCGACAGCAATTTTCCCTATACAGATTTGGAAAAAGAAGCGCGGCGTCAGCTATTTGCCCGGCGACCGCAACTACGACCTCTATCAATATGCTTGCAAGGTGACTGCACGTCGTTTCTTCCCGAATTTCGTGAACCTCGATGCCACCTATAATTATAACGAAAAATGGCGTGCCGACGACCCGGAGCGTTACAAATATGAGATTGCCACTATGGGATGTCGCACCCGCGTGTTTGAAAACCGTTTCGGCGAAAAAACGTCGGTGGGCCGAGGCAACCTGTCGTTCTCTACCATCAACATCGTCAAACTGGCGCTCGAGTGCCGCGAAATTGAGAATAAGCAACAGCGCATCGACATGTTCTTTGCCAAGCTCGATAATATGCTTGAGGTGACTGCCCGTCAGCTGTGCGACCGCTACGACTTCCAAAAGACTGCTTTGGTGAAGCAATTCCCGCTGGTGATGTCGAAGTTGTGGAACGGTGCTGCCACTCTCGACCGCAACGAAACCATCCAGTCGGTAATCAACCAGGGTACGCTGGGCATTGGCTTCATCGGCTTGGCAGAATGCTTGATTGCCCTTGTAGGCAAGCATCACGGCGAGAGCGCTGAGGCTCAGGAATTAGGCTTGAAGATTGTGTCGTATATGCGCGACCGAGCCAACGACTTTTCGGAACGCTATCAGCACAACTTCAGTATTCTGGCAACGCCTGCCGAAGGTCTCTCGGGCCGATTCACCAAGGGCGACCGCAAGAAGTTTGGCATTGTGCCGGGCGTGACCGACAAGGACTATTATACCAACTCGAACCATGTGCCTGTCTACTATCACTGCAGCCCACGCCATAAGGCTGAAATAGAGGCTCCGTATCACGACCTCACCCGCGGTGGGCACATTTTCTATGTGGAGATTGACGGCGATGCCACTCACAACCCTGAGGCTGTGATGCAGATTGTCGACATCATGGACAAATACAACATTGGCTACGGCTCGGTTAACCACAACCGCAACCGCTGCATGACCTGCGGATATGAAGATTCGCAAGCCGAGTTGAAAGTATGCCCGAAGTGCGGCAGCACAGAAATCGATAAGTTGCAACGCATCACCGGCTATCTGGTGGGTACCACCGACCGCTGGAATTCGGCAAAGCTGGCTGAGTTGCGCGACCGCGTGGTGCACAAGTGATGGAGCTGACGCCGAGTGTCGGGGGATAACATACGATTAATTGAATAGGCATGGCACTGCGAGTTCTTGATATTGCCCGAGGAACATCGGTTGACGGCCCCGGGCTTCGCGACTCAATCTATTTTGCCGGTTGTCATCACGCCTGCGAAGGTTGTCACAATCCACAGTCGTGGGATATGAACGGCGGCAGGGAGATGAGCGACGACGAGATAATGGAGATATTGCGTTACGACGATTTTGACGTGACGTTCAGCGGTGGCGACCCCATGTATCGCGCCGCTGAGGTGGCTCGGTTGGCTCGACGAATAAAGGATGAGTTGGGCAAGACCATTTGGTGCTACACCGGGTTTGAATTTGAAAACATTGTCAGCGACCCGCATTTCCGCTGCCTGCTCGAGACGATTGATGTGCTTGTAGACGGACCGTTTGTGCTTGCCGAACGCGACCTCTCGCTGCGGTTTCGCGGCAGCGGCAATCAGCGCATAATCGACGTCAAGCGTTCGCTGGCTTCCGGCGCCGTGGTGCTGATGCAGCAATATATGTGACATCGACAACAACGGATAATGATATAAACTGCTTGATGGCAGCCTGTAATGGGGCGGCGCATCAAGCAGTTTTTTTGTTGCCCCGGGGCATGTGGTGTTGCGCAGATGTGGGAGTTTTCTTAATTTTGGAACTACAATATTGGAATGAAGAATGGGAAAGTGTGATATAGTTGATAAGGCGACGCGTGGAAGCGGCTTGCAGGCAGGCGGCGTGCTCGCCGTAGTTGCGGCGGTTTATGCCGTGATGGCATATATTGTGCCGTTGGCACTCGACGACTATGTTTTTATCGATACGTATATGAATGCGTTGCCTGACGCCGGCAGCGAGTTTTCGCTCCGTCGGTGGATGGCATTCGCATCTACGGTGAGAAGCGAAGATAATGGCAGGCTCGCCAACATCCTTTCGCCAATAGTCACGTTGTTCACACCCAAATGGCTGTATGCTGCGATTACCGGTTGCGTGACCGCTGCCTACGTGTGGCTGTTGGCAAGGCTTGTGCGTGGCAGCACGCCCGATTGGCGCTTGCTTGCAGCCGTGTGGGCTGTTGTGCTTGTGGCGTTGCCATGGCGTAATAATCTGTTTGTTGCCGATTATGAGTTGAACTACATCTACACCGGCATGCTGTTGCTGGCAACGCTGCTCGAGGCAGAACGTGCAGCCGAGGGCAAGGCCGGCGTGGCGGAGACTGTGGTGGCATGTGGGCTGGCATTTGTGGCAGGATGGATGCACGAAGGCTTCTCGGCGGCGTTGGCGTTCGGCGCCGGAGTGTGGGCTGTTGGCGCGAAGTTTAAGATGCCTGCAAAGTGGTGGGCGGTGATGATTGCACTGGGTTGCGGTATGCTGGTGGCGCTTACGGCTCCCGGCGTGTGGCTGCGATTCGATGCTCAGCATGGACCGCAATTCAGGTCGATGGCAAAAGTTCTGGCATATAACTACGTCTCGCTGGCGATGATTGCCCTGTTGGCGTGCATGCTGCTTGTGCGTGCGTGGCGACGACAATTGCGCGGACTGCTTTCGTGCCGGTTGTTTGTGGTTTCGATAGGCGCTTCGTTGGTGGGGCTTTTGTATAGTTTTGCGATACGTTTTCAGCCTCGCATGGCAGTGATTAGTGCCACGTTTGCCATCGTTGCCATTGGTTGCATTGTGCGCCATTGGCGAGTGGCTAAGTCGGTGGCGCGCTGCGGCGCACTTCACGCCGTTGTTCTGTTGGTATGCTTGCTGTTTATGGCAAATGTGATAAGGGTGCAAAGCATACTCACTGCCGAGGCAGAGGCAGTGATTAAGCTGATGAAGTCGTCGGCTCACGGAGTGGCTTTTTACGATATTAGAGACCATCATCAGGACCATTTGTCGACACTCGGCATGCCATTGCGGTTGTATTGGGTAGAGGGATTCTCGTTTTCGTCGCTTGCGCAGGTGCTCGACAAAGACGAACCAATAGCCGTTGTACCCGTGGCGCTTCGCAACGCGCGTTTGGCGCAAGCCGAGGCGGTGCCGGGCGACGCCGACATGAGGCTGCTGAACGGTTGCCTCGTTGGTGCTCCGATTGAAGGCTACAAGCAAGTGTTTCAGACGTATTACGATGTTACGCTTGCCGACGGCCGTCGTTGTCCGTCGATGCTTGTGCTATGCCAGCAGTTTGTGAGCGAAGCCGGCGAACGCATGATGTACTATAGGCTGCTCGACGTGCCGGCAACGACACCTGTAGCAGAGGTAAACCTAATTAAATAATCCTTATTTGTAAGAGTCGGCTTGATTGTAGATGTGGGTGAAGATGTTGCGGTCGTCGTCGGTGAGCGTTTTGCCGCGACGTGCCATCACGCGCTCGGCAATCTGGAAGAATTTCGTCAGCGACACGTCGGTGAATCCTGCAGCCGAGCCCTCGGAGAACGACGGCACGAACGCCCTCGGGAATCCAGCGCCGTGGATGTTCACGCCCACGCCAAGCACCGTGGCGGTGTTGAGCATGCAGTTGACGCCCACCTTGGTGTGGTCGCCCATGATTAAGCCGCAAAATTGCAACCCTGTGCGCAGAAATCGGGTGGAGGGGTAGTTCCACAACTTTATTTCGGTGTAGTCGTTTTTCAGGTTGGATGCCGATGTTCCGGCGCCGATGTTGCACCATTCGCCTATCACGGCATTGCCCAGAAAACCGTCGTGCGCCTTGTTGCTGAATCCTGTCATCACCACGTTGTTGAGTTCGCCGCCCACCTTGCAGTAGGGACCCAGTGTGGTGGCGCCGTAGATTTTCGTGCCCATATTCACGTGGGCGTTTTCGCAAGCGGCAAACGGAGCGCGTATGCAGCTGCCCTCCATCACTTCGGCGTTGCGTCCGATGTAGATGGGACCGCCGGTGACGTTGAGGAATGCGCCTTCAACCGATGCGCCCTCTTCGATGAAAATCTTGGGCGAACCGTTGTCGAACACCGGGTTGCCGACTATGGTGTTGGTGCAGCTCAGCGGCTGCGATTTGCGCCCTTCGGTTATTGCCAGGAAGTCGGAGAGCAGTTGTTCGCCGTTTTTCAGAAATATGTCGTAGACGAAACGAATCTGGTCGGGGCAGAAGTCGATTACCACCGACGGGGTGATGTTGCGCTTGCGGTAGTCGTCCTTTGAGCAGCGGAATGCGATGACCGCCTTTTTGCCTGTGGCGGCATCGTTGTAGCACAATGCCTCGCCCATGTTCAGGTCGGCAATCAGGTCGGCAAGCTGTTGTGTGGGCAGGATGTGCGAGGCAATGAACAGATTGTCGCGCGTGGCGCGCGTGGGGAATTTGTTCGACAGATAGTCGGGCGTGATGTATGAGATGTTGGCATCGCCGCCGAAGGCACGTTGCCATTTTTCGCTTATGGTGCTGATGCCCACTCTGATGTGGCTCACGGGGCGTGTGTAGGTTAGCGGCAGCAGATTGTCGCGCACCTCTTTTTCGTCGTATAATACTATATTCTTCATAATTCGGTGGAAATAAGTGTTGATGTTGTCACCTGCCCATCGGGGGGCGGCATGGCGAGCCGCGGCAACAGCCGGGCGCGTAAGTTCTGTGCAAATGTAGGCATAATTTTGAAAAAACGCACTCTTGCAGACGATTATTTGCATCTGTTTTTAGGGTGGCAGCTTGCCGGATTTGCCTTCGCGCCGTGGCGAAGTGCCGGCAGGGGTTGAAGGACGGGGATGCGCCTAAGTTGAAGTTAAATAAAAATAAGCAAAGTGAAATAAAGTTAAATTTTGATTTTCAAAAATTGGGATTTGGGCTTGAAATGTGCCATATAATAATGTGTGGGGCGTGTTGAGGCGTTGCAGGGCGCGTTTGAGGGTGCTTCAGAGCGGGTTTTAGAGCGAAAAACATTTGGTAATTAGCGAATTAGTTAGTAACTTTGCATCACTTTTGAGCGCTGTGAAATACGCCAAAACTATGTCTAACCCGTTGGGGTAGAGGTGGTTGCGGTGCATTTAATGGTGCTGAAACGCAGAATTTAATATAAAAAGTTTAACAATTTAAAAAGCAAAAACAGAACTAAGATGCCTACAATTCAGCAATTAGTAAGAAAAGGCCGAGTATCTTTGGAAGACAAGAGTAAGTCGCCTGCTTTGGATTCATGCCCACAACGTCGTGGCGTGTGTGTTCGTGTTTACACAACCACTCCAAAGAAGCCAAACTCTGCAATGCGTAAGGTGGCTCGTGTGAGATTAACCAACGGCAAAGAAGTGAACTCTTACATTCCAGGCGAAGGACACAACTTGCAGGAACACTCAATCGTGATGGTTCGCGGCGGTCGTGTAAAGGACCTTCCAGGTGTAAGATATCACATTGTTCGTGGTACTCTCGATACAGCCGGTGTTGCAGGACGCACTCAACGTCGCTCGAAGTACGGAGCAAAGCGCCCAAAGGCTGCTAAGAAGTAATACGAAGCACTTTTCGAACTATTTAAACAAAAACAAATTTAATTTTAAACTTAGTTTTTGGTTTTATTGGATTGATTTATAATCAGGTTGAGTAAATGGCGCAAGCGAGCGCCGTTGAAGAACAAAGAAGCAAACAACCAAGCGGACTAAAACTACAACTTTTTTAATTGAGAAATGAGAAAGGCTAAGCCAAAGAAAAGGGTCATTCTTCCTGACCCAGTGTATGGTGATGTAAGAGTTTCGAAATTCGTTAATCACCTCATGTATGATGGCAAGAAGAATACATCGTACACCATTTTCTACACAGCTCTCGACATCGTCGGCAAGAAGATGAAGAACGAAGAGAAGCCAGCGCTTGACATCTGGAAAAAAGCGCTCGAAAACATTACTCCTCAAGTAGAGGTTAAGTCTCGTCGTATCGGTGGTGCTACATTCCAAGTTCCTACCGAAATCCGCCCAGACCGCAAGGAGTCGATATCAATGAAAAATCTAATCATTTTTGCACGCAAGCGCGGTGGTAAGACTATGGCCGACAAGCTTGCTGCTGAAATCATGGACGCTTACAACGAACAAGGCGGCGCATTTAAGAGAAAAGAAGATATGCACCGTATGGCAGAAGCTAACCGTGCATTCGCTCACTTTAGATTCTAATTGATTAAAGATTAAGCATTATGGCAAGCAAATTAGACGAGAAATTAAATCTGACTCGAAATATCGGCATCATGGCTCACATCGATGCCGGCAAAACAACAACTTCGGAACGTATTCTGTTCTACACCGGTTTGACTCACAAAATCGGTGAGGTGCACGATGGCGCTGCCACCATGGACTGGATGGAACAAGAGCAGGAACGTGGTATCACTATCACCTCAGCTGCAACAACCGCATTCTGGAACTACAACAACAACAAGTATAAGATTAACTTGATTGACACTCCGGGACACGTTGACTTCACCGTTGAAGTTGAGCGTTCGTTGCGTGTGCTCGACGGTGCCGTTGCCACATTCTGTGCCGTTGGTGGTGTTGAACCTCAGTCGGAAACAGTTTGGCGTCAAGCCGACAAATACAACGTGCCTCGCATCGGCTACGTGAACAAGATGGACCGCAGCGGTGCCAACTTCTTTGAGGTTTGCCGTCAGGTGCACGACGTGCTGGGTGCTAATCCTTGCCCGATTGAAATTCCTATCGGTGCCGAGGAGACTTTCAAGGGTATCGTTGACCTTGTGAAGATGAAGGCTCTCTACTGGCCGGATGAAAAGCAAGGTGCCGACTATGTTGAAGAAGAAATTCCTGCCAACCTTGTTGAAGAAGCTGAAAGCTATCGCGACAAGATGCTCGAAACCATCGCTGAATTCGACGACGAGCTTATGGAAAAATACTTCGACGACCCATCGACCATCACCATCGACGAAATCAAGCGTGCTTTGCGCACTGCCACTCTGAAGATGCAAATCGTGCCAATGCTTTGCGGTAGCTCGTTCAAGAACAAGGGCGTTCAGCCACTTCTCGATGCTGTTTGTGCTTATCTGCCAAGCCCTGAAGATGCTGAGTGTGTTGAAGGTCACGCAGTGGGCAGCGACGAGGTTGTAACTCGCAAGCCATTGTTTGAAGAACCGATGTGTGCACTCGCATTCAAGATTGCCACCGACCCATATGTTGGCCGTCTGGTGTTCTTCCGCGTTTATTCGGGTTCGATTGAAGCAGGTAGCTACGTGCTCAATACTCGCTCGGGCAAGAAGGAACGTATCTCGCGCCTCTTCCAGATGCACTCTAACAAGCAGAATCCAATGGAAGCCATTGGCTGCGGTGACATCGGTGCCGGCGTAGGTTTCAAGGATATCCGCACAGGCGACACCCTTTGTGCCGAAGATGCTCCAATCGTGCTCGAAGCAATGGACTTCCCCGACCCGGTTATCGGTATCGCTGTTGAGCCAAAGACTCAAAAGGACCTCGACCGTCTTGGCGTAGGCTTGCAGAAGCTTGCTGAAGAAGACCCGACATTCCGCGTACAGACTAACGAAGAAACCGGTCAGACCGTAATCAGCGGTATGGGTGAGCTTCACCTCGATATCATTATCGACCGTCTGCGTCGCGAATTCAAGGTTGAATGTAACCAAGGTCGTCCGCAAGTAACTTATAAGGAAAGCATCACCAAGAGCGTTGAGCTTCGCGAAGTGTTCAAGAAGCAGACCGGTGGTCGCGGTAAGTTTGCCGACATCATCGTTCGCGTTGAACCGGTTGACGAAGGCTTCGAAGGCGGCTTGCAGTTTGTTGACGAAGTTAAGGGTGGTAACATTCCTAAGGAATTCATCCCATCGGTGCAGAAAGGTTTCACCACTGCTATGAAGAACGGTGTATTGGCTGGCTACCCGGTTGAACAACTCAAGGTTACTTTGATTGACGGTTCGTTCCACCCGGTTGACTCTGACCAATTGTCGTTTGAGCTTTGTGCTATTCAAGCATTCAAGAAGGCATGTGAGCAAGCTCGTCCGGTGCTTCTCGAGCCTATCATGAAGGTTGAAGTAGTAACTCCGGAAGAAAGCATGGGTGACGTGATTGGCGA
Source organism: Muribaculaceae bacterium (assembly GCA_051871535.1). Taxonomy (GTDB): domain Bacteria; phylum Bacteroidota; class Bacteroidia; order Bacteroidales; family Muribaculaceae; genus SFTJ01. The sequence goes on along the minus strand of JBJECX010000055.1, from coordinate 17,884 downwards.
CTTGAACAAGCGTCGCGGTCAGGTTGAAGGTATGGAAACAAGCCGCAGCGGTGCCCGCATCGTAAAGGCAAAGGCTCCACTTGCCGAGATGTTTGGCTACGTGACAGCATTGCGTACCATCACATCGGGTCGTGCAACTTCAACAATGTCGTTCTCGCACTATGCTGAAGTGAGCACATCAATTGCAAAAGCAGTCCTGACAGAATGCCAAGGCCGCGTAGATTTGTTGAAATAACAGTTATATTTACAAAAAACATATGAGCCAAAAAATCAGAATTAAATTGAAATCTTACGATCACAACTTGGTCGACAAGTCGGCTGAGAAGATTGTTAAGACTGTGAAGGCTACTGGCGCCGAAGTGAGCGGTCCAATTCCATTGCCAACTCACAAGCGCATCTTCACTGTTAACCGTTCTACATTCGTTAACAAGAAGAGCCGCGAACAGTTCCAGTTGTCGTCGTTCAAGAGACTTATCGACATCAACAGCTCGACAGCAAAGACCGTTGATGCTTTGATGAAGCTTGAATTGCCAAGTGGCGTTGAAGTAGAAATCAAGGTGTGATAAGACGCTGAGCCCCGACAGGGCAAAATCAAAACACAGTTTTATTCAATCAATTCATCGTAATTAAGAAAACATTTTAAAAATTAAAGAGAAATGCCAGGATTATTAGGAAAGAAAATCGGAATGACATCCGTATTCAGTGCCGACGGTAAGAACATACCGTGCACTGTTATCGAAGTAGGTCCTTGTGTAGTTACTCAAGTGAAAACTGTAGAGAAAGACGGCTATGAGGCATTGCAGCTCGGCTTCCAAGAGAAGACAGAGAAGCACACAACCAAGCCAATGGCAGGTCACTTCAGCAAGGCAGGAGTAGCTCCTCAAAGACACTTGGCCGAGTTCAAGAATTTTGACGGCGAATACAAATTGGGTGATACCATCACTGTCGATTTCCTCAGCGATGCAAAATTTGTAGATGTTATCGGTACTTCGAAAGGTAAAGGTTATCAAGGTGTAGTAAAGCGTCACGGCTTCGGCGGTGTAGGTCAAGCTACTCACGGTCAGGACGACCGTCTTCGTGCTCCGGGTTCAATCGGTGCCTGCTCTTATCCTGCAAAGGTGTTCAAGGGCATGCGCATGGCCGGCCAAATGGGTAACGAACGCGTAACCGTACAAAATCTACAAATAGTAAAAGTGTTGCCGGAAAACAACCTCCTCGTTGTTAAGGGTTCGATTCCAGGTAGCAAAGGTTCAATCGTCATAATTGAAAAATAATGGAACTCGCAGTATATAATATTGAAGGTAAGGACACCGGGAAGAAGGTAACCCTTAATGATGAAGTGTTTGGCTTGGAAGAACCAAACAGTCACGCAATCTATCTCGATGTTAAGCAGTACTTGGCTAACCAACGCCAGGGTACTCACAAGTCGAAGGAAAGAAGCGAAGTTGCAGGTAGTACTAAGAAGCTCGGCCGCCAAAAGGGTGGTGGCGGTGCTCGCCGAGGCGACATCAACTCGCCGCTGTTGGTAGGTGGTGGTCGCGTATTCGGTCCACGTCCACGCAACTATTCTTTCAAATTGAACAAGAAGGTAAAGGCTTTGGCACGCAAATCGGCATTGACTTATAAGGCTCAGAAAAATGAGATTGTAGTTGTTGAAGACTTCAACTTCGAAGCACCAAAGACTAAAAATTTCGTAAACTTTGCTAAAAATCTTGAAATTGCAGGCCAAAAGGTGCTCGTAGTTTTAGAGGCTCAGAAGAAAAACGTATATTTGTCTGCTCGTAACGTAGAGGGCGCAAACATTGTAACTGCTTCTGAGTTGAATACCTACAAAATTCTTGACAACAAGAAGATGGTAGTCACTGAGAGCAGTGTCGCTGTGTTGAACCAATTTTAAAATTATAGGAGGTATAATTAATGGAAATATCAATTCAACCTATCGTAACCGAAAAGGCAAATTTGGTGACTGAAAAGTCGGGTCGCTACTCGTTCCGTGTATCTCCTGACGCCAACAAATATCAAATCAAGAGCTTGGTAGAAAAGCTCTACGATGTTAAGGTGGTTTCGGTGAACACAATGAACTACAGTGGCAAGCGCAAGCAGCGCTACACAAAGAGCGGCCTTCTTCGTGGCAAAGTTGCAGCCTTCAAAAAGGCGGTAGTGACTTTGGCTGAAGGTCAAACTATTGATTTTTATAGCAATATTTAATAATAGAAAATGGCAGTAAGAAAACTAAAGCCCACAACACCGGGGCAAAGACACAAGATTATTGGTGTATTTGATGACATCACTGCTAGTACACCAGAGAAATCGCTTGTTGTCGGTAAGAGAGTAACTGGCGGACGCAACAACGAGGGCCATCGCACAATGCGCTATTTGGGCGGCGGTCACAAGCGTAAACTGCGTCTCATCGATTTCAAGCGCAACAAAGACGGTGTGCCAGCAACAGTTAAGGCAATTGAATACGACCCGAACCGTTCGGCTCGTATCGCATTGCTTTACTATGTTGATGGCTCGAAGGCTTACATTATCGCACCCAACGGTTTGCAAGTTGGCTCTACAGTAGTAAGCGGTGAAAATGCAACCCCAGATTTGGGAAATGCACTTCCACTTAGTAACATACCTGTTGGTACTTTAATTCACAACATCGAGTTGCGTCCGGGCCAAGGTGCAAAGATTGCACGCAGCGCCGGCAACTTCGCTCAGTTGACTTCGCGAGAAGGAAATTATGCTATTGTCAAATTACCTTCGGGAGAAACCCGCAAGATTCTTGCCGCATGCAAGGCTACCATCGGTGTGGTTGGTAACAGCGACCACGCTCTGGAGCAATCGGGCAAGGCAGGTCGTTCGCGCTGGTTGGGTCGCCGCCCACACAACCGTGGTGTGGTTATGAACCCGGTTGACCACCCAATGGGTGGTGGTGAAGGCCGTCAGTCAGGTGGACACCCACGTTCGCGTACAGGTCTTTACGCTAAGGGCTTGAAGACTCGTGCTCCGAAGAAGCAATCTTCTAAGTACATTATTGAAAGAAGGAAAAAGTAATTTGATTAACAATTAGATTTTTATGAGTCGTTCATTAAAAAAAGGCCCATTCATTAGTGTAAAACTCGAGAAGAAGGTGGCAGCCATGGAAGAAAGCGGCAAGAAGGCCGTTATCAAGACTTGGTCGCGCGCATCAATGATTTCGCCTGATTTCGTTGGTCACACTTTCGCAGTGCACAATGGAAACAAGTTCATTCCCGTGTATGTAACCGAAAACATGGTAGGTCACAAGCTTGGCGAATTCGCTCCAACTCGTATCTTCCGTGGTCACGGCGGCAACAAGAAGTAAGGGCCTGGGAATAGCATTTTTTTGACAAAAAAAAGAATTAAATACTACAATGGGTAAAAGAAAAAGAGAATCAGCAGAACTTATCAAGCAGGCTAAGAAGCAAGTTAGCTTTGCCAAGCTGAAGAATGTGCCAAGCTCGCCTCGCAAGATGCGTCTGGTGGCTGACATGATTCGTGGCGTGGAAGTTAACCGTGCTCTTGGTTTACTTAAATTCTCAAATAAAGAAGCCGCAGCAAAAGTGGAGAAGCTTCTCCGCTCTGCCATTGCAAATTGGGAACAAAAGAACGAACGTAAGGCAGAAGAAGGCGAATTGGTAGTGAGCAAGATTTTTGTTGACTGCGCTCCAATGCTCAAGCGCCTCCGTCCAGCCCCACAGGGTCGTGGATACCGCATTCGCAAACGTTCAAATCACGTTACATTGTTCGTGGACACTATAACTACTAACGCTAAAACTGAAGCATAATCATGGGACAAAAAGTTAATCCAATAAGCAACCGCTTAGGCGTCATCAGAGGTTGGGATTCTAACTGGTATGGCGGCAACAACTATGGAGATACTTTGCTTGAAGATTCAAAAATCCGCAAGTACCTGAATGCTCGTTTGGCAAAGGGTAGTGTATCTCGCATCGTTATCGAGAGAACTCTTAAGTTGGTCACCATCACCGTGTGCACATCGCGCCCAGGCGTGATTATCGGCAAGGCCGGTAGCGAGGTTGACAAGCTTAAGGAAGAATTGAAGAAAATTACCGAGAAGGATGTTCAAATCAACATCTACGAAGTGAAGCGTCCGGAGCTCGATGCTCAAATCGTTGCTTCGCAAATCGCTCATCAAATTGAGGGTAAGATTGCTTACCGTCGTGCCGTTAAGATGGCTGTGGCTTCTACAATGCGTGTAGGTGCCGAGGGCATCAAGGTGCAAGTGAGCGGACGTCTCAACGGCGCCGAAATGGCTCGCTCTGAGATGTTCAAGGAAGGACGTACTCCACTTCACACACTCCGTGCTGACATCGACTATGCACTGGTTCCGGCTCTCACCAAGGTGGGCTTGATTGGTGTAAAGGTTTGGATTTGCCGCGGCGAGGTGTATGGCAAGAAGGATCTTGCTCCACAGCTCACCAACAACAGCAAGGAAGGTCGTGGTAATAACAACGGAGCTCGCAAAGGCGGCTTCAGAAAGCAAAAAAACAATCGTTAAACCGACTTTGAAAGAACAGAACAATGTTACAACCTAAAAGAGTAAAATACAGAAGACCTGCGAAAGGCGTGAGCAAAGGCTTCGCCGGCCGCGGTAATCAGTTGGCATTCGGTTCATTCGGAATCAAATCGCTTGAAACAAAGTGGATTACAGCCCGTCAGATTGAGGCTGCCCGTGTAGCCGTAACACGCTACATGCAGCGTCAGGGTCAAATTTGGATTCGAATCTTCCCGGACAAGCCAATCACCAAGAAGCCTGCCGACGTGCGTATGGGTAAAGGTAAAGGTTCGCCTGAAGCCTATGTGTTCCCAATCACTCCAGGCCGTATAATCATCGAAGTTGAAGGCGTAAGTTTCGACATCGCAAAAGAAGCGCTTCGCCTTGCAGCCCAGAAACTTCCAGTGACCACCAAGTTCGTCGTACGTCGCGACTATGACCCAACTCAAAACGTGTAATACATTTTTAGATTATGAAAAAGGAAGAAATCAAAGAACTTAGCACCAAGGACCTTCAAGAGCGCCTTGAGGTGGCTGAAAAAGAATACCTTCAGATGAAGATAAATCATTCTATCTCGCCTTTGGATAATCCTGCAAAGATTACAGCCGACAGAAAGATGATTGCACGTATGAAGACTGAGTTGCGCGCTCGCGAATTAAACATCAAGTAATCCCCAAGACAGAACATGGAAAAGAGAAATTTAAGAAAAGAAAGAATTGGGGTTGTTTCAAGCAACAAGGGTGATAAGACAATCACTGTAACTATCAAGTGGAAGGAGAAACACCCAATCTACGGTAAGTTTGTCAACAAGACAAAGAAATACCATGCTCATGATGAAAAGAACGAGTGCAACCTGGGCGACACTGTTCGCCTGATGGAAACTCGTCCATTGAGCAAAACCAAGAGATGGAGATTAGTAGAAATAATCGAAAAAGCTAAGTAATTATGATACAGACTGAAAGCCGATTAGTAGTAGCAGACAACAGTGGCGCACGCGAAGTGCTCTGCATCCATGTGCTTGGTGGCACAGGACGCCGTTACGCTTCAGTAGGTGACATCATCGTGGTTACCGTTAAGAACGCAATTCCTTCTTCTGATGTGAAGAAAGGTACTGTATCGAAAGCAGTAGTTGTCAGAACAAAGAAGGAAATCCGTCGCGCCGACGGTTCGTATATCCGTTTCGACGACAACGCATGTGTTTTATTGAATGCATCGGGTGAATTGAGAGGTACACGTATCTTCGGCCCTGTGGCTCGTGAATTGCGCGCCACCAACATGAAGATTGTTTCTTTGGCACCTGAAGTTCTTTAATCTTTAAAGTAAACATTTTATTACAGATATGACTAAATTGCATATTAAAAAGGGTGATACCGTTTACGTTAATGCCGGCGAGGACAAGGGTAAGACGGGCCGCGTGCTTAAGGTGCTTATCAGCAAGAACCGTGCGGTGGTTGAAGGTATCAACATGGTGACTAAGGCCACCAAGCCTAACGCAAAGAACCCTCAAGGCGGTCTGGTGAAGATGGAAGCGCCTATCCACGTTTCGAATCTTCAGCTCCTCGACCCTAAGAGCGGCAAGCCTACTCGTGTAGGTTACAAGGTGAACGAAGATGGCAAAAAAGTAAGAATTTCAAAAAAATCAGGAGAGGAGATTAAATAATGACAACTCTAAAGAAAGAATATGATGAGAGAATTGCCCCTGCATTGCTGAAGAAGTTTAACTACACTTCTTCGATGCAGGTACCTCGCCTTGTTAAGATTGTTATCAACGAAGGTCTTGGTGAGGCTACTGCCGACAAGAAGGTGATTGAAACAGCTATCAACGAATTGACTATGATTACCGGTCAGAAGGCTGTTCAAACCCTGTCGAAGAAAGACATCTCGAACTTCAAGTTGCGTAAGAAGATGCCTATCGGCGTGCGCGTTACTTTGCGTCGCGACCGCATGTATGAGTTCATGGAACGTTTCATCCGCATCGCTCTTCCTCGTATCCGCGACTTCAAGGGTATTGAAGGCAAGCTCGACGGCCGTGGCAACTACACTGTGGGTATCACCGAGCAAATCATCTTCCCGGAAATCAACATCGACACCATTCAGAAGCTTATGGGTATGAACATCACCTTTGTTACCACTGCCCAAACCGACGAAGAAGGTTACGAACTGTTGAAAGAATTCGGTCTTCCGTTTAAAAACGCAAAAAACTAATCTGATAGAACTATGGCAAAAGAATCAATGAAGGCTCGCGAAGTGAAGAGAGCAAAGCTCGTTGCCAAGTATGCCAAGAAGCGTGCTGAACTCAAAGCAGCCGGCGACTACGAAGCTCTTCAAGCACTTCCTAAGAACGCTTGCCCGGTGCGTATGCACAACCGTTGCAAAATCACCGGCCGTCCAAAGGGTTATATGCGCCAATTCGGCATCTCGCGTATCCAATTCCGCGAAATGGCTTCGGCAGGCTTGATACCCGGCGTTAAGAAGGCAAGCTGGTAATAGAAAGAGGGGGCAGCCCCCGTGCCGGGGGCACGTGCTCACTTGCGTGCCAGTGCACAACGCAATCGAAATCGAATCAAAGCATAACGAAACGATTACAATAAATTTTTAGTATTAAATATTGTTCGGCGAATTCACCGAATCAATTTAAAACAAATTTTTTATGACAGATCCAATAGCAGATTATTTAACAAGATTGAGGAATGCGATCAAGGCTCAACATAGAGTCGTTGAAATCCCTTCTTCGAAATTGAAGAGAGGCATCACTAAGATCCTCTTCGAACAGGGCTACATCTTGAACTACAAGTTCATCGAAGGCAATGTTCCGGGCGGCACTATCAAAATCGCCCTCAAGTATGACCCGATTGACAAGGTCAACGCTATCAAGAGTTTGCAACGTGTGTCTCGTCCAGGTCTTCGCCAGTACACTGGCTACAAGGACATGCCACGTGTGCTCAATGGTTTAGGCATCGCCATCATTTCTACATCAAAGGGCTTGATGACCAACAAGGAGGCTAAGGCTCAGCAGATTGGTGGTGAAGTATTGTGTTACGTTTATTAATTTATAGGAGGAATATAATATGTCAAGAATAGGAAAATTGCCAATTGTGTTGCCTGCTAAAGTTGATGTGTCGGTTAAAGACGGCGTTATCACAGTGAAAGGTCCTAAGGGAGAATTGTCACAAAAGTTGAATCCTGAACTTACCATCAAGGTTGAAGATGGTCACATCTATGTTGAACGTCCCAACGACGAGCGTCAGTCGCGTGCTCAACACGGTTTGTACCGTGCACTCATCCACAACATGGTTGTTGGTGTGAGCGAAGGTTACAAGAAAGAAATGGAGCTTGTTGGTGTAGGTTATCGTGCCACTGCCAACGGTCAGGTTCTTGAACTCGCACTCGGCTTCTCGCACGCTATCTATTTGCGTCTGCCGGCCGAAATCAAGGTTGAAGCCAAGAGCGAACGCAACAAGAATCCTCTCATCATCCTCGAATCGAGCGACAAGCAATTGCTCGGTCAGGTGTGTGCCAAGATTCGTTCGCTGCGCAAGCCTGAACCTTACAAGGGCAAGGGTATTAAGTTCGTAGGTGAGGTTATTCGTCGTAAGTCAGGTAAATCGGCATCTGCCAAATAATAATTAGAACAATTATGGTATCTAAGATAGCAAGAAGAATTAAAATCAAGAAACGCATCCGTGGCCGCATCTCCGGCACTGCCGCACGTCCACGCATGAGCGTTTTCAGAAGCAACAAGCAGATTTATGTACAGCTCATCGACGATGAAGCAGGTCGTACACTGGTTGCAGCTTCTTCGAAGGGAATTGCAGAAGGAACTAAGAGCGAAATCGCTGAAAAGGTTGGCGAAAACGTGGCTGCTAAGGCTATTGCTGCCGGCATCAACGAGGTCGTTTTCGACCGTAACGGTTTCTTGTTCCATGGTAGAGTTAAATCATTAGCTGAAGGCGCTCGCAAAGGCGGACTTAAATTTTAAGAAATCATGGTAAATAAAAATAACAGAGTTAAATCGACTAACGATATTGAATTGAAGGACCGCCTTGTTGCAATCAACCGCACCACTAAGGTGACCAAGGGTGGTCGTACATTCACTTTCGCGGCTATTGTCGTTGTAGGTAACGAAAACGGCATCATCGGTTACGGCCTCGGTAAGGCTAACGAAGTCACCACTGCCATTGCTAAGGGCGTGGAGGCTGCTAAGAAGAATCTTATCAAGGTTCCTGTTCACAAGGGCACTATCCCTCACGAACAGATTGCTAAGTTCGGCGGTTCGCGCATCATCCTCAAGCCTGCTACTCCCGGTACGGGTGTTAAGGCCGGTGGTGCTATGCGTGCCGTGCTCGAAAGCGTTGGTATCACCGACGTGCTTGCAAAGAGCAAGGGTTCGTCGAACCCTCACAACCTTGTTAAGGCTACAATCGCTGCTCTCGGCGAAATGCGCAGCCCGATGCAGGTGGCTCAACACCGTGGCGTAAGTCTGGATAAAGTGTTTAACGGTTAAAAATTTGTTGAAGAATTATGGCAAAAATAATGATTAAGCAAGTGAAGAGCCGTATTGGCCGTCCTGCAGTTCAAAAGGCAACTCTCGATGCTCTTGGACTTAAGAAATTGAATCAAGTGGTGGTGAAGGAAGCTACTCCATCAGTCTTGGGTATGGTTAAATCTGTAAGTCACCTTGTTGAAGTGACTAACGCTTAAATATTTTCAGTTTAATTATGGATTTAAGTAATTTACAACCTGCTGTAGGTTCTAACAAGAAAGGTAAAAGAATTGGTCGCGGTGCCGGCTCTGGCAAGGGTGGTACATCTACCCGTGGTCACAAGGGTGCTAAGTCGCGTTCCGGTTATAAGAACAAAGTTGGTTTCGAAGGCGGTCAGATGCCACTTCAACGCCGTTTGCCTAAGTTCGGCTTCAAGAACCACTTCCGTGTGGAATACAAGGCCGTTAATCTGTCGGTAATCGACGAGGTTGCTGTGGCTGCCGGTCTCGATAAGGTAACTGTTGCCGACCTCCTGGCTGCAGGCAAGGTGCGCAAGAACCAATTGGTAAAGGTGCTTGGCGTAGGCACATTGTCAAAGAAGATTGATGTTGCTGCAAATGCTTTCTCTCGCTCGGCTGAAGAGGCTATCGTGGCAGCTGGTGGAACAGTAGAAAAAATCTAATAACACCGATTCCCAATGAGATTTGTTGATACAATAAAAAACATCTGGAAAATTGAGGATTTGCGCAAGCGAATCACCATTACAATCGCGTTGGTGCTTGTCTACCGATTCGGTTGCTATGTGGTTTTGCCCGGAATCAGCCCTGCTGAGCTCGATGCGTTGCGCAACTTCACAAGCGGTGGCTTGATGCAGTTGCTCGACATGTTCTCGGGTGGTGCGTTCTCGCAAGCCTCGATTTTCGCCTTGGGTATTATGCCTTACATCACGGCTTCAATCGTAATTCAGCTTTTGGGCATGGTGCTGCCATCGTTCCAGAAGATGCAACGTGAAGGCGAGAGTGGGCGTACAAAACTCAACCAATACACTCGTTACCTCACAGTATTCATCCTGTTGCTTCAGGGTCCGGCTTATTTGATGAACCTTCAGTATCAGGTGCACGCTGCAGGTGGTGTGTCGAGTTTTGGATATTGGACGATTCTTTATCTCACCGTCATTCTTGCCGCCGGCAGTATGTTCATCATGTGGCTTGGTGAGAAGATTACCGACAAGGGTATCGGCAACGGTATCTCGTTCATCATCCTTGTAGGTATTATCGCCCGATTCCCTGGCGCATTCATTGAGGAATTCACTAACCGTCTTACTACGGCTCAGGGTGGTCTTGTAATGTTCTTGGTTGAAATCATCCTGTTGTTTGCTGTGATTGCCGGTGCTGTGCTCTTGGTTCAAGGCACTCGCAAGGTGCCTGTGCAATATGCCAAGCGCATCGTAGGCAACAAGCAAGTGGGCGGTGTTCGTCAGTATATCCCTTTGAAGGTTAATGCTGCTAACGTGATGCCTATCATCTTTGCTCAGGCCATCATGTTCATCCCTATCACTCTTGCAGGATTTGGTAGCACGGGTCAGAACAGCGCTTTTGTTCGCGCATTCAGCGATATGAGCGGCTTCTGGTATAACCTTGTTTACTTCTTCCTTATCATTGCGTTCACTTACTTCTATACGGCTGTCACCGTTCGTCCAACCGATATGGCTGATGGCTTGAAGCGCAACAATGGCTTTATTCCGGGTGTTAAGCCCGGCACTAAGACTGCCGACTATCTCGACTCGATTATGTCGCGCATCACTCTGCCCGGTTCAATCTTCTTGGGTATTGTAGCCATTTTGCCTGCTTTTGCTCGCATTTGCGGTGTAAGTCAGAATTTCGCACAATTCTTTGGTGGAACATCATTGCTTATCATTGTGGGTGTTGTGCTCGACACTCTTGCTCAGGTCGAAAGCCACTTGAGCATGCACCACTACGATGGCTTGATGAAGTCGGGTAAAATTAAAGGTCGTACAACAGGCGCTTATTAAACCCTGCTTTACTCTATTATAAGGAGACGTGATTAAATGATTTATCTTAAGACAGAAGAAGAAATTGAATTATTAAGAGAGGCAAATCTCGTGGTAGCCCGAACACTTGGCGAAATGGCCAAGTGGGTGGCTCCCGGGGTGACAACCCTCAAACTTGATAGCATAGCCGAGGAGTTCATCCGCTCGCAAGGCGCAGTGCCTGGCTTCCTTGGATATGCAGGATATCCCAACACTCTCTGCATCTCGGTTAACGAGAATGTGGTGCACGGCATACCTTCGAACTATGCCCTTCGCGAAGGCGACATCGTTTCGATTGACTGTGGTGCTGTGAAAGACGGATTCAACGGCGATTCAACCTACACATTTGAGGTTGGTGAAGTGGCCCCTGAAGTGCACAAGCTGCTGCAGACAACCAAGGAATCGCTCTACGTTGGCATCGAACACGCCCTGCCGGGCAATCGCATTGGCGACATCGGCCATTCCATTCAGGAATATTGCGAAAAGCGTGGCTACAGCGTTGTGAGAGAACTTACGGGTCATGGCGTAGGCCGAAAGCTTCACGAAGACCCCGAAGTGCCAAACTATGGACGTCGAGGTGTGGGCCCGCTCATCAAAAACGGTATGGTGATTGCCATCGAGCCAATGATTAACCTCGGAAGCAAGAACATAGTTGTCGAACGCGACGGCTGGACTTGCCGAACCAAGGACCGCAAACCGTCGGCACACTACGAGCACACCATTGCCATTCACAACGGCAAACCGGATATCCTTTCTTCGTTCAAATATGTTGAAGAAGTTTTAGGCGATAAATCAATTTGAAATTAAATATATGGCAAAACAACAGGCTATCGAGCAAGACGGAGTAATTGTAGAAGCATTGTCGAATGCAATGTTCCGCGTAGAATTGGAAAACGGTCATGAAATCACTGCCCATATTTCGGGCAAGATGCGCATGCACTACATCAAGATTCTGCCCGGCGACAAAGTGAAAGTAGAAATGTCACCCTACGATCTCTCGAAAGGAAGAATTGCTTTTAGATATAAATAAAAAAACTACAATACGATATGAAAGTAAAAGCATCAGTTAAGAAGCGTACCCCAGAATGCAAGATTGTTCGTCGTAAAGGTCGCTTATATGTGATTAACAAGAAAAATCCTAAGTACAAACAACGTCAAGGATAATTTATATTATTTTTGAAAAATAACAGTAATAATATATGGCAGTAAGAATTGTCGGAGTAGATTTACCCCAAAACAAGAGAGGTGTTATAGCCTTGACTTATATCTATGGAATCGGCCGCAGCGCTGCAGCTACCATCCTGAAGACTGCTGGAATCAGCGAAGACATCAAAGTGAAGGACTGGAGCGATGCCCAGGCTGCAAAGGTGCGCGAAGTGATTGGCGCCAACTACAAGGTTGAAGGTGACCTTCGTAGCGAAACTCAATTGAACATCAAGCGTTTGATGGACATCGGTTGCTATCGTGGCATCCGTCACCGCAATGGCCTGCCTGTGCGTGGCCAAAGCACTAAGAACAACGCCCGCACTCGTAAGGGCCGCAAGAAAACAGTTGCTAACAAAAAGAAAGCTACTAAATAATATTAAAGTATGGCAAAAAAAACAGTCGCAGCAAAGAAGAGAAATGTTAAGGTTGACGCAGTTGGTCAGCTCCATGTTCATTCTTCTTTTAACAACATTATTGTGTGTCTTGCTAACAGCGAGGGACAAGTTATCTCTTGGTCAAGCGCCGGTAAGATGGGCTTCCGTGGTTCGAAAAAGAACACTCCGTATGCAGCCCAAATGGCAGCTCAAGATTGTGCAAAGGTCGCTTTCGACCTTGGACTCCGCAAGGTTAAGGCTTATGTTAAGGGTCCGGGCAACGGCCGCGAATCAGCTATCCGTACCGTTCACGGTGCTGGCATTGAAGTGACTGAAATCATCGATGTCACTCCACTTCCACACAACGGATGCCGTCCTCCTAAGAGAAGAAGAGTTTAATTCTCGATAGAAATTACACTTTCAAGTTTTTTAACTCTTTGTAGATTTTTTCATTATTTTTACCGAATCTCTGGCAAAGTGAATAAGATTGTACTTTAATATCAACCTCTCTGCAATCGCGGCTGCACTTTCGAGATTCATCACAAACTTTAATAATTAACAAAATGGCTAGATATACCGGTCCAAAATCAAAAATCGCTCGTAAACTTGGCGAACCAATTTTCGGTGAAGATAAGGTGCTTGCTAAAAAGAAGAACCCTCCCGGACAACATGGCGCCAACAAACGTAGAAAAATGTCGGAATACGGCACTCAATTACTCGAAAAGCAAAAGGCAAAGTACACCTATGGTGTGCTCGAAAAGCAATTCCGCAACCTCTTCAAGAAGGCTTCTTCTATGAAGGGTATCACCGGTGAGTTGCTCCTCCAACTTCTCGAAGCCCGTCTCGACAACATCGTTTATCGTTTGGGTATTGCTCCAACTCGTGCCGCTGCACGTCAGTTGGTGCTCCACCGTCACATCACCGTTAACGGTCAAGTGGTGAACATCCCTTCTTACTCTGTTACTCCGGGTGAAGTGATTGCCGTTCGCGAAAAGTCGAAGTCGCTCGAAGTGATTGCCGACTGCCTCGCAGGTTTCAACCACAGCAAGTATCCTTGGATTGAATGGGACGAAAGCATCAAGGGTGGCAAACTGCTGCACAACCCTCAACGCGAAGACATCCCTGAAAACATCAAGGAACAACTTATTGTAGAATTGTACTCTAAACAATAAATTTAATTCGATCCATGGCTATATTAGCATTTCAGAAACCCGACAAAGTGGTAATGTTGGAAGCCGACAACTTCTTCGGCAAATTCGAGTTCCGACCCCTGGAACCCGGTTATGGAGTAACTATCGGAAATGCTCTTAGACGAGTGCTGCTCAACTCTCTCGAGGGTTATGCTATCTCTTCTATCCGCATCGACGGCGTGAAACATGAATTTGCCACAATACCGGGTGTTAAGGAAGACGTTACTAACGTAATCCTTAACCTCAAGAAGGTGCGCTTGAAACAAGTAGTTGAAGACACTGAGTTTGAAAAAACTACTGTGAAAGTTGCGGGTCAGGATGTGTTTAGAGCCAGTGATATCAGTAAAGCACTTAAAGGTTTTGAAGTACTTAACCCCGATTTGGTAATCTGTCACTTAGACCCAAGCGTAAGCTTCCAAATCGAACTCACCATCAACAAGGGTCGTGGTTATGTGCCTGCCGATGAAAATATGAATCCTAACGATGCTATCGACGTGATTGCCATCGATTCGATTTATACTCCTATCATCAACGTAAAGTATTTTACTGAAAACTATCGCGTTGAACAAAAGACTGACTACGAAAAGCTGGTTATTGAAATTACTACCGATGGATCTATCCTGCCTAAGGACGCTTTGAAAGAAGCTGCCAAGATTCTCATTCATCACTTCCTTCTCTTCTCCGACGAGAAGATTGCCCTCGAAACCACCGAAACCGAAGGCAACGACGAATTTGATGAAGAAGTTCTGCGCATGCGTCAGCTGCTCAAAACCAAACTCGTTGACCTCGACCTCTCGGTGCGTGCGCTCAACTGCTTGAAGTCGGCTGAAGTGGAAACCCTCGGCGAATTGGTACGTTTCAACAAAACAGATTTGCTCAAGTTCCGCAATTTCGGCAAGAAGTCGCTCACTGAACTCGACGAACTTTTGGCTCAACACAAGCTCAACTTCGGCATGGATATTTCAAAATATAAATTAGATAAAGAGTAATTAAACAATGAGACATAATAAAAAATTCAATCACTTAGGCCGCAAGAAAGCTCACCGCGATGCCCTCCTTGCTAACATGACTATTTCTCTTATCGAACACAAGAGAATTTTCACAACCTTGGCTAAGGCTAAAGCATTGAGAATCTATGCTGAGCCTATCATCAACCGCGCTAAAACCGACGACACTGCTTCGCGTCGTGTTGTGTTCAGCTATCTCCAAAGCAAAAATGCTGTTAGCGAACTTTTCAACAACATCGCTCAAAAGATTGCTGACCGTCCAGGTGGATACACTCGCATCCTCAAGACTGGCAACCGTCTTGGCGACAACGCTCAAATGTGCTTCATTGAACTTGTCGACTACAACGAAAATATGCTCAAAGCAAAGGCTGGCAAGAAAGCTAAGTCTACTCGTCGCGGTCGCAAGTCGGCTGTTAAGGCCGAAGCTGTTGAAGCTGCTGCCGAACCGGTTGCTGAAACCGCTGCAGAGTAAGCAATTTGCATGGCCTATACGGAGCCGCGTCGCTGCTGCTCTTTGGTAGCATTGGCTGTGGCATCTCACCAGACCAAGCAGAACATAAAATAAAAGAGGTTGAATTCCGCCTAAGTGCGTGAAATTTAGCCTCTTTTTGCTTTTATTTGTCAGTTTAGTTTCGTAAATTTGATTGAAAGAATTCACTAAAATTGCAATTGCAAACTAACTGATTGATAATTAATAGGTTAAATAATAGTATGATTATGGAAACAAAGAATTTTTTTGAAACTCTTCATTTCGAAGAAAACGTTTTTGAACTTGTTGAAGACACCTCGATGGAGTTCTTGGTGCACTTTAGTGCCCCTTTTACGGGCGCTGATAAGATAATTATAACTGCCGGTACAAAGTTCGCTGCTCATGGGCAGATGAGAGATGATGCTATCTATATACATCTGGTCGGTCCTGAAAAAGAACTCCTCGACCGCATGAATAAACAGGAGGCTGCGCTATACCCCGATTTGGCGAACAAGATAAATGGTTATTCGTTTTTCATAACCGTGGACAATCTGCGCACTTGGAATCTGAAATTCATCAGTGGCAGCAGCGAGCGTCTGCTTGAGATTTTGCGTTTGATTCGTGAGCACCACAAATTAAGTTATAAGAGAATTCAGCCTGCACAACAACCGGAGTCGGCTTTTCGGCGAATTTTCCGCAAGTTTAAGAGCATCATTTGCCGGAAATCATGAATTTTGTTCGGCTTGTTTTCCGTGGGGTGAAATAATAATGCGTTGATTGTTTCGGTTCCTGTCCGTATTATTAGCAGATATTTGTTGCAGCACTTTTTTGTTTGGCGTAAATTCACTACTTTTATGGTCAGATATAAACATGTCAGATTATTTGCATGGAGCATTTATCGCATTTCCGTTCGCTTGACGAATTGATTCGCGCCCTTGAGAGGGAGCGTAGACTCATTCATGCTCTTTTCCAGGATAGAAAACGGCTTTCGTTTCGCTACTACCTTGCCCGTGAGCTGGCAAGTAAACGCGACGAAAGTATTGATTTTTTGCGACGTTTTGGCGTTATTCGGTCATTCTGAACACCCTCACACCTATGGCATTCTTGCTATGGCGCATATATTCCATGAGATTTTCCTTCTCAATCTGCACTTTTTTGCCTGCCGATGACGCATCGAGCAGATAAGGCTCGTCGTTCACCATCACCACTACGCCCATGTGCTGAATGTCAAGTCCCTCAATCTTGGTGACTATGCCAATGATGTCGCCTTCCTGCAGGTCCTTCACCAGTTTCTTCATATTGGTCCATTCCATCTTCAGGAACGGAAAACGGTGGTTGGTGTAGCCGCGCTCCACGTTGCGTATGGCTTGAAAGGTGTCTTCATCGGCAAGAGCGGGGTAGAGGTCGCGGTGCTTGCTCATGTAGTTGATGGTCTTTACATTATATTTCACTCCGCTCATGTCGTGCGTGGTTTCGCGCAGGTTGCCCCGGTGATTGTTGTCGATAATCCAGTCGCTGATGTAATGCAGGCGTGAAGCGTAGCCCTTAATCTCGCCGCCGCGGTAGCGAATGCTCTCAAGGTTGTGTGCATAGTCGCGCCACGAATAGCGCTTGTCGAGTGTGGTGCGTGCCAAGGCATACAGCGTTTCCACAAATGTGGTGCAATCAAGTTCGTCGATGTTTATTGTCAGCATCTCCTGCTCGCCCTCCAGCGTGTGCGCCACATACGGCTTGTCCAACAGCCAGCGGGCATATTGCGCAATCAGCTTATTTGGGTTGGTGATGCCACTGTCATACCCGCGGCGCAGCAGTTCGTTTATCTCCGTCGTGTCGTTTGCGCAGTGGTGACGCATGTTCCGCGGAGTGGCTGCGTGCGTTGCTATGGCACTTGCTGCTATTATACTTATAATTGCGTATAGTCTGATTCTATTTTTCATAATCGATTTATCGGAATTAATTTAAATTATTTGCGAATTTACTATTTTTGATATTTTTAAGCAAGTCCACATCGCCAAATAACCTATTTTTAATGATTCTTGTGCCGATTTTGAACAATTGTTGCAAAAATATAGAAAGTTTTTGCAATTTTAGTTTGCGCATTTCAGGGAAAAGTAGTAACTTTGCACTCGCAAAAGCAAAAAAGCATGTTGAATAAGTTCGATTTTAGGACTTGAAAAATTTTTTGAGATTTTTTCGAAGAAAAATTTGGAAGATTCAAAACTTTTGTATTAACTTTGCAAAACCAATCGCCTCGCAAATTTATTTAGCGAGCTTTTTTTACCGCTTTTTCGAAAGCGAATGGCAAGCAAGGGGCGAATCTACGGTCATTGAAATTATTGCGATAGGAAACATTGACAACAGTGAGAGACAAGGAAAGGTGAAGACCTGAGAACATTGTCCTCGTCAAGCGAAATTTTCCGAGAAAAAGACAGGTAAACGAATAAATCGGGCGTCACCACGAGCGAGGGGCATCAGGCCAACGGAAGTTGCGGCGAGTCTTTAAGGCGTTTTCAACAACAAGAAAAAAGAAAAAGACAAGATACAACAACGAAGAGTTTGATCCTGGCTCAGGATGAACGCTAG
>JBJECX010000054.1:0-32753 GCA_051871535.1 Muribaculaceae bacterium | reverse complement strand
TAAGTTTTGCTACTAATCTCATCATATCTCAAAAAGGTTATGTTACACAAAAAAACAGTCCTACCCGGACCTTCTCATACTATCCAACAAAGAAACAAAAAAACCGCTAAACCGCCAAACCCCACCCCACAAAAACCCGCAAAAAACTCACTCCACCCCTGCACTGCCCTATTGTTTAACCCCGCCGGGGGGCGTGAAGCAAAATGCACCCCGAAAGCTTGATATCAAACCAAGGGGGTGCATTATCAGATATATGGGGCATTGCTGCCGGATGTTGTGCCCACACAATCGCCAGAGAGCAGCGTCGGTAGGCTAATGGATTGCTCGCCGGGGGGATTAGAGGATGGAGTTGACAGCCCGGGGGCGTGCCGAAGGAGCAGAGCCGAACTTCTTGTTTGGCTTGGCGCCCATCACAAATGTGAGCGTGCCGCCTTGCAGCAACTCGTGGTAGGTGATATAGCTCTTGTTATACGGTTTGCCGTTGAGCATCACTTTTTGTATGTAGATGTTCTTGGGGCTATTGCCACGAGCCTCGATGGTGAGCGTGTTGCCGCCGCGCAGTTTCACCTTCATGGCGTCGAATCGCGGGCTGCCAAACACCATTGTGCCGTCCGAGGGGTTCTCCTGATAGAATCCCATCGACGAGAGCACATACCACGCCGACATCTGCCCGCAGTCCTCATTGCCGATTACGCCGTCGGGGGCGGCGGTGTAGAACTCGTCCATAATGTAGCGCACCTTTTGGGCTGTTTTCCATTGCTCACCCACGTAGGCATACATATAGGCGATGTGATGGCTGGGCTCGTTGCCGTGGGCATACTGGCCAATCAGGCCGGTGATGTCGGCTGAAGCTTGTTCGCCCATGCTGTCGTTGTTGACAAAGAAGGCGTCGAGCTTGGCAATGAAGGGCTTGTCGCCGCCAAAGAGGTTAATCAAACCATACACGTCGTGCGGAGCAAAGAAGGTGTATTGCCAGCCGTTGCCCTCGGTGAAGTCGCCTGTCATGTGGATGCTGTTGGCGGGGTCGTAAGGCGTGCGCCACGAGCCGTCGGCCATTATGGGGCGAACGAACTGGATGTCTTTGTCGAAATATTGCTTGTAGAGCATGGCGCGCTTAGCGAATCGGTCGGCCACTTCGGCCTTGCCCATCTTGCGAGCCATAGCAGCAATGCCCCAGTCGTCAACCGAATATTCCATGGCTATTGACACCGACTCGTGGACGCTGTCGGCGGGGATGTAGCCACGCTCGAGCACGTATGGCACACCCTTTTGCTTGCGATAGGTGGCAGTGGCAACCATGGCGTGGAGCGCTTCGGCGGGGTCGAATCCGCTGAAGCCCTTCAGATAGGCATCGGCAATGATAGGCACCGAGCTGTAGCCCGGCATACACTCGGTTTCGCCGCTATGCAGTGTCCAGATGGGCAGTTTGTCGTTTTGCTTATACACCGAGAGCATAGTGTTCACCAGGTGGGGCACAATCTCGGGGTTGACGAGCGTGAACAGCGGGCAGAGGGTGCGATAGGTGTCCCACAGCGAGAGTGTGGTGTAGTTGGTGAAGCCCTTGGCGGTGTAAATCATATCGTCGATACCACGATATTCGCCGTTGACGTCGCAGAACACCGACGGCGCAATCATGGTGTGATATAGCGAGGTGTAGAACACGCGCTTGGCAGTGGCGTCGGAGGTGGTGACATCGATGCGGCCGAGGCGGTCCTCCCACTGGCTGCGGCATGCGTCGGCAGTGCCTTGGAAGTCGAATCCCGGCATCTCGGCAGCCATGTTTGCGGCTGCATTGGCACAGCTCACCGACGAAAGTGCCACCTTCACCATCACTTCTTTCTCGCTGCCGAAGTCGAGGATACCCTTCACCGCCTTGTCGCGCAGCTGGGGCACACCGTCGATATGGCGGTCGTGGGCATAGAGCTTGAGGTCGCGAATCTTCTTGTTGGCTTTGAGCACGAAATAGGTCTTGCGCATCGGGCTCCAGCCGCGGGTGTAGCGATAGCCCTCGATGGTGTAGTCGTCGACGCGGCGAATCATCGAGCCGACGGTGATTGAGCCCACACCGTCCTTGAGGTTGACCAACAGATACGACGGTTTTCCGGCAGGATAGGTGTAGCGATGCAGTGCCACGCGGGTGGTGGCAGTGAGCTCCGCCTTGATGCCGTAGCGGTCGAGCATCACCGAATAGTAGTGGGGATGCGCCACCTCGGTTTGGTGACGATACTTCGAGGCATAACCCTTTGAGATGTCCTTTTGCTCGCCGCGAACCACGTTAGGCACGGTCATTGGCATGAGCATCACGTCGCCAAGGTCGCCGCAGCCGGTGCCGCTGAGGTGGTTGTGCGAGAAGCCGATGAGAATGCTGTCGCTATAGTGATAGCCCGAGCACCAGTCCCAGCCCTTGTCGATGTTGTTAGGTCCCACCTGCACCATGCCAAATGGCACGCTGGCACCCACAAACACATGGCCATGGAATCCGGTTCCTATCATCGGGTCAACCAAGTCGACCTTGCCCTCGGCGCAAACATTCTGCCACGAGCCAAAGCCCATCATGGCAGCCGCCAGCATGAGTGCTATTTTGAATTGTTTCATTGTTTTGTTGATGTATTGATATTTTAGTTTTGACAAATCGTTATTTCTTCAAATCGAACTTCACAGTGCCTGCATTGATGAGGTCGTGCCAACCGATGCGATAGCTCTTGTGTGCCTTGCCGCCCACGGTGATGCCCTTGATGTAAGCCTCGCCACCGTCGGGCACGCCAGCCGGACGCGGAGCTTCGATTACCAGTTTGTCCTTGCCCCAGCGCTTGGCGTCGAGGCGGATGGTGACCTTGTTGAACACCGGTGTGGTGAGCGTATACTCAGCCTTGCCCGGGCAGTCGGGGTAGAAGCCCATCATGTTGAATACCGCCCATGCCGACATCGTGCCGGTGTCGTCGTTGCCGGGGATGCCGTCGGGCGCGTTCTTATAGACGGTGGCAAGCAGGTGCTGCACAAGCTTCTGCGTGCGCCACTCCTCGCCCTTGAAATAAGAGAACAGGTGAGGATAGGCAATGTCGGGCTCGTTGGCGGGGTCGTAGTATCCCTTGTCGAACACCATCTGCAGGCGTTCAACAAACTTCTTGCTGCCGCCCATGAGTCGGGCAAGGCCTTTCACATCGTGCGGAACATAGAAGGTGTAGTTCCACGAGTTGCCTTCGTGGAAGCCCGGCGATGGCTCGAAGTTTTCGCCCTGCTTAGGGTCGAACGGGCTGTAGAACTCGCCGTTAGGCAAAATCGGGCGCAGCGTGCCAAACTCCTTGCTGTAATACTTCTTATATTGCAGCGAGCGATGGTTGAACAATGCGGCGTCCGCCTCATATTGCTTTGCCTTTTCGATATCGCCCTGCTTCTTGGCTTGCTCGGCAAGTCGCGCAGCCATCTGCGAGAGGGCAAAGTCGGCAATGTAGTATTCCAGGGCATGCGACACCGAATTGTCGTATTGCTCGCGCAGTGCGCAGTAGCCTGTTTCGATATATTCGTCGATGTCGGGGCGAAGCAAGTTTTGCGCACCAGGAGTGGTGGCACCTTTCTTCATTGCCTCGTAAGCCAATTCCACGTCGAAGTCGCGCATGCCGCGCAACCAGGTGTCAACAATCACCGGAATGGAAGGGTCGCCTTCCATGGTGAACGTCTCGCGGCCAAACAGCTCCCACTTTGGCAGCCAACCGCCTTCGCGATAGATGTCGAGCATTGAGTGCACCATCTCGATTTGACGTTCGGGATAAACCATAGTCATCATCTGATGCAGATTGCGATAGGTGTCCCACAGCGAGAACACGGTGTAGCGCTGGCCCTTGGTGGTCTTTATGTCGTTGCTCTCCATTGCCGGATACTCGCCGTTGACGTCGTTAAGCACATTTGGGTGGATGAGCATATGATACAATGCGGTGTAGAAGATGGTCTTCTGGTCGCGGGTGCCGCCCTCCACAGCAATGCGGCTGAGGTCGTTGTTCCACGCCTCGCGAGCCTGAGCGGCAATTGCCTTGAAGTCCTTGCCCTTTTGCTCGGCATCGAGGTTGCGGCGAGCATTTTCGATGCTCACAAACGACACTCCCATCTGCACCTCAATCTGCTCACCGGCACGGGTGTTGTAGTTGATATACACGCCAATGTCGTCGCCGGCAAGCGGTTTGCCATAGTTCTTATAGAGTTTATATTTTCCGGCAGTTGAATCCCACTCGGCTTCGGCGGTCATAGGGCGCTGTTTCTTCCACAAGCCTGCCGATTGAGGCACCTTGTTGACGCGCATCACAAAGTAGATGGGAAACACAGCATCGGGCATATAGCAGAACGTGCCAAGGGTGCGGATGCCTTCCCACTCCGTGTCGCTCACGCGGCGCACCTGGGCACCGCTTTCGTTGGTCAAGCCCTCGCCCAAGTTGAGCAGAATGTGGCTCTCACCTTCGGGGAAGGTGAAGCGCGACACGCCCGAGCGCATGGTGGCAGTCACCTCGGTCTTGATGCCGTATTTGGTGAGCACGTTGCTGTAGTAGCCCGGACGGGCAGTCTCATCGGTGTATTTGCTGCCATATTCCTTATAGTCAACGGTAAGTGTGCCGGTAGTAGGCATCAGCAGCAGCGAGCCCAACTCGGGGCATCCCACACCGCTGAGGTTGACATGGGCATAGCCGGTGAAAAAGGTGTTGTAGAACTCGTAAGGGGTCGACCACCAACGCGAGTCTTTGTCGAAGCGGTTTTCGTCGCTGCCCATCACGTTGAAAGGCACCACCGACATCAAGCCGTTGGGGCAAATGGCACCGGGATTGCAAGTGCCGAAATTCGATGTGCCGATGAACGGATTCACATAGTCAACGGGCTGGTCTTGAGCCACTGCCGAAGTAGCGAAGCACGCCACAGCGGCAAGCACGGTTATGATTCTATTCCTCATAAAGGGGTCAGTTTTTTATGGTTATATAAGAAATTATTGTTTAGCGGTAGTGTTTTTTTTGATGCAGATGCTTATCGGATGCGCCCGCCGCAACATCATCTGCGTCATAAAGCGAAAATGCTGCTCCGCCCCACTCCTATAGGCTGATTCCGTAGCCCGATGAACGATACAGGATTTCGGCGATGGAGATGGGGCGCAGCAACTATTATGCGCACAGCCGACAATTATTTGTCGGCGCAATTGTTTTTCTTTACAAAATCGAGAATTTCGCTGATATAGCCAAATGCCATGCACACATGAGTGTCGGCAGCGCCATAGTAGATGCACACCTTGTCGCCCTCTTGCAGCGAAGCACACGGGAACACCACGTTAGGCACATCGCCAACCAGCTCGTAAGGCGCAGCCGGACCCAGCAGATAAGGCTGAGTGCGATAGAGCACCTTCGACGGGTCTTCGCGGTCGAGGATGGCAGCACCCATGGCATAGCGGAAACCGTTGCAGGTGGTAATCACGCCATGGTAGAACATCAGCCAGCCCTCATCGGTGAGGAACGGAACTGTGCCGGCACCTATCTTGGTGCACTGCCATGCACTCAACGGGAAAGGAGTAGGGCCCATGATATGGCGGTGTTCGCCCCAGTATTTCATGTCGGGGCTGTAGCTAACGTATATGTCGCCGAACGGAGTGTGACCACTATCGCTGGGGCGACTCATCATAGCATACTTGCCGTTGATTTTCTCAGGGAAAAGCACACCGTTGCGGTTGAACGGCAAGAAAGCGTTCTCGCATTGGAAAAACTCCTTGAAGTCGAACGTATAACCGATGCCTATTGTGGGCTGACCCTTGTAGCCGTTGCACCAGGTAATCCAATAACGGTCGTCAATCCAAGTGCAGCGAGGGTCGTACTTATAGGTGGAATCAATCATTGTGGTGTTGCCACACTTCCACTCTATTGGGTTCTCGTCTATCTCCCAGTTGATGCCATCGGCGCTGCGTCCGGCAAAGATATTCATCTGCACCGAACGGTTGTCGCAACGGAACACTCCGGCAAAGCCATCGCCATAGCGCACCACAGCACTGTTGAAGATGCTGTTCGACGTAGGGATATGATAACGGTCAATGATTGGGTTGCGGCTCGAGCGCCACACCACCTCTTTGCAACCCTCGGGACGGTCTTCCCAAGGAATGTTTACTTTATTTTCCATAATTGCAATTATTTTTGTTGTTTTGTGAAATATTTACCTGATTTTATATTATTGTCCACCAATGGTTGAACGTACAAATTTACAACATTCTATCGGCATAGGCAATAGCACAACACCACAAAAACCCCGTCGCAGCAAAACCGATGCCGGATTACAAAAGCAACCGGTGCGCCAACTCTGTGAGGGTCGACGCACCGGCTATGGTTGTAACGGTATGTACCGATGGGGATGCTGACGTCACGCCCCACCGTGCCACACAAGCATTTATTTCTTGATTGGGTATAGCTTCACGAGCAACAGCATCACGCCGGCTATTATGGCGGGGAAGAGCGAGAACAGCATCCAAATCATGTTTTGAACTGCCGGCATATCGCCCTCAGCAATTGTCACTACGGTTTCGCCATTAGCATCGGTGCCCGAAATGAATCCCACCACACCCAGCAGCATGGCAACCAGCGCGCCCGAAATGGCAGAGCCGAACTTCTGCGACATTGTGCCAGAAGAGAAGATGAGGCCGGTTGACGATGTGCCGTTTTTCTCGGTGGCGTAGTCGGCCACATCGGCATACATCGACCACAACAGCGGCGAGTAGAGTCCGATACCTATTGATGTAAGAATAACCACTGCCACCATCACCCAAATGTACGCCGGGTCCATAGGGATGAAGAAAAATGCAATGGAGGTGACGGCGCAAATCACTGCCGCCCACGCAAATGCTTTCTTCTTTGTACCCACCAGCTTGGTGAATGCCGGCGATAGTCCGCCGAAAATCATGCAGGTAACTTCTCCAAAGGTCATAAACACCGTATAGTTGATAATGAGTCCGCTAACTGTCACTTCGCCGCCAAGGCAATAGGTGAGCATATATCCTGCCACTGCATAACGGAATCCGTTGAAGAAGTTGCTGCAAATACCAATGAGTGTGAGGTAAATCCATGGCTTGTTCTTGAAAAGGTCGGCAAACGGGCGTAACGAGAATTTCTCGGCACGCACGGGCTTGAGGCGCTCGCGGGTGAGCAAACCGCAGGCAAGTGTCATGGCAGCCGCCACTGCGCCGAGGCCTGCGCCAAGCACAGCATATTGGTGAGCCGGGGTGCCGCCTACCATCTTTTGCAGATAAGGGAACGAAAGCAGAGTGATGAAACCCATTGCATAGGCTCCCACCATGCGGTACGACGAGAATTGGTTTTTCTCGTTATCGTCGTCGGTCATCACACCCAGCAGCGAGCCGTAAGGCACGTTTACGGCTGTGTATACAGCCATCATGAGCAGATAGAGCGAATATGCCCAGATGCGTTTGCCCACAGGACCGAACTCGGGAGTGTAGAGCAACAGAGCGAACACCAGACCCAACGGCACGGCGCCGAAGATGAGCCAGGGGCGATAGGTGCCCCAACGCGATTGTGTGCGGTCGGCAAGGCTGCCCATAAGCGGGTCGGTGACCACGTCGAACATACGCGCCAACAGCATGAGCGTGGCGGTGTCAGCCACGGTCAGACCGAAGATATTAGTGAAGAAGAGCGGAAACGCAATCGACATCACCTTCCATGTGATGCCACCGGCTGCGGCATCGCCAAGGGCATAGCCGATTTTTTCGGAAAATTTAGCCATCTAAGAATCGATTTTAAAGTTTATGCATATAAAAGAAAAGCGCCCGCTCCTCGCTTGCCTTACAGCAGGCTGCGGGAGGAACGAGCGCTGAGTGAATTATTTCTTGGGTTGGTCGCCCATCACCAGCACCAATTCACCGCCGTTCATGAGTTGGGTGTGCGAGAAGAACGGCTGGGTGAGTTTGTTGCCATTGAGCGTGATTTCCTGCACATATTTGTTCGTCGGGCTATTGTTTTCAGCCTTAATTACAAATTTCTTGCCATTGGTGAGGTTGATGGTGGCTTGGTTGAACAACGGACGGCCGATTGAATAAACCGGGTTGCCCGGAGCCACCTGATAGAAGCCCATGGAGTTGAGGATATACCATGCCGACATTTGGCCACAGTCCTCGTTGCCCGAGAGGCCGTCAGGATTGTTGTGATAGAGCGTGGTGAGCACTTGGTCGACAAGCTCCTGAGTGCGGTGAGGCACGCCGGCGTAGTTGTAGAAGTGTATGATGTGGTGGCTCGGTTCGTTGCCGTGGGCATACTGGCCAATCAAGCCGCTGATGTCCGCCGAAACCGATTCGCCGGTAATTTCGCTCGAAGCGTTGAACAAGGCATCGAGCTTCTGCACAAACACGTCCTTGCCGCCCATCAGCTTCATCAAGCCTTCAGGGGCGTGCGGAGCAAACCATGTCCATTGCCAAGCGTTGCCTTCGCAATAGTCGTCGCTGCGGTGAGTGCTGCGCGACGGGTCAAACGGTGTGCGCCACTTGCCTTGCGAATCCTTGCCACGCATATAGCCGGTTTCGGCATCATAGTAGTGTGTGTAGCCTTCTGCGAGGCGGTTGTACTTCTTAGCCACATCGGCATTGCCCACTGCTTCAGCCATCTTGGCAATACACCAGTCGTTGTAGGCATATTCGAGCGCCTTGGCAACGGCTTCGTTATCCTTGTCACAAGGCACATAGCCCAACGTGTTCTTATAGTATTTAGCCGGCGGCATCAAGCAAGGCACCACAAGGCGCGGACAGATGATGCCGGTGGTGTCGTATTCGGCAGTGCGCACCATTGCCTTGAGGGCTTCGGCACCGTCGAAAGCACGGCTGCCCTTAATGTAGGCATCGGCAATGATAGGCACCGAGTGGTGACCAATCATGCAGCCGGTGTAGTTACCCTGAAGTTCCCACATAGGCAGAATGCCACCCTCGCGAGCCTTTTGCAGCAACGAGTTCACAAACTGGTCGTTAAGCGCCGGGTCGATGATGGTCATGAGCGGATGGAAGGCGCGGAAGGTGTCCCATGTCGAGAATATGGTGTAAATGGTTTTGCCCTGTTCCACCTTGTGTGGCTTCATGTCCATACCCCAATAGCGGCCGTCAGCATCGGTGAAGCAGTTGGGCTGCAAACCGGTGTGATAGAGCGCCGAGTAGAACACGGTGCGGGCATCGTCGTCGGTGGTGTCGATGTCGATTTTCGAGAGATATTCGTTCCACTTGGCTTTTGCATTCCGGCGGACGCCATCGAAATCCCATTCAGGAATCTCACTCAGCACGTTGTTCTTGGCACCGTCAATGTCGACAGCCGAAACGCCCACCTTGGCAAACACAATTTCGTCCTTGTCGGTGGCGCCGAACTTCAGCAACGCCTTGCGGCGGGGTTTCTGCTTGGTGCCCACAGTCACGGTGTCGTCAACAATAGTGTAGGTGAACGGCTTAGAGAACTTGATATAGAAATTGATGTATTGGTCGAACGCCCAATAAACGGTCATCTTGTGGCCCACGATTTCGGTGTCGCTCACCACTTCCAGCTTCATCTCTTTGTTCACTTGGTCTTCGAGCGCATAGTCGAGGTCGACAATCACACCGGCATCGTCGGTCTGCGGGAAAGTCCAGCGATGGATGGCGCCGTGCTTGGTAGAAGTGATTTCAGCAACCACATTGTAGCGGTCGAGCTTAACGCGATAGTAGCCCGGAGTAGCCTCCTCGTTTTCGTGGCTGAAGGGCGAAGCATAAGCCTTGGTCTGGCAGCGTTCCTCCTCCTGAGTAATATCCTGCTGACCCACAGTAGGCATCACCAGCACATCGCCAAGGTCGCAGCAGCCGGTGCCGCTGAGGTGGGTGTGCGAGAAGCCGTTGATAGTGCTGTCGTTGTAGTAATAGCCCGAGCAGGCATCCCAGCCGTAAATGCGGGTGTCGGGGCTTGGCTGAATGGCGCCGAAAGGCACCACAGCGCCGGGATAGGTGTGACCGTGGCCACCCGTTCCGATAAACACGTTAACATATTGGGTGTAGTCCTTCGCCTCGTTTGTCGAACAACTCGAACCCAGCATTGCAAACACAATCACCGTCAAAGCTACAAACCCTGCGGCAACCTTAAATAATTTCTTCATGTCGTAAATATTTGGTTTGGTTAGTTCCAGGTTTAAATACATATTATGTGCAAAATTAAAAAATGTTTTCCACCTTTGCAATATGTTACGCCCACATTTTCCCGTGCCCAGTCCCAACCCAAGTCAGCCAAACACGGTTATAGCGCGTTTTTTTTGCTATTTCCGCCATTTCTGCGTAAATTTGCGCACTAAAACATCCGCAATACCCCTACTATGGAACAATTTAACCTCACATACACTCCCCAAGAGTTTTCCAAGCATCTGTACATCGAAACCTACGGCTGCCAGATGAACGTGGCAGACAGCGAAGTTGTGGCTTCGGTGATGAAAATGGCAGGCTACGACGTAACCCAAGACCTCGACGAAGCCGATGCAATCTTCATCAACACCTGCTCGATTCGCGACAACGCCGAGCAAAAGATTTTCTCGCGCCTCAACCAGCTGCACGCGCTGCAACGCCGCCGCAGCAAACGCCTGATTGTGGGCATTATAGGTTGCATGGCAGAGCGCATGAAAGACACACTCATCAACGAGCACGGAGTGGATGTGGTGGCTGGTCCGGATGCCTATCTCGACCTCCCGAACCTCATCGCCGCTGCCGAAAACGGCGAAAAAGCCATCGACATAGAACTGTCGACCACCGAGACCTATCGCGACGTGATTCCCTCGCGCATCTCGGGCAGCCGCGTGAGCGGTTTCATCAGCATCATGCGCGGCTGCAACAATTTCTGCTCTTATTGCATTGTCCCTTACACCCGCGGACGCGAACGCTCGCGCGAACCACAAAGCATACTCAACGAACTGCACGACCTTGAAGCCAAAGGTTTCAAAGAAGCCACTCTGCTGGGGCAGAACGTCAACAGCTACCGCTATGTGAAGCCCGACGGCTCGGTAATCGGCTTTGCACAACTGCTTGCCATGGTGGCAGAAGCCGCACCGCAAATGCGCATCCGATTCAGCACTTCGCACCCCAAGGATATGTCCGACGAAATCATTCAAGCCATTGCCGACCACCACAACATATGCAACCACATACACCTGCCGGTGCAGAGTGGCTCGAACTCGGTGCTGAAAAATATGAACCGTCGCTACACCCGCGAGTGGTATCTCGACCGCATTGCCGCCATCAAACGCATCATACCCGACTGCGGCATCTCTACCGACATGTTCACAGGCTTCTATAACGAAAGTGAAGAGGATTTCCAGCTCACACTGAGCCTGATGCGCGAAGTGGGTTTCGACTCGGCATTTATGTTTAAATACTCCGAACGCCCCGGCACTCTCGCCTCTCGCGAGATGAAGGACAACGTGCCCGAAGATGTGAAAATCGACCGCCTAAACCGTATGATTGCTCTGCAAAACGAGCTGTCGAAAGAGAGCAACATGCGCGATGTGGGCAAGACGTTTGAGATTCTTGTTGAAGGATACTCGAAGCGCTCAAAGAGCGATATGTTCGGTCGCACGCAGCAGAACAAGGTGATTGTGTTTGCTGCCGGCAATGCCAAAGTTGGCGAATACCGCATGGCACATGTCACCTCGGCATCCTCTGCCACCCTCCTCGGCGAACTTGTCGACTAAGAGAATCCCCATCCCCTGGTCCCAGGCATCAACTGCCCCGCCAATTCCGAGCCACGCTAACTGGTCCCGGAATTCAGCCTCTGCCCCGTCTTGACTCTGTCCGGAAAAAAATTTTCTTTAAAACATTTGGTTTATTTCATAAACTTGTTTATATTTGCAGCGGCTTTGCAAAGTTGCGGTGCGCAAGCAACCTTGTTGGCACTATCACCCAACCCTTTTAATCACATAAAACAAACCGACAATGGAAGACAAAAAAATCACCGAACAAGAGAGTTTAGACAT
Organism: Muribaculaceae bacterium; assembly: GCA_051871535.1. Lineage (GTDB taxonomy): Bacteria > Bacteroidota > Bacteroidia > Bacteroidales > Muribaculaceae > SFTJ01. The sequence goes on along the minus strand of JBJECX010000054.1, from coordinate 20,771 downwards.
CATCACCCAAATGATAGCACGCACACGCCACCGCCTATGCCTTGGCGACGGCAACATAATGCTGCTGTGGGGTTACCTCACCGTGGGAGTGGCGTTGCTCGTCACTCTGCTGCTCATTGCCACAAAGCATCCGGCTGTCAACTGGCTATGGTTTCTGATAATGATTATTGGCGGCACCGCTACGCCTCATCTCGCCAAGAAAAAAACTGCCAACGCAGGCGCCAAAACCCACCTCGACACCATCACTACGGGCATTTGGACCACCGTAGGCTATCTGTCGCTGGTGTGCATAGCCTTTTGCCTCGTGTTTTTGCTGGCATACGGCAAAGACTGCTGGACTGTTATGTTCATGTTTCCGCTGCTGATTGTGGGCATGGCAGAAACCATACAGGGCATAGTAATAAAAGAACGCTCGCTGATTGTGGGCGGTGCCGTAGGCATGGCTGCCGGCATATTCACAATGTGCCTATTAGCCACTGCCACCCCACTCGCCATCAGTTGGTATATTCCACTATTCGTGATATCGTTCACCGCAATGATGATTATTCCCGGGCATATACTTAACTATAAAGCACGACGTCAACAATGAAACCGCTCGACCCACTTTTGCACTCACAGCTGCGTCTGGCGGTGATGTCGGTGCTGATGAACCTCGACGAAGCCGACTTTGTGTACATCAAGCAGCAAACACAGTCGACTGCCGGCAACCTGAGCGTTCAGCTCGACAAACTCGCAGAGGCGGGCTATATCACCATCGAAAAAGGTTTTGCGGGTAAGAAGCCGCGAACCACCTGCCGCATCACGCAACTTGGCAAAGATGCCTTTGCCGCCTACGTCGATGCCCTACGCCCCTATCTTGGGCTCTGACAGCCATCAAATGCAACAAGATGCCTTTGCCAGCGCTACGCTCGCAAAGGCATCTTGCCATATATAATCATCAGAATATTATTTGAGGCGTTGCCAAGTGTAGTTGCTTTCGCGCATGCGATAGCCGCGGATGGCATACAAGGCATTCACGATGGGCCGTAAATACACATAGAACGGCACACCCACATGCAGCTTGGGCGCTTTGAGCCGGCGGGCGTTGCCACGGAACAGACAGATGAGTGTCACCCAAAGGCTAATAAGCAACACGGCAGCGGCACATGCCACCCACACATTGCACCACGCAAGCGCTATGGCAGCAGCCAGCGCAGCCACGTTGGCATATTGGCACAGCGAGATGAGCGACGACGAGATAAATGGCCATCGACGCAAGCGCTTGGCTGTGAAGCCGTGACGCAACTTGAGTTCGCTGTGAACGGTGCTATAATTATCGTAGTAAGCCGTGACAATCGAATCGGGGCAAAGCTCCACACGGGTGTTGCCGGCATGCGCTATCTCGCTCACAAACAGGTCGTCGTCGCCAAAATGCAGCATGAGCGAGCGGTGAAAACCATTGTTGGCAAAGAATGTGCTGCGTCGGTAAGCCAGATTGTCGTTGGTGCCACGGAACGGATAGCCATTGATGTCGCTCGACAAATATTGCACCGAATCGGTCACGAAGTCGTAGACACGATAGTTGCGACCCGCTTTGCGGTCCTTTTTAAACCGCGGACGCGAATAACCAATCACCACATCGGTGTCGGGCGTGAAATTGCGGCACATCAGCATCAGCCAGTCGGGACCCGGCGGGCAGCAGTTGGCGTTTGTCACCACAATCAGTTCGTTGCGTGCAGCCTTGATTCCCAGCATTATAGCCAATTTGCGGCGCGACACGTTGCGGCTCCCTTCGGGGATGAACGTCTGGCGAAGATTATCGTAGTTGGCAATCATTTCCGAAATCACCTCGGCGCTATGGTCAACACTCGAGTCGTTAACCACTATCACCTCGTAGTTGGGATAATTCTGATTGAGCAAATATGGCAGGAAGCGCTCAAGGCAAGCGCCATCGTTGTGGGCATACACCACCACCGTGGCAGGGGCAAGGCTTTCGGCAACATCGCTGCCGCTTTCAGCCACGCAACGGCGCACGGCAGCATAGCGGCGCACATGCCACACCACTATTATCACCGTCAAAAGCAACGAAAATGCAAGCAGCCCGTAAACCCACGGACTTAATATGATAGAAAAACTAATCATCACATCTGAAAAAATTAATCACGCCGGGCAGCAACAGCCGTCCGGTTTTCAGGATGCAAATTTAATCATACTTCGCTACATATCCACCCTTTCAGCCAAAAAAGTTGTTAACATTGCCACACAAGATGCGACATTCTCATAACCTCAAAGAAAAACGCACAATACTTTACAATATAACAACCCGATTCGACGTTTATTACTTACACAGCCTCTTTTCCGAAGTAAACCTATATCATCACCACAAGGCTTCACAAAACATACAATGGCAAAGCGAATTATTTATCTCGACATAGCAAAAGCTATCTGCATTATACTCGTCGTTATTGGGCATTTCAACCCGCAGCAAAGTCCTATTTGGTGGAAAGAAATAGTCAAATTCATATATAGTTTTCACATGCCTTTATTTTTGTTCGCAAGTGGACTCATATATATATCAACAAAAAAGGCTGAGCAAACATATCTTTCTTTCATCAAAAACAAGGTATTCCGATTAATGATTCCTTATTTCTCGGCCTCTGCCATTATCATTATACTAAAACTACTCGCCGGAAACAACATCTATGTTGAAAATCCTAAAACAATGATGTCATTCATAAGAATGATGTACTTGCCTGAAGCAGGATATTTTTTATGGTATATATGGGCGATATGGTGGATGTTTTTAATTCTTCCGGGGTTCAAGACAAAGCAGTCAAGGATGATATTATTCCTGGCATCTTTAGTTTTACACTATTTGCCATTTACATTCACCGAGGTTTTCTGCCTCGAACAATTCCGACTAATGTTTGTATTTTTCATGTCAGGCGTTGTTTGCCACGATTGGAAAACGCTTCTCACCCACTTCAATAATTTTCATTTCTCTGTATATATCATATTATTTGTAATTTTTTATGTATTAGACACTTTTACACAGCTTGGTCAATTTACATATGGAGCAAGCATTATTATTCCACTATTAGGCATTGCTGCAACTATTGCCACTTCACGGGCAATCGAACAAAAGGCAAAAAACATAAACACATTGATGACAGTATCGGCAAGTTCCTATTTCATATATCTTTTTCATACCACATTTGAAGGGTTTACCAAAGGCATATTCTTCAAAGTATTCACATTTGACGATATGAGCAACAGCCTAATATTTTCTTTTTCTGCGATAATCATTATAGCCTGCGGGGTAGGCATACCAATTCTACTATACCGATTCGTGGTGAGCCGAACCAGAGCAACCCGCATCATGTTTGGCATCAAATGATTATTTTTGCCCAGTAATCAAGCATTCCACCACCAGTATACTAAAACTAAAAATAATCCGTTACAAGTATAAACAACATTTTGCATTTAATAAATTACAAGCATGATTCAAAAAAGTTTAATTGCTACCGCAATATTAGTGATTGTGTTTCTTACATCTTGTTCTACAAGCAAGGACAACCTCACATATTTTTCAAACCTTGGCAGTCAAACCTCGGGCACTATTCCTTCAGGCAACTACGAGCTGAAGATTATCCCCGACGACGAACTGGTGATTACGGTGACGTCACTCGTCCCTGAAGCCACAGCGCAATTCAATCTTCCAATGACCAACATTGCCACCCGCGGCGCCGTGTCGCCTACGCAGCAATCTTCGCTGATGACCTACGTTGTCGACCGCGACGGCTACATCATGATGCCAGTACTTGGCAAAATCAAGGTTGCAGGTCTCACCACCGCACAGATTTCCGATGTGATAACCAAAGAAGTAAGCAAATCGGTCACCGACCCATACGTTCGCGTTCAGCTGATGAATTTCCGCGTGAATGTGCTTGGCGAAGTGCACGCCCCCGGTCCCAAATCCACTAACAAGAAACAATATTCGATAATCGATGCCATCACCGATTCAGGCGACCTCACCGTATATGGCCGCCGCGACAACGTGTTGCTAATCCGCGAAGAAAACGGACAACGCGTCTATCACCGCATCAACCTCAACGACACCGAAGTGCTGTCGTCGCCCTACTTCTATCTGCAGCAAAACGACGTCATTTATGTAGAGCCAAACGAAGTAAAAAAAGCCAATTCGCGCTTCAACCAGGACAACAGCTACAAGTTGAGTGTGATTTCCACAGTAGTGAGTGCAGCCAGTGTGATTGCGTCGCTCGCAATTGTGCTTATTGCAAAATAACAGCAATTCAACGTCAAAGGGGGCTTAGATGCTTAGCATTCGCAAGACATACTTCTGGATACATCTGTATATGCTATTCATACAGGTGCTGTCTCCTGCCATATTCAAACCTGCCGACGAGTTGGGCGTATTGTTTATGCTCATCCTCATTGGCCTCGACATGGCTGTCAACCGCGATTTCGTGCGTTATAAAGGCATGTTTATTGTGGCAGGCATACTCTCGCTTTATGCTCTCTATTCCCTGTTTTTCTTGAATTTCAATACGGGAAAAGCCATCTTAGTTGACTTTGTGATTGAGTCGAAGCCTTTCGTCCCGTTCTTCATCAGCTTTGCCATTGCGCCACGTTACACCCACAAAGAATGTCAAATAATGAAAGCCTCGGCTCTGCTTTTGGCTTTTGTTCTACTATTGATTTTTGTTACGGGACTGACTCACGCAATATTGTTCCATGTTGCCTATCTTGGTTCAACAGCATTCATTTGTTTCCTTACATACATTTTTTGCAGCATCGGCAGCGATGGCACAATCAAGCGCCGCGATATCATTTTGGCATGCACAATACTTGCAATCGGACTTTGCTGCACACGCTCTAAATACTTCGGCGAAGCTGTGATGGCAATCTTCTTGCTGTTTTTCTATCGCCCTGGCATGTTCAAGCAAATCAAAATGAAACAGGTTGCAATTATATTCATCGTATTTGTTACCGTATTAACTGTTTCGTGGCAAAAAATCAATTACTACTTCATCGTAGGAAATGAAGGCACATTCGACCCTGACGTCATTGAATCGTTTGCACGTCCGGCACTTATTGGTGGCGCCTACCTTATACTCTGCGACTTTCCGCTGCTTGGCTCAGGGTTGGCATCATACGCAACCTATGCCTCCAGCCCTGATGTCAACTATTCATCGATATACTCTCTTTACGACCTCGACAAGGTGTATGGTCTTTCCGAACAAATGCCCGACTTTATTTGCGACATGTTCTACGCCTCGTTTGCACAATTTGGGCTTATCGGCATCGGCTTGTTCATATTCTTCTTTGTTTGGGTCTACCAACGCCTCCGCCTTGTGCTGCACAACGAGAATCATATAATCTTCTACATTGGGGTGCTGGCAATAGCTTACATTATGATTGAGAACATTGGCGGAACATCATTTTCGCAATCAGGCGGTCTGTACTCGATGATGCTGCTCGGCGCCATCATTGGCAAATATCGTCATTGCACAAAAGAACAACGCAAACTCATACTTCAACAAGATTATAAATAACAAAAACAAATAATATCTGATATGGAAGAAAAAGACACCATCGACCTTAGGAAATACATAGCAGCAGCCAAACGCGGCTGGTATTGGTATGCAATATCGCTAACGCTGTTCCTTTCGCTTGCCGTCTTCTATCACTTCAACCGCATGGACCAATTTTTGACCCATGCCGAAATACTTATTGAAGAAGACGAAGACGCAGGCGGGGCATCACCAAAATCGGCAGGCGGCATGGCTTCGCTTATGCGCACGTTTTCAATCGGGGGCATGGGCGCTGCGTCGGTCGACAACGAACTGCTCATTTTTCAGACGCACAACATTCTTGTGCGACTTGTTCAGGAATTGAACCTCAATTTCACCTATATCGAAAAAGACGGTTTCAAGAAATACAACCTTTACAACGAGTCACCCGTGCTGCTCACTGCCAAGCGCGAGATGCTCGACACACTCAGCACCGGCATGCTGTTCGACGTGGAACTGCATCCCAACGGCAAAGCCGACGTAGAGGTAAAGAGAGGTTTCTTCAAGAAAGTGATTGCCCAAACCAAAGGCGTGACATTGCCGGCAACAATCAAGACGCCGTACGGCGATTTTCAGTTATTGAAATCGAAGCACTACAACGTCACCGAAGACCGCAACATCAAAATCAATGCATGCGGCACAGAACTGGCAGCCTCGGGTTTCACCAACCTGCTCGAAATCGACTACTCATCGAAGAAAGGCGACGGGGTATATCTGGAGTTTAAAACTACCAACAAGCAATATGGCAAAGATGTGCTCAACGGCATCATGAACATCTACAACGAAATTCGGCTCAAACGCAAGAACGACCAAGCCGAGCAAAAGCTTGCGTTCTACGACAAGATGATAGAGGACATCACATCGTCGCTCTCGCAATCCGAACAGAAGTTGCAAGACTTTCAGTCACAAAACAATTTGATTATGCCCGAATCGGAAACCTCCTACCACTTTGGCACCGACAAGGAAACCGAGCGCGAAATCATTCGCCTGCGCGACCAAATCACTGCCCACAACGTGATTCTGTCGATGCTCAACGACCCTTCTAAAAAATATGAGTTGCTTCCTACCGGGGGCGATGGCGCTGCAGCACCTACTCTCGGTTCGTACAACGAGCTGATTCTGCAAAAACGCAACCTCGAGCGCTCGGCAACGCCCGACAACATCAATCTCAAGCAAGTGATTGAACGCATCGAAAACATGCGCAAACTGGTGGCAGAAAACATTGCATTGGTCAACCGAAACATCGAAAAAACCATACAGACACTGCAAGGACTTAACACCAAGAGCAAATCGAAACTCAGTAAGGCTCCATCATACAGCCGTCAGTATGTGAACCTCTATCGCGACAAAGAACTGAAAAACGACCTGTATGTGTTCCTGCTCGAAAAGCGCTACAACAGCGCCATGACTCTGTCGTCGAACTTCCCTCGCGGATTCATCATCGACCCTGCTTATTGCGACATCAAGCCAATCATGAAAAAGAGCCTCATTGCCGGCGCGGCATGCCTGTTCTTCGGGCTGCTGTCCCCTACGGTGCTCATCTGCATTCTTGTTAATCGCAAGGGCAAAGATGCCGACAACTGCGTTACCGAAGAAGAACAGGATTAACAACTGTTTTTTGACATAGTCACCGGTTCGTAGCTGGTGCTGCAACACCCCATAAACGATTTGCGGAGAAAGCATTTTCTCCGCAAATTTTGTAATAATCTGAGGCGAAAGCGAGCATTATTCACCGAAGAATGCGTAGAATATCCACTTTATCCACCGCAAAAGCATGCCACGCTCACGCAGGCAGCAATATAGCGGTGGTTCAATCTTCGTTCATAATCTTATTGACAAAACGGTAGATTCGTTCACCCATAACCCGTTCACTGAGGTCGTTACGCACATGCTCGGCATTCATAAGCCCCATATACATCAGTTCGCCCTTGTCCTTGCTCATCATCTCGGCAAGGCACCGCTTCATGTCAGCGACGTCGTAGGGCTTTGGCGAAAGCACGCCGGGAATACCGCTCACATAGTCGTGCGAACTTGTAGTGTCGGTCACCACCATAGGTTTGCGCAATGCCATGCTCTGCAAGAAACTCATCTGCCCGTAGGAATAGAGATATTCGGGCAACGGAATTACCACAAAGGCACTTCCAAGGATGAATTGCACCAAATGGTCAATCGGCATCTTTCCGTGAAATATAATCTTTCTGTTATGGCTGTATTCATCGGCAAGCGAAGTGTCGCCAATGATGTAAAGTTCATATTTGCTGTCGTTCAGCTCGTCGAACGCTTTGCACAGTGTGGCAAAATCGCGTTTCATATATCCGAACGCCACCATGCGATGGCTGAAATGTATCTCCAGTCCGCGGTCGAAGTAGTTAAAATCGGCGCCAAACGGAATGAAAGTGGATTTAGCAACCAGATTAGGATAATGGTTGCGATAAAGCGACAACTGGCGCGACGAATGCACAATGATTGCCGGCGAACGGCGCAAGGCGTAGCGAATGAGCGGCGTTTCGTAGTGGTTGATTCGCGAACCGTTCAATCCGCCTATGTCAAACATCAAGTGCTTGGGCTTACGCTTTACAAACGACGTTAACAGTTCGTACACCAATCCGCTTTGAGCGCCGTGCGACACCACCAAATCGTAGTTGTTGCGAACCCGAAAAGCCTTTATGGGCTGTTGGATGTAGAATTTTATTTTTTTCTCAATCTTACGGAACCACGTTTTTGCGCCAATGTCGATGATGTCGACTTGGGTGTCTTTAGGGAAATATCTGAAGAACCAATACGGATGCCCGTCGACATATTTGTCGGGCGCTTGAAGCGAGGAGTTGTCCTCGGCAAGTCGCTTCACATTCCAGTTTGGTATAAACAATATCTTCATTATGCTTTGTTTCGTCGTAGTTTGTCAGCCAACATTTGCTTCACCGATGCCGGGCAACACACCGCCATCGCCATTAACACAAGAGCAAAATATACGGCAACTAATATATTATTGTGAATGACATAATACATCGCTCCGCTCAGCAACAGCAAACCGAGCATTACCACCGAGCGAGGCTCAATGCGCAATCGCATATATCGGCGCGTGTCAATCATCTTATACACAAGCATAAACAGATATGTGACATTGATGCTTGCCAAAATGCCATACAATCCCCACCAAATGATGAACAGATAGTTTGTAACAAGCGAAATCACCAATGCCACAATAAGGCATGGTAACTGGCGCGAAGTGTTCTTCGAACACTGGTAGCCCATATCGTAGAATAATATCACCGCCAGAATCATCGACGACAGCACAAGCGGATACACCAGCCACATGCTTTCCTGATACTCGGCGCCCACAATATAGCCATATAACAATCTTGCGCCATACGAAATGCCAACCACAAGCGACACAAGCAGCCACAGATAGGCATTCAATATCTTGGAATAAAAAGCATCGCGGTCAGTATCGCCGTATTGCCGTATTGCCGTTTCTTGCCATGTTTGATTGATAATCAGCGTCATAGCTTCGAGGATGGCAGCAAATTTAACCGCCACCGCATACAAGCCGTTGTCGTGAAGTCCCAAGAAATGCTCTATAAAGAACCTGTTGCCCGACGCTATTAATATCACTATCAGGTTAACCAAAACCAACGGATAACTGAATCGCATTATTTCGCGTCCTACAGCTCGATAGTTGACATCGCTACGCATATAGTTTCTGAACACGCCCACCCGCCATTCGGCAAAAAGCAACGAAATCACTCGCGCAGCAATATTGCCCAAAAATACGCCCTCAATACCCATATCAGTCCACACCACAAGCGGCACACTTATAGCAAATATGAGGAACGACGATAGGATGCCGCAGCCGGCAAACAGCTTGTTGTGACCCAAACCACGCAGCATTTGCTGTACCACTTCAAACACGGCAAACACGCAGGCAAACACCAGTGTGTACCACATACATCGGATATCGAACAGCAAATGCGCTACCACTCCAAGCACCAGGCATGCACAAATGTTGCGCAGCATTGCCACCATCGCAAATGTAACTACTCGGGTGCGCTCGTCATCAGCCGTAGTGTCGAGTAAAAAACGGAAAGCTCCTTCGCGCAGCTGCATTGATATCACAGGAAGCATAAGCATAATGGCTGCAAAACAAATGTCGTAGTAACCAAATTCGCTCGGTGAGATGAAGAAACTGTAAATTGGCACAAGCAAGAACGTCATAAGCCGAGAACCTATGCTGCCTACTGCATAAATTCCCAGATTGCGAAGCATCTGCATTGCCCTATTTTGCGTCTTAATATCTGCCAACAATCATAGCATTTAACAATTCAATAGTCTTAACGAATCATTTTGCCGATTTATTGCAATTCATGCACAATATTTCACACTTACGATTGTTTTATATATATGAAGAAACTTGATAAAACCGATTTATGTCTAAACGAATTCTATTAGTAAACAAATTCTACTATAACCGCGGCGGCGACTGCGTTGCCACCATCAACCTTGAGCATCTACTCCAAGCAAATGGCTACGAAGTGGCTGTGTTTGCCATGACGTATCCCGACAATTTTGCATCACCCTACTCAAAATATTTCGCACCTGAAATATCATTCTCGGGCGGTGGCGCCAAAGGCAAGCTCAAGGCATTGCAGCGCACGCTGGGATTGGGCGACATTCGCACATCGTTTGCCCGCATCCTGCACGACTTCCGCCCCGATGTGGTTCACCTGGGAAACATACACAGCTACTTGTCGCCGGTGGTTGCCGAAATGGCTCACAAAGCCGGCTGCCGCGTGGTGTGGACCTTGCACGACTATAAACTGCTGTGCCCATCATACTCCTGCCTGCGCAATGGCGAACCTTGCGAACTATGCTTCCACAACAAGAAGCAAGTGCTTGACATGCGATGCATGAAGGGCTCGCTTGCCGCCAGCGCTTTGGCTTACATCGAAGCTATGAAGTGGAACCGAAGCCGACTGGAACGCTGCACCGACGCCTTTATCTGCCCCAGCCAATTCATGGCAACGAAAATGGCGCAAGGCGGATTCGCACAAAGCAAGCTGCATGTGGTGTGCAACTTTGTCGACCCCGTGAAACTGCAGTCGTTTGCCAATACCGCGCAAACAGCTCGCCGCAAACAGCTATGCTATGTTGGTCGCCTTTCGCACGAAAAAGGTGTGGCTACAATGATTGAAGCCGCTTCGCACATGCCCTACCCGCTGCTCGTTGCCGGCGACGGCCCGCTTGCCATCGAACTCAAAGAAAAATATGCCGCCTGCAGCAACATCCGGTTTTTGGGACGCCTCAACGCCGATGAAGTGAGCCAACTGCTCAGCACCAGTTACGCATCAATCATGCCATCGGAATGTTACGAAAACAATCCGCTCGGCGTGATAGAGTCGCTTTGCGCCGGAACGCCCGTGATTGGTGCCCGCAACGGTGGCATCCCCGAACTCATCACACCCACATCGGGCATAGTGTTCACTCCAAAAGACGTTGCCGGGCTGCAAACAGCCATCGAACAGGCACTCGCCACCCGGTGGGACAACAACGCCATCCAAGCCGATGCCATCACCCGATTCTCTCCCGAGCAGCACCTGAAACTGCTGTCGGAGATTTACAACTCGTAAAAGGTATTTTAACATAACAAATAATAATCTTGATTATTTCACGTTTAATAATTATCAACTCGACTACAAGAAAAAAAATGAAAAATATAGTACAAGGAAGCCTGATAACCACATTCCGCTGCAATGCGAAATGCAACATGTGCAACATCTGGAAACACCAAACTCATCCGGATGAGGAAATCGATTGCGAATATTACAAAAAGCTCCCTGCAGGGCTACGCATCAACATCACTGGCGGAGAAGCCACTCTGCGCAAAGATATCGACAAGATTTTTGAGATTCTATATCCCAAATCGTCACTTCTTGAACTCAGCACCAATGGATATAACACCGAAAAAATTGTTGAACTCGCCAACAAATATCCAAACATACTCATTCGCGTGAGTGTGGAAGGCTTACCGCACATCAACGACTCAAAACGAGGAATCGTGAACGGTTTCGACCACGCACTGCGCACAATGCTCGAACTGAAAAAAACAAAATGCAAAAACATTGGTTTTTCGGTGGTAATTTCACCCGACAACTATAAGGATTTGCTTCACCTTTATGAGTTGTGCGTTGCTCTTGATGTGGAATTAGGCAACTCTGCTGTCCACAACTCGTGGTATTTCCACAAGGACGACAACCAGATTGTCAGCGAAGATGCGTTGCGCCAGCACGAGTTGTTTGTAAAAGCACTTCTCACCTCAAAGCGTCGCGGCTTGAAAAACAAGCTTAAGGACTATGGCAGAGCATATTTCAACCGCTCGATTCACCGCCGTCTACGCGGCGACGATGCCGGATACCGCCCTGCTTGCGGCGCCCTCACCGACTTCTTCTTCATCGACCCTTGGGGAAATGTTTCGCCCTGCAACGGCTCTTGCGAAGAATGGGTAATCGGCAACATTAAAGAAGATTCTTTCGAGAACATCATGAACAGCGATAAAGCAAAAGAAGCTCTCGAAAAGGTGAAGAACTGCAAGCGTAATTGTGCCTTTATTGTCACAGAACGCCACGATATGGTTCGCCGCCCGTGGATTCCAATTAAGTGGATTCTTCGTAACAAATGGCGTATTCGCAAAGGCCAAGACCTTTGTTGGGATTAATAGTGCGCTATTCCTTTACAATGAAAACAATTGCAGTCATAGGAATAAGAGGATTACCTGGCATCCAAGGTGGTGTGGAAATGCATAGCGAGAACCTTTATCCGCTAATGCAAAACGTTAGTCTTCGTGTATATCGTCGAAAACCTTACTTAACCGAATTGTCGCACAAACATTTCGGGAACATTGAGTTTGTCGACCTTCCATCGACTCGAATAAAGGGTTTTGAAGCAGTTTTTCACACACTCCTGTGCGTGATTCACATTCTTTTTCATCGTCCTGACTATGTGCATATTCACAACATTGGCCCGGGCATGTTTGCGCCATTACTTCGCATTGCCGGCATAAAAACAGTGATGACCTACCACAGCCCCAACTACGAACACAAAAAATGGGGATTTATTGCACGCAACATCCTGCGCTTCAGCGAATTTCTATCGCTAAACTCTGTCAACAAAGTGATTTTTGTCAACAAATTTCAGATGGCAAAATATTCTGATAGAATACAACAAAAATCCATCTTCATTCCAAACGGGATTGTAGCTACCGAGCCAACTACAGCTACCTCTTTCATTGAGCAAATTGGCATAAAACCTAACGAATATATCTTGGCTGTTGGAAGATTAACACCGGAAAAAGGTTTTGAGCATTTGGTGGAAGCTGTTAACCAAATCGACGACGTTAAACACCTTGTTATTGCCGGTGCTTGCGACCACGACGCACATTATTTTAACCTATTAAAATCGCTCGACACCCACAAGAAAGTGGTGTTCACAGGTTTTACATTCGGCAACAATCTGGCACAATTATATTCGCATGCACGCATGTATGTCCTCTCGTCGGTAAACGAAGGTTTCCCTTTGGTGCTACTCGAAGCAATGAATTATTCACTACCGATTGTGGCAACCGACATTCCTGCAACACACCTCATTGAGCTCCCAGCCGAATCCTACGTTGAGAAAGCGAATCCTCAATCGCTTGCGCTTGGCATTCTGCAGATGCTGAAAAATCCCATCGGAAGAATACACTATGACCTCAGCGAATACAACTGGCACAGCATCGCTAATCAAACCCTGCAAACCATACAATCAATTTAGCCGACTTCACCACTCACAAAAAAAGCTCTCGGAGAATGAATACACCTTCTCGGAGAGCCTTTGCAATTATTATCAATCCTTATTTTAAATTGGTCAACCCAAGCGCTTCGCCACAGGCGCAAGCATCTTTTCAGACATTAAATCGGAAGTGCATGATGTCGCCATCCTGCACCACATATTCCTTGCCTTCAACACCCATCTTGCCGGCTTCTTTCACAGCGGCTTCGCTGCCATAGGCAACATAGTCGTCGTACTTTATCACCTCGGCACGGATGAAGCCTCGCTCAAAATCGGAGTGGATTACGCCGGCACATTGCGGAGCCTTGCTTCCTTTCTTGAATGTCCAGGCGCGCACCTCGTCGGGTCCGGCGGTGAGGAATGTCTGCAGATTGAGCAACGCATAAGCCGATTTGATGAGGCGATTCACGCCCGACTCCTCAAGACCAATCTCGTTAAGGAACATCTGACGCTCTTCGTAGGTGTCGAACTCGGCAATTTCCGATTCGGTCTTGGCTGCGAGAATCAGAATCTCGGCATTCTCGTCCTTCACCGCCTCGCGCACTGCATCAACATATTTGTTGCCGTCGACAGCACTGTTGTCGTCGACGTTGCACACATACAGCACCGGCTTGTTGGTGAGCAGAAACAGGTCGTGAGCAATGCGCTCCTCATCTTTGTTTTCAAGCTCAACTGTGCGTGCCGCCTTGCCCTGCTCGAGGGCTGCCTTGTAACGCTTATACACCTCCCACGCCTGCTTGGCTTGCTTGTCGCCACCGGTTTGAGCCTGCTTTGCCACCTTGGTGATGCGGGCTTCGATGGTCTCGAGGTCCTTCAGCTGAAGCTCATAGTCAATTATTTCCTTGTCGCGCACAGGGTCGACACCGCCGTTCACGTGAGTGATGTTGTCGTCGTCGAAGCAACGCAGCACATGAATGATGGCATCGGTTTCACGAATGTTAGCCAAGAACTTGTTGCCCAAGCCCTCGCCCTTCGATGCTCCTTGCACCAAGCCGGCAATGTCGACAATCTCAACCGTTGTGGGGACAACGCGCTGAGGGTTGCATATTTCAGCCAACTTGTTGAGCCGCTCGTCGGGCACGGTTATCACGCCAACGTTTGGTTCGATGGTGCAAAAAGGGAAATTAGCCGACTGCGCTTTAGCATTCGACAAACAGTTGAAAAGCGTTGACTTGCCCACGTTAGGCAGTCCAACAATGCCGCATTGTAGTGCCATGTATCTATCTTAAATGTTATGTTTAATCAGTAATTATTTGCCTCGCCGACATCTCATTACCCCACCGCAATTGTGGCAGAGCATCCGGTCGCCGAAAATCCGATTGCAAAGATACTACAAAAAAACCATTTATCAGTCCTTTGCCGCCACAAAGATGCATTGGGCGCATCAAGCAGCATCGCTCAAAATGCCGCAAGCAATATGCTCATATTGCTCATCGAGTGCACAAAAAAACTTGATTTTGATTCACCCTCCGCAGGGCCTCATTCAAGCCCGGTCAAATCCACCTTGTAGTGCGTCGGCGCTTCATCATGTCGCTCAATAAACATCACCATATATATCGGCGCATAAGTTATTCGCCCATCAACACGCACGTTGTCGTTACATAACACAATAGCTTCTTTTATATCGTATTCACCGCACTCAAGCACATTCGACAAGGCTCGATGAATCACGTAATCCTTGCCCGATTTCACTTCAATAGGCAAAACATTGCCATCGAGTTCCACCACAAAATCGAGTTCACCTCGTCGCTTGTTGTTGTAGTAATACGGCTCAATGCCATGAGCCACAAGCTCTTGTGCCACAACATTCTCAAAAACAGCACCAAAATTTATGTTTTTGTCGCCTTGTATTATCCTCAATTGTATTCCCTCGGCATATTGAGCCGAAAGAAGTCCTACATCGCTTTGAAAAAGTTTAAAAAGATTTCGCGAACGCGAAAGCAGCAAAGGCATTTTTGGCTCCTCAACATTATATACAGGCAACGCCACACCTGCGTTTTTTAGCCACAAAAAACTGTTCTGATACCTCACAAACTTCGCATTCTCATTCAAATTCTTCAAAATGAAGCGTTTATTTTTAGCATTAAGCTCCGGTGGGATAAGCGAGAAAATATCCTCTATATACAGCTTGTTGTTTCTATCGTATTGTGCAATGTCTCGTTTATATAATTGCAAAATGTCGGATTGCATTGTCATGACCTCCTGCAAATTGTTCGTCTCAATATATTTATTCACCGCAGCAGGCATGCCTCCCACCACTAAGTAAAGGCGGAACAGTTCCATCATTTTTGAATGAACAAACGAGTCAATAGGTTGTCTCTTATTCCATGATTCTCTTATCGTTGTCAGCACTTTCTCCCCTACCCCTACACATTCCATAAATTCCTCCAGGTCGAGAGGGAACATCTCTTTCACGCCCATATAGCCGACAGGTTCTGAGCGCAGGTCATTAAGTTCCACACCAAGCAGCGAACCGCTCAGAATATAGCGATATGACCCCTCATCAACAAGAAATTTTATCGCTGTAACTATTTCAGGGCACTTCTGCACTTCATCAAAAAAGATAAGCGTATTGCCGGCAATGAGTGGCTTCGATGTTAGCGCCGACAACCGCAGCATTAAATCACTGCTGTTCTTTGCCGAACGAATCGCCTCGGCTGCCTGAGGGTTCTCAACAAAATTAATCTCGATAAAACTTTTAAAACTCCTCCCAAACTGTCGGATGGAGAAAGTTTTTCCTGTCTGTCGAGCGCCTGTTATCAGCAATGCCTTTCGTGTGCTGGCATAAAAATCTTGTATATACCTGTCAATCTTTCTCTTAAGCATATAATTTCCATTTTTACAGCACAAAAATAACTATAAATTTCCACTTTTCCAACATGTTTAGAGCCTATTTTTGCCGCTTTTCCAACATGTTTTAACCTTGTTTTTGCCGTTTTTCCAACAAATACGCGCCAAAAGCATGCCGTTAGCATTAGTTTCAATTACACTTTTTCAAGCGAATAATTGCAGTTCGCTACACTTTTTCAAGCGAGTCGACAATTTTGGCTGTTCACGAAGGAGCGCGCGGTGGGGCGTTGGGGTTATCGTTTTGCCATAACGTCGACAGTGTCAATCACCTTCCCATTGCGGTCGAGCAATGTGAGTGCAATTTTACGGCGGTTAACCTTCATCAACAATGCGCCGACGGTTTTAGCGCCTTCGGTCCAACGGCTCTTAATCAGGTGGGCATTATGCTTGAGTTCGGGCTTCATTGCCTGTCCGCGCTCGTCGTCAGCCGACGGAGTTTGAACATACACCGTGCCGCGGGTTGTGCCATCGGTCGTCGCACCGCCGTACACAGCATCGGTGCGCACATAAATGTGGTTGTTTCCTGCCAAGGCAAGGTCCACGCCAAGTTCGTCGAACACCTTGCTCCATCGCTCATATTGGCTGGTGCGTCCATCGTTGCCAAAGAACCACTGATAGTGCTCGCCCACAATCACATAGCGCGGCGCATTGCTCGAGCGGCGTGCTTCGCCCACCACCTTGCGCACCCATTGCTGGGCAGCGGCAAGGCCTTCGTCGCTGCGCATGCTCTCGCTGTTGAGCATCACAAACATGGCATCGCCATAGCGAAAATGATAGCACACACCCATCTCGCCGCGATATCCATTCTCGGGGAAATAATTCGCCTGATTGAAAA
Source organism: Muribaculaceae bacterium (assembly GCA_051871535.1). Lineage (GTDB taxonomy): Bacteria > Bacteroidota > Bacteroidia > Bacteroidales > Muribaculaceae > SFTJ01. Next base: position 3,689 of record JBJECX010000054.1, on the reverse strand, counting down.
ACTCGTTGCTAAGACGACGATAGTTTCGCGCCATATAGTCGTGATTGCCCACGCAGCCTGCCCACATCATGCGGCTGAATGCAGGTTCGCCATACAATTTCTGCCAGAACGACCAGCTGGCGCCCCATGCTGTGATGTCGCCGAGGTGCAGTGTCCAGTCGACGCCGCCGCCATATCCCGCCACGGTTTCGAGCATCTTCATTGCCTCGTCCTGGCGGTGTTGCAGTGGGGTGTAGGCATGAAAGTCCGATATCACACAACACTGCCATTCAGTAGCTCCTGCTGTAATGAAATGGTGCTCCGGGCACGCCTCGTTGCCTGCGGGGTCGCATATCACATAGCTATATCGAGTATTGGGGTTCAGATTCTTGAGAGTAGCCCCGCATTTCACAAACACCGCCTGCTCCACTATGTCGGTGCCGTCGGCAGCCTTCGAGCTAACACCCTCAAACGTGGTGCAGCGAAACTCCGTTTCGGGCTTCAGCATGGCAGCGTTGCCCTTGTTGTCGTCAGCCGAATATTTCACATAATAGCCCTTTGCAGGAGCCGCCCAACTGATGCGCATACTCTGCGAGGCATCTTCGCCCGGACAAGTCACCACCGTGCTCACCGGCTGTGCTGCCGCCGCCAGGCAGGCGAGCATCAGCAGCATTATAGTTATCTGTTTCTTCATTTTATTGTTGTATTTTATGAAAATAGGTTCAAGAAAAAGGCGCACCGGGGTGCCGGTGCTGCAGTCTCCACTCCCGGTCTGTCACCAGAATTTGTTATGCTCAGGCGAATATTCCATACCCACCGCACGTAGCTTTTCCTCAAGCCAATGGCGGTCGATGTTCAAGTCGTCGCACAATTCGTCGAGCGAGCCATAGCGGTCGCGCAGTTTCATGTTGATGAAGCTCATAAGCATCATCGGGTCGTTTGGCAGATTCTCATTCATGATAGCAAGGATGTTTTGCAATTACGTTTCTTATCACAAAAATAACCTTATTATATGAAATAATCACTACCTTTGCTACAAAAATTCATTGCATATTGCATGGCAAACGACCAAAAGGTTCACCAATTTGAGCGACATGTGGCTGCCGACGAGCTGCCGCAACGCTTCACCTATCCCTTTTGCTACACACCCCACCCGCTGTGCATCGAGGCGGCGGAGCTGGTGAAGCGCCACCTTGCCGGCTGCCACAGCCTGCTGCCCGAGCTCAACGAGGGCAAGATGCTGGGCGTGATGGTGGTGCAGGACACTACGGGCGCCATAGGGTTTCTGGCGGCTTTCTCGGGCAATCTGGCTCACAGCACCACGCTGCCCTACTTTGTGCCTGCGGTGTACGATTTGCTCAACCCCAACGGCGAGTTTGCCATTGGTGAAGCCGCCATATCGCAAATCAACCGCCAAATCACCGCCCTCGAGGCCGATGCCCGGCTGGCTATGCTGCGCGAGCAGTATGCCACCCGCCGCAAAGCCATTGACCACGAGGTGGCACAGTTTGCCGCACAGGTGAAGAGCGAGAAGGCAGAGCGCGACGCATTGCGGGCAAGCGGCAACGTCAGCACCGAGCAGCTGCAGCAGCTCACAGCACGCAGCCAATTTATGAAAGCCGAACTCAAGCGACGCCGCCAGGCTGCCGCACAAGCCATTGCCTCGCTGCCACAAGCCGCTGCCATTGCCGATGCCGAGCAGCACATTGCACGGCTGAAGCAGCAACGCCGCACGCGCTCTGCCCACTTGCAGGCGCGCCTGTTCCGGCTGTTTGTCATGCGCAATGCCCGTGGCGAAAGCAGCGACCTCGAGCATATCTTCAAACCCACCACGCAAGGCGTGCCGCCCGCCGGTGCCGGCGAATGTGCTGCGCCGCGACTGCTGCAATATGCCTTGACACACCACCTCACGCCCCGATGCATGGCAGAGTTTTGGTGGGGAAAATCGCCTGCCGCCGAGGTTCGCCACCATGGCGTTTTCTATCCGGCTTGCCGAAGCAAGTGCCTGCCCATACTCTCGTATATGATGCAAGGACTTGAGGTCGACCCAAACCCGCACGAGCAGCCAAGCAACGAGCGCATCGCCATCGTCTACGACGACCCGTGGCTATCGGTAGTCGACAAGCCGGCTGGGCTGGCTTCGGTGCCTGGCAACATCAATGCCGACTCGTTGCTCAATCAATATCGGACGATGCACCCCGAGGCGGATGGTCCCGTGATTGTGCATCGGTTGGACATGCACACCTCCGGACTTATGGTGATGGCTAAAACCAAAGACGTGCACAAGCAGCTGCAGGAAGCCTTTGCACGTCGCCAAGTGACCAAGACCTACGAAGCGCTGCTGCAAGGCACCGTAGCCACACAGGGTGGCACCATTTCGCTACCGTTGGCACCCGACACTCACGACCGCCCTCGACAAATGGTGGACACCGAAAATGGCAAAGCAGCCACCACACTCTATCGCGTTATCGACTCTCGCGACGGTATCACTCGCGTGGAGTTCAGCCCGCTCACGGGGCGCACCCACCAGCTGCGAGTACATGCCGCACACTGCCAAGGGCTCAACGCCCCAATACTCGGCGACCCTCTCTACGGCAACCAACTCTCCACCAGCCTGCCTATGGCTGCCCAACGCCTGTGCCTGCATGCCCGGAGTCTGCAATTTACACACCCCGTCACCCACCAGACCATGACGTTCACCTCGCCCACGCCCTTCTGACCCCGTCCGCCATCGGCAATCGTGTATGATGTGATTTGTAACCGAGGATGGCAAGCACCATATCACCTGAAAGGCGCATATGTAGAGGCGTATCGAATACGCCCACAAAGATAGATGATGGCATACCGATGCCGGGCGTATGGCATACGCCCCTACAGGTTCACCATCCGACGCACAACCGCGGAGCGGTTGCAACCTCAATAACCCCATGTTGACGATAAGCGAAGCGCAATCGGCTACGTGGGGATAGCAACACATCACCCCAATGACCACAACCGCGGAGCGGTTGCAGATTCAGATAATTTGTATTCTGTGCCATACGCCACACAGGCGGTTGATGTGTCATATGGCGAAGAAGCGCCGAAGGCGCTGAACCATGCTTAACCGCTGGCAAGCCCCTTTAGGGCGCAGCCTGCGGAAAGTGCACTACCGTAATATGTGCCTCGAAGAGGTACAATAATGTTCGACATCTTCGAAGCCGAACAGATGTGAAGCACCCGACTTCCGCAGGTTACGCTGGCGCTTCAGCCGCGGTTAAGCATAGTTTGCCATCTCCGATGGCATATCCTCCATATTAATCATTAGCCTGGCGGCCGGGTCTGCAACCGCGCCGCGGTTGTAGATGGTGGGGGAGCGTCGTGTCCCCACATAGTCGCCTGCGGCGCCAATGTGGGGTTATTGAAGTTGTAACCGCTCCGCGGTTAATATCACCTCGTCACTTTTGATGCGTATAATCGTGCCGAGGATGTTAGGTAATTCGCATCCTATGCGGATGCCTGATTGGTAGGGAGGATGGAAAGCCGGGGTTGCGCTTCGCTTACCCCGGGCTATATACCTCGCCTGCGTCTCGGCCTCACATGCTTCGCATGTCATCGCATCCACAACCGCAAAATACCATCATCGAAATGGACGTCCGAAGGACGTGACCCCGGAGGCAGGATGCCGACGGGATTTAGCCGTGGGTGAGCGATAGCGTAACCCACGGATACAA
>JBJECX010000053.1:0-33690 GCA_051871535.1 Muribaculaceae bacterium | reverse complement strand
GAAAATATAGACCTATACTACAAAAATAAGCCACGGATATTTGCAACTGTGCCGATTATTGTTTACTTCCTCTATCGTTTCCATCATTGCGTTTCTGTAATATAGAGATGTAGAATTTGGTACTTTTAAAGGAATTCCAATCGCTTTTTCAGCCTCTTTCACGGCATCCTCTTCCCTATCCATTGTTTTTAGCAACCGTACAACCTCATATCTTGGCTGCATCATGCACGGCACCATGTCAGAAGCCACTCTGAAATAAGACACTGCACGCCGCTCTTTTCCTATTTGCAGCAACAGATAGGAATGTAGCATCTGTGTGTCATAGTCTATCCTATATTTCTCATAGCGAGCCAATACTGATAAAGCCTCTTGCCATTTCTTCTGTTCATAAAGACACTCTGCATAATTCCACAGGAATTGTGGTAGGCGTTTATACATATTAAATTCGCTCATTTCCTTATATTCTTTCATTACATTGGGTCCAGTATTTCCATTTTCCACCATAGTTTCAAGCGACAGTCTGTGCATTTCTTGCCGACAAAACAGCAAAGAGACAATCAATAACAGCAATCCGCATATTGGGAACATAAGTCTATGGTACTTTGTAAAATACCCCGACTTAATTTCTGCGTTTGGCTTCAATAGCATTGTCACAGACATTGTAAAAAGCAACACGATTAAGTGGTAAGACAAAGGATAAGAAAACACAGACGCCATAGCCAATGCATATACCGATGACAATGGAATTCTTTTTTCTTCCGTCCAACTTTTTCGGCACATTTTCACCACATACAGCACCATCAACCCGAATATAACTATACCAACTAAACCAAATCTAACCAACAACAACATATACTCATTAAACGGACTTCTCACATTTCCTGCCACCATAACCCATTTTGAAAAAGGGTGCGATGCAAAATATTTCGCTTGGCGAAGCATATACTCCGTATCAAAAGCATATCCGCCACCACCAAACAGCCAGTTTTCCGACAGTAAATCCATACTAATACACGATATAAAAAATCTTCCGTCTGCCGATATTGGTTTTAAACAATACATCACCACAATGCATATCACTACAATCGCCCCAAGCAGCACTACATTCCATTTACTCCATTTAATATCAGCCATAGTAACCATCGCCACAGCTACAGCCAATATGCAGGTTCTAGATTCGCTCAAAAACAGAGCAACGATTGGTAATGCCATACATAAAAATGCCAACAACTTCGGCAACCGCCTACAACACTGCCACAGATACGGAAACAATATCGCCAAGAATATCCCAAAACCGCAGGGATTGTCAAACGGAAACGATATCACAAAGCATCTCCCGTGAGCGACCTCACGCAGAAAATATCTGACAATGCCATTGACAGACATTACAATACACAAGAGCGCAAAGCCACGGCACATTTCTTCTCCCACTCCTGGCTTCATCAACAAAGTTCCTGTCAACAATGCAACCGAAACCACCGACAACGACTTCACGACAATCTGCGGATTAAAGTCCATTGCATAACAATATAGGATGGCAAACACTGCAAAAAAACACAATGGTCTTTTGTTGCATTTAACACACAAGGCTAACCATTGCCACAAAGGCTTTGATATGAATATTGTCAACCCCACAGCTACGGCAGAAAAACACACAGCATACAACTCCATATCAGAGGCTATTGCGATCGCTTCCGTATTTAAACCCACGCCATACAGACTAATGACCGCAATCGTTATTACAAGCCAACCATATTTCCTCCACACCGCCATCATTTCACTGGCACAATTACCGGCAACGCCGCCTCAATATCAGCATCTGATATATTTTCGTCTTCGGTTTGCTCATCAAACAATGAATACCCCATAACATACGTGTTTTTATCATCCTCTCTGAAAGATACAAAACACTTAGGCACACTTAGGCTGCAAGCGTTTTGCCACAAATGACATATTTGTTCTTCGCCTTTGGTTTATGCCTAACAAAGTTAACACATTTCCGCTTTCCGTGCAATATGCACCAGCCGAAACCTCAACCCAAATATGCGTAGCCAATTCGGCAACAACCAATCATCACGCCCCGAAAAAGTCTACCCAATTACAACCCCAAATATCTATTTATGTATTACAAGGCTCCGAAAATCCACAATCCGATAAACAAAACCAAAGCGAACACCGCGCCTAAAACAGCCATTATCAAAAGGCTGTAGAACATATATAAAAACACAAACACAATTATGTCCCATATCAAATAGAAAAAACGCGCGAAGATGTTATTGCTTCGCCTGCGAGAATAGCTCACTGGCATATTGTTCATCATATAAGCCATCCAAAAGCCATTCATAAAGCCATGTCCATAGTCACCATTATCCATATTCATTCAACTATTTAAGATTTCCTATTACTATTACTTCTCGCTTCCACAAATTTAACTTATCTCCCTGAAAATCACAAACATTTCCGCCGAAATATTTTACCCTCACCAACTTTACAACACGCAAATTAGGCGATTAAGCAGAAATTTGATAAATTTGCATTACGGTTTGCAGCGGGCATCTGCTGCAAACCATACACATAAACCATTCATCTGTGAGAATAATCTATATTTACTAACCAATAAAAAACTCATAACTATGATTTTGAAAAACTTGCGAAAAATCATGTTGATGGCAATGGCTGCGTGCGCCCTCGGCTTATGGGCTGCCGATACTTACACCATCTACCCTATTCCGCATCAGCAGACTGTGGGCAATGCCACTTGCTCGTTTGGCACTGCCGCGACTGTGATTGCCGAAACCGGCATCGACCAACCCACCAAGAACCGCCTGTGCAACGTGCTCAAGCAGCACGGCATCGAAGCCGAGTTTGCCGCCAAGCCATCGAAAACCGGCGCCAACATCTACCTGGGCGTAAACGGCTCGAAGGGCGCTGCCGACAAACTGGCGAAACAGCTTCGCCTGAAACGCGACATCTTTGCCAACGGCAAGTTCGACCGCCACATCATTTCGCTCACCGCAACCAAAAGCGGCAATGCACAGCTGCTCATCTTGGGCGAAAACACCGATGCCGTGTTTTTTGGCATCGCCAGCCTTGAGCAGATGCTCGACGGCGGCACCAACAATATGGCTTGCGTAACCATCTACGATTATGCCGACATCAAGGACCGTGGCGTGGTGGAAGGCTACTACGGCGTGCCCTACTCAGCTGCCGTCACCGAAGACCTGCTGCGATTCATGATGCGCTACAAGATGAATTCTTATATGTACGGCGCCAAGAGCGACCCTTATCACTCGGGATTCTGGGGGAAGCCTTATCCCGACAAACTCACCGCCGAACAGAAATCGATGGGCTGCTTCACTGCTGCCGACATCAAGCAAATATGCGAAGTGTCGGTTGCCACAAAGGTGAATTTCATCTGGGCTATCCACCCGGGAGTGGCTTTCACCGGCAACGACGACAAGGTGATTGACCGCATAATGGAAAAGTTCGAAGCAATGCACGGCCTGGGCGTGCGTCAGTTCGGAGCATTTGTCGACGACGTGGGTGTGCCCTACGACGAACCGACGCTCAAACTCAACGCCAAGCGCCTCACCGACCTGCAGAATGCTATCGACAAGAAATGGAACCAACCCGGCGCTGTGGCTGCCGACACCGTGAAGCCTCTGCACTTTGTGCCTCAACTATATGCCTACGGCTGGACCAAAGCCGAAGGCCGCAAAAACTTCTTCTCGGCTCTGTCGAACACTCCTGCCAAGACTCAAATCTACATCACCGGCAAGGCTGTGTGGTCGGTGCCTAACAACACCGACCTCAAGATTGTAGAGGAAGACCTCGGCCGCCCGGTGGCTTGGTGGTGGAACTATCCTTGCAACGACAACGCCGACGCCAACACCTTCCCGGTTGACATGTACTCCAACTTTGTAGACATGCCTGCCATCGACAACGAAGCCCGTCTGCCCGAAAAACTCGAAGGCTGCGCATCGCTGCTCTGCAACCCTATGCAACAAGGCGAGATTGCCAAGATTCCGCTGTTCAGTGCTGCCGACTATGCGTGGAACAATGCCACATTCGACAATAAAGCCAGCTGGAACGCCGCCCTCGCTGCTGCCGTTGGCAAGCAATATGTGCAACCGCTCACCCACATCCTGCCTTATCTGCGCATCAACGACCCCGAAAGCACGGGCAAACTCATAGACGACTACAAGAACACCGGCAACGCCACTGCCCTCAAAGCCGAACTGGCTGCCATCGTGGCGGACTGCAACAAGGTGAACACCCTCAGCATCGAGGCTGACACCGCCAAGGTGCTCTTCCACGCCGACATACGCCCGTGGCTGCTGAAATTGCGCCATACAGCCACTGTGCTCAGCCAACTCATCGACGTGGCTGCCATGCCGGCAGGCAATGCCAAGAAGCAAGCCTACGCACAAGCTGCCGCCGAAGCCAAGGCGCTCACCTACGGCGCCGAATTCAACATCGTTGCACTCGAAGGCATGGCTGAAGGTATAGGCAAGCAAGACTACAACGCACGCCTCGCCAGTAAGCACCTCACCCCATTTGTAGAATATATGCTCAAGAAAGCAAAATAACCCCGCTAACCGCGACACATATTAGCACACCATATTTCAGGCACATCGGCATACCGTCCGATGTGCCTGATTTCGATAATGGAAAGTAAAACCGTGGACAATGTATGGGGCGTATCCCATACGCCCTGCACCCGTCTGCCTTGCCTGTCGATGCCACGCCACGGATGGGCGTCCGAAGGACGCGACCCCGGAGGCAGAATGCCGACGGGATTTAGCCGTGGGTGAGCGATAGCGTAACCCACGGGAAGCATACCCGCGAAAAATGCATCCGCACAGGATGCGAATTATGCAACCGCCGCGGCGTCCGAAAAAGCCGGAGAACGGGCGTATGCGATACGCCCGCCATCTGCACAAGGATATCGCGGCTTGCCGGGGGCGTGGAACTTTCACTCGCAACGTTCAACGAGGGTGCATGTTATTTTGTGGGTGGTGAACGAGCCGTCGTCCTGCGTGTAGGTCACTGCCGACTGCAACACGGTGAACACCTCGGCGAGGCTTACCCTCTCGCTCGGGCGATAACTGCGCACCGTGGCGATACTGCTTTCTTCGAGCATTTCGGGCTCGGCAACGCAGTGCATCTCGGGCATATATGCAACGCCGCCAACCAAGAAGCGGTGCCAGCCGCCATCGGTATACGGCAGGTGCATCTCCAATTTAATATTCACGCTGAGGTCCTCAAGGGGCATGTGCGATGGCACCATCACTTCTGCCACGTCGCCGTTCGCCTTGTTTTTGAGCAGTAGTCGGTATTTCATAATCTCATTGTTTGGTGCCGACACCGTCGGCGCTTCGTTTCCGTCGTAGGTTTGCAAGCAAAGTTACCATATCGCAACGATATCTGCAACCCGCGGCTGCATCTTTTTTGCCGCCTTGTAACGGCTATTCAAGAGAAATTTAGTAATTTTGCAGTCGGTAGAAACGCCAAGGCGAAATTCCCGCGCCACGATTTGGCAAATTATTCACATTCAACACAATAAAAAAACAGCGTGATTACACAAGAACAAATAAAGGCTCTGCAAGAACGCACAGCATCACTCAAGCGATACCTCGACATCGACGGCAAGCGCGTGGAAGTTGAAGAAGAAGAACTGCGCACCCATGTGCCCGACTTTTGGAACGACCAAAAGGCTGCCGAGGCACAGATGCGCAAGGTGAAGGCTTTGCGTTTCTGGATTGAAGGTTACGAAGAAGTGGCAAGCCTCGTCGACGAGGTGGTGCTTGGCGTGGATTTTGTGAAAGAGGAACTCATCACCGAGGCTGAACTCGATGACCTATACGCTCGCGCTCTCGACAAGGTTGAAAAACTGGAATTGCGCAACATGCTCCGCCAGGAAGAGGACAAGATGGACGTGGTGATGAAAATCAATGCCGGAGCCGGCGGCACCGAGGCTCAGGACTGGGCATCAATGCTCATGCGCATGTATCTGCGCTGGGCTGAACGACACGGCTACAAGACGTCGATTGCCCACTTGCTCGAAGGCGACGAAGCCGGCATCAAGTCGGTGACCATCGACATCACCGGCGACTATGCCTACGGTTACCTCAAGAGCGAAAACGGTGTGCATCGCCTGGTGCGCGTGTCGCCCTACAACGCTCAAGGCAAGCGCATGACCTCGTTTGCGTCGGTGTTCGTAACCCCACTCATCGACGACACAATTGAAATCAAGCTCGACCCGGCTTGCATATCGTGGGATACATTCCGAAGCGGCGGCGCCGGCGGTCAGAACGTGAACAAGGTGGAATCGGGTGTGCGAATCCGCTATCAATATAAGGACCCTTACACCGGCGAGGAAGAAGAAATCCTGGTGGAAAACACCGAGACGCGCGACCAGCCCAAGAACCGCGAAAACGCCATACGAAACCTCAAATCGATTCTCTACGAGAAAGAACTTCAGCATCGCCGTGCCGAACAACGAAAGATTGAGGACAGCAAAATGAAGATTGAATGGGGTTCGCAGATTCGCAGCTACGTGTTCGACGACCGCCGCGTGAAAGACCACCGCACCAACCATCAAACCAGCGACGTCAACGGCGTGATGGACGGCGACCTCGATGCTTTCATCAAGGCATTCCTGATGGAATTTGCCGGTTCGGAACAACAATAAAGCTCACCTCATCCACTTTATTTTACCGTTATGGAGAAACTTACCATTGTGAAAGTGGGCGGCAAGATTTGCGAGAACCCCACATCGCTCAACGCTCTGCTCAGCGACTTTGCCTCGATTGAAGGCAACAAACTGCTGGTGCACGGCGGCGGCAGACTTGCCACCGCTATGGCTGAACGTCTGGGCATCGAAACCAAAATGGTGGACGGACGCCGAATCACCGACGACCAAATGCTGGAGGTGGTGACTATGGTTTACGGCGGACTGGTGAACAAGCGCATCGTGGCTGGACTGCAAGCGCTTGGCGTGAACGCCTTGGGCATGACCGGCGCCGACATGAACATACTGCTGAGCCACAAACGCCCGGTGAAAACCGTCGATTACGGCTGGGTGGGCGACGTTGACCGTGCCGACGGCATGGCGCTCAAGAGCCTCATCAGCCAGGGCGTGGTGCCTGTGATTGCACCTCTCACCCACGACGGAAAGGCTCACATTCTCAACACCAATGCCGACACTATGGCGGGCGAAACCGCCAAGGCTCTGGCTTCGTTGTTCGATGTCACGCTGGCATTCTGCTTCGAGAAAGAGGGCGTGCTGCGCGACGAGAACGACGACAGCAGCGTGATTCCCGTCATCAACCGTGCACTTTATGCCGAACTGAAAGAGCAAGGTATAGTGTCGGGCGGTATGCTGCCTAAACTCGACAACGCTTTTGCCACCCTCGACGCCGGCGTGAAAGAGGTGATTATCACCAAAGCCGACAACCTGCGCAACCTCGCGCGAGGCTCTCATCTGGAGCTTTGACACACCACTTCATTGCTGTAATAGCACACAATCGAATAGAAGAATGCCCATCGTGGTTTCAAAGCCGATGGAGCAATGCCCGTAGCATCAGCTGCGCCCATGGCTGAAACAAACCCTTCGTTCTATAGAATATCAAAGGGCATCGCCTCACTCACGAGACGATGCCCTTATCTATTCGATTGTATTTCACTGATTGTCACTTCTTGGCAGTCCAGCCGTGCTTGAGCATGTATTGCGCAATCTGCACAGCATTGAGGGCGGCGCCCTTCTTGATTTGGTCGCCAACGAGCCAGAACGACAGACCGTTTTCGTTAGCCAAATCTTCGCGGATGCGACCCACATACACAGGGTCCTTATCTGCCACAAACAATGGCATTGGATATTGCTTCTCGGCAGGATTATCGACAACCACCACGCCCTCGGCATTCGACAGCACCTCGCGTGCCTCGGCAGGCGTAATCTTGCGCTCGGTTTCAATCCAGATGGCCTCGCTGTGAGCACGCATCACCGGCACGCGCACGCACATTGCGCTCACGCTGATTTCCGGCTCGTGCATAATTTTGCGTGTTTCGTTGAACATCTTCATCTCCTCCTTGGTGTAGTCGTTAGGCTGGAAAACATCGATGTGCGGAATCACGTTGTAAGCCAACTGATAGGCAAACTTTTCAACCGTAGGTTCCTTGCCCGCAGCAATCTCGGCATATTGGTTGATGAGTTCCTGCATCGCCACGGCACCGGCACCGCTGGCTGCCTGATAGGTTGCCACGTGCACACGCTTGATTTTCGACACGTCGTTGAGCGGCTTCAATGCCACCACCATCTGAATAGTGGTGCAGTTAGGGTTGGCAATGATGTTGCGCGGAGTGTTGAAGGCATCGTCGCCGTTCACCTCAGGCACCACCAAAGGCACATCCTCATCCATGCGGAAAGCACTACTGTTGTCAATCATTATTGCACCATACTTTGTGATGGTTTCGGCAAACTCCTTCGAGGTGCCGGCACCTGCCGACGTAAAGGCTATGTCGATATCCTTAAAGTCGTCGTTGTGCTGAAGTTCTTTCACAACGTATTCCTTGCCGCGGAATGTGTAAGCACGACCGGCGCTGCGCTTCGAGCCGAACAGCACCATATCGTCGATTGGGAAGTTCTGCTCGTCGAGCACGCGAAGAAATTCCTGTCCTACTGCGCCACTGGCGCCAACAATTGCTATCTTCATCTTAATTGGTAGTTTAACTTGTTTCGTTTTTTCGAGGTGCAAAGTTACCAATTTTTCGTCTCTAACACAACAAAATCACGCACAAACCGCTATTTCCGTTTCGTTTTGCTTCGATTTTTCACTCGTCGGCAACCCATATAGCATAGTATATTGTGCTAAGCAATCACTCGGGCAGGGTGAATGTGGCAACGCCGGCACCTTCGGCAAACATGCCTATAATCATGCCTGTGAAACCTCCCACCACCTCGGTGCTGAGCAACGAACATTCAATCGAGCCTATTTCCTGCCAGCCTTTGGCGGTGTTGCACATAAAGTGATAGCGCGATTCGTCGGCATCGACACGTATCTCCGCCTTGCCCTGCTTCACAGCCCGCTTGATGCGGCCCAGTTCCACGTCAAGCGATTTGATGCGAGCCGTTGCCACCACGTCGCCACCATAGCAATAAACATCGGCACGACCATCTTTAATCTGATAAACCGAGATTCCCGCCTTGCCGCCTTTGCCCAATGCCGAACAGTCGACGGTGGTGGATACGCTCATATTTGGGCTTTGCTGACGGCGTCCCACAAACGTCGGGCGCTTGTTTTCGGTGAGGCTTCCGGCTGCCACAAGGCGCAGTTTGCCGTCGCTCACGCTATAGTTGCCCTCAACAGGATTTTGGATATGAATCCATTCTGCGCCGAGCTTGTTGGCAGAGGTGCGCTTTGTCGATGCAATGCCGGCATCGTTTCCGCCGGGCAACGCTGCCACCGTCATGGTTGCTTCCACCGGCTTGCCACCGTTCACCACAGGCCACTCGCCTTCTTTCCACTCCACTGGTGCAAGGAAGGTTTCGCGTCCGAGATGATGGCAGCCGCCGTAAACACGATAAGCCAGAAACACCACCCACCAGTTACCATCGGCATCCTGCACAAAGTCGCCGTGACCGGTGCCCTGAATTTTGCTATACTGTGCATCCAGGCAGCAATGCGTCAGGATGGGGTTCGACGGACACGACTCATATGGGCCGTAGATGTTGTGGCTGCGGGCAATGGTGAGTCCGTGAGCCAACTCGGTGCCGCCCTCCGAGATGAGCAGATAGTAATATCCGTCCTTATGATATATGTGCGGGCCTTCGGGATAACGGCCGCCTGTGCCTCGCCAGATGCCACGGCTTTCGGTGAGCTGCTCGCCGGTTTTAGGATTGATTTCGCAAAGCGTTATAGTGTTTCCCGGATTGCTCACAAAGTAGCACTTGCCGTCCTCGAAGTAGAACGATGGATCGATGCCGCCTTGCTGCAGCTTGATGGGGTCGCTCCACGGACCTGCGGGATTGGTGGCTGTAACATAGAAGTTGCCGCCATGGCTCAGATTGGTGGTCACCATATAGTATGTGCCGTCGTAGTAGCGTATGGTGGGAGCATATATTCCGTCCCACGAGCCGGCACCGGGCAGCAGCAACTGACTCTCGCGCTCGAGCACGTTGCCTATCTGCTCCCAATGCACCAAATCGCGGCTGTGGAAGATGGGCACCCCGGGAAAATACTGGAACGTGGAATTCACCACATAGAAGTCACTGCCAACGCGGCAGATACTTGGGTCGGGATGGAAACCGGGAATAATTGGATTGGTGTATTTCACACCATCTTGTGCCACACTCTGCAGCAGGCACATCGCCGATAACAGCACGGCAAGAACACATTTCTTCATTTTTTCAATGGTTGTTTGGTTATTGAGTTTTACATTTCACAATGCAAAAATAGTAATAATCTGCAAAAAACTATTGCTATCCTACAAAAAGTTCGGGCAATGCCAATTTCCGTATTGCAGCCCGGCGATATTCGCCCCTATTATACTACCCCAAACAATCCAAAGCCATGCCTCTCAACACAAAGCCGCCAAGCCACAATCACTTGCAGCCTGGCGGGAAACTATATAAAAAAGTTTTATTACTTTGATGTCAATGACAATAGCAATCAATAGGCATACATCGCATCGATTTGCTTCTTGTAGTTCTTCATCACCACATTGCGGCGCACCTTGAGCGTGTTGGTGAGTTCGCCGCTCTCCATGGTGAACGGTTCGGGCAGCAAGGTGATTCTCTTGATTTGCTCGTAACTTGCCAAGCCGCTCTGAATCTCGTTGATGCTGTTCATAAACATGTCGATGATGGCAGGATTCTTCAGCAAATCGGTCATGTCGTTATAGCCAATCTTGTTCTTATGGGCATAATCCTCAACAGCGGCATACGCCGGCACAATCAGTGCCGTCACAAACTTGCGCTGTTCGCCAATCACTGCCACCTGCTCAATCATCTGGTCCTCGGCGAGGAGGCTTTCGAGTGCTTGAGGAGCAATATATTTTCCGTTCGAAGTCTTGAACAGGTCCTTCAGGCGCTCGGTAATCACCAGTTCGCCTTCGGGCGTGATGCGCCCTGCATCGCCGGTGCGCAGATAGCCGTCGGCGGTGAATGCCTGTTCGTTTTCCTCAGGACGGTTGTAGTAGCCCTTCATCACCGACGGGCCCTTCACCAGAATCTCGTTATTTTCGCCAATCTTCACCTGCAGCGATGCAAGCGGAGTGCCTATGGTGCCAATCTTGAAGCCAAACTGCTTGTAGAACGACACCGAAGCCGTGGTTTCGCTCAAGCCGTAGCCCACCACAATAGGCAGGTCGATGCCGCGCAAAAATGCCACGATGTTGTCGCTCACGGCAGCACCGGCGGTTGGGAAAATAGTTCGCTTGTCGATGCCGATGGCGTCGCGCACCTTGCTCAGCACCAGGCTGTCGAGCGTCTTATATCGCATCTCGAGCATTGCCGGCACCTTGCGCCCCTGTGCCACATACACCACGTTGCGGCGTATGCCCACTGTGATAGCCTCTTTCATAAGCTTCTTTGCCACTATCGACGAATGGTGCATCTTGTCGAGCACGGCACCGTAGACTTTCTCCCAGAATCGAGGCACACTGCACATGCACGTTGGGTGAACCTCCTTGAGCGTATCCTGAATAACTTTAGGATTATAGTTGAGCACCACGCGCACACCAATGGCGAGACACACCATAGTCCAGCCAAGTTCAAACACATGCGACAGAGGCAGGAAACTCAACGACACATCGTCGCTGGTGACGTAAGGCAGAGTCTTGATGTGAATATCGATTTGTGCAGCAAAATTGCTATGGGTAATCATCACGCCCTTTGGCTTGCCGGTTGTTCCCGAGGTGTAAATCAGATACGCCAAATCGTCGCCCACGGCAGCCTCGCGGCGCTCAATCACGGTGCGGCGGTCAGCCTCTGTGGCTCGGTCAGCCATAGCAAGCACATCGTCCCAATAGAGCGACGTGCTGTCGCCTTTCACCAGTTTGATGGTTGGGTCGAGCAGCACCAAATACTTGATGGTAGGTACTTTTTCCTGCACACGCAGCGATGTTTCGTACTGCTTCTGGTCGCCTGCAAACAATATCTTTGCGCCCGAGTCGGCAGTGATAAACACCACCTCGTCGCAGCTGCTGGTTGCATAGATGGGCACTGCCACGGCACGGTTGCAGAATGCTGCAAAGTGCGAGATGAGTATTCCGGGGCAGTTTTGTGTGAAAAGTGCTATCTTGTCGGTTTCATTCAGTCCGAGCATCTCAAACGCCAGCGCCATGCGGTCGACAACCTTCTTGAAATCGGTCCATGAGATGCTTGTCCATTGCTGTGTCTTATAATCACGGAAACGCAGAGCCTCACGACTGCCGAATTTCACGGCATTGTGAGCCAGGATTTCCACTAACTTTGTTGCCATACGATAAAATAATGTTCTGTTTTCTATTCAACTACAAATTTACGGCATTAAAAGTTCTGTCGTTGCATAAGAATGCAGCATTAACCAAAAGCGTTAACATTGTTTCTTTATTGCCAAATAAAAGATTACACATTTTAACACATTGCCTGCTCCCGCCCAAAGCTTTTGAACATTTGCACGAAACCCACTCCTAAGCCAAATATTTTTCGTAACTTCGCCAATCGAAACTATCAAAGAATTCATGACAATGGCTGATATCGACGAATTATACTACGATGCCGAGGACCTGCTGAAGCGCATGATTGCCACTCCCGGCATAAGCCGCGACGAGGCTAGGGTGGCTGACATAGTAGAGCAGCAGATGCAAAACTGGCAACTCATCACCCGGCGCAGCGGCAACAACGTGTGGGCAATAAGCCCCGATTTCAACCCTTCGCGCCCGACGGTGCTGCTCAACAGCCACATCGACACCGTGAAGCCAGCCCAAGGCTGGACCTTCGACCCGTTCACGCCCACCGAAGCCGACGGTCGGCTCTACGGCCTCGGCAGCAACGATGCCGGAGCATCGGTGGTGTCGCTGCTGGCAACATTCCGATGGCTCACCGAGCACAGCCAACACTACAACCTCATCTTCCTGGCATCGTGCGAGGAGGAGGTGAGCGGACGCCAAGGCATTGAAAGCGTGCTGCCCATGCTGCCGAAAATCGACGTGGCAATAGTGGGCGAACCCACAGGTATGCAGCCTGCCATAGCCGAAAAGGGTCTTATGGTGCTCGATGCCGAAGCCACAGGCCGCGCGGGCCACGCCGCCCGCAACGAAGGCATCAACGCCATATATCGCGCCATCGATGCCATCGATGCGCTACGCAACATCACGTTTCAACGCCAGTCGGAGCTGCTCGGCCCCATTAAGGTGAGCACCACCATGATTAATGCCGGCACCCAACACAACGTGGTGCCCGACGTGTGCCGATTTGTGGTGGACGTGCGCACCACCGATGCCTACACCAACCTGCAGACGCTCGAACTGATACGCCGGGCGGCGCCGACATGCACCTTCACCCCTCGCAGCACGCGCCTCAACCCCTCGGGCATCAGCACCGACCACCCGCTGGTGAAGCGACTCCTAACCATGGGCAAGGTGCCCTTTGGCTCGCCCACGCTTTCCGACCAGGCTCTGATGCCGTTCCCCTCACTCAAGATGGGACCGGGCGACTCGGCACGCAGCCACACCGCCAACGAATATATCTGCCCGATGGAGATTCGCGAAGCCATTCACACCTACATCACCCTGCTCGACCACGCCACACTTTAATGCGCATCACTACGCAGCGAGGATGCCAAGCCTGATAACGGTCTTGACATCCTCGCTGACTATTATATAAAAGTATTGTTTCTGCTCAGAAATTCTTTGCTATTCCTTCGGCAATCTGCTGCATCTCTTCAGACGGCAACGACAATTTCTCCTTGAAGAAATTCATGTCGCTCTCCTTGTTGATTGGCACCAAATGAACATGGGCATGGGGCACCTCAAGCCCGAGCACTGCCTCGCCCACCTTAACACAAGGCAAGGTTTTCTTCAATGCCGCAGCCACACGCTTGGCAAAAAGCATCAGCGAAGCATATTCCTCGTCGCTGAGGTCGAACAGATAATCAACCTCATGCTTGGGGATACACAGCACATGGCCCTTTGCCACCGGGTTGATGTCGAGAAACGCAAAATTATGCTCATCCTCTGCCACCTTGTAGCATGGAATTTCGCCTGCAATTATTCTGCTGAAAATCGAAGCCATAGCACGTTCTCCTTTCCTGATTATTGTTCCAGCGAAATCTCGAGAATCTCAAATTGCATGATGCCGACAGGAGCCTTCACCTCAACCACATCGCCCACCTTGTGACCCATCAAGCCACGAGCAATTGGCGTTGCCGATGCAATCTTCATCTCCTTGAGGTTGGCTTCGCTTTCCGAAACGATGGTGTACTTGAGCACCATGCCGTTTTTCAAGTTCTTGATTTTCACCGTCGACAGCAAAGCCACCACGTCGGTGTTCAGCTTGCTCTCGTCGATGATACGCGCATTGGCAACAATATCTTTCAGCTGCGAAATCTTCATTTCCAGCATTCCCTGGGCTTCCTTTGCTGCATCGTATTCTGCATTTTCCGAGAGGTCGCCTTTGTCGCGTGCCTCAGCGATGGCTGCAGAAATTTCCGGTCGCTTAACATTCTCAAGATAAGCGATTTCTTCCATTTTTTTCTTGTAACCTTCTTTGGTCATATAGCTTATAGCCATATCAATTTTGTGTTTTTTAAAGTTAGTAAAAAAGAAAGAATCTCCACCTTGTTTCGGTGAGAGACCCCATCCCGGTTAAATAAACTATTTCTTATGTTTGCTGTGACAAAGGTAAGACAAAAAAAATGAAAAACAAATCTTTTCACATCTTTTATGTTTTTGCCGCGCTTTTGCCGCGCAATAGGTTGAACAGGCACCTCAAACCCACCACCGAAGCTACTGCAGTGAGCACCGTTGCCGCAATATATGCCTCATTTTCAACTGCAAAAGCACAGCACACGCTCGCTGCCACCGATGCTGCCGCCAGACCGATAGCACCACCGCGCAGCCGCATGCGGTATCTGCCAAAATACACCACACCAATAATCACGTTATATAGGGCATACCACAAGGCAAACGACACGCCCAGCCCGGTCAAGCCGAAATAGTGATAGGCAGCGATGTTCATGCCAAGACCCGCGGTCACGCTCAGCGCCTCGGTGACCACATAGGTGCGCCCGTCGCCTTTCACCAGTATGACAAACGCCATGCACCACGATGTGGCGCGCAACACCATGCCCACAAGCATCCACGTGAGGCACGGCAACGCCACCAGGAAAGCGGTGTCGTAGAGCAGGCTCACCACCACATGGCGCAACAGCATCATAATCATCACCAGCGGGGTGAGCAAAAACAAGGTGATGTTTACTTCCTGCGAGGTGAACAGTTCCATCCCTCGCTTGCTGTGCGACACGCGGCTGAGGCGCGGAAAGAACTCCATGCCCAGCGCCGTAAGCACCAGCCCGACGTATTTGTTGGCAAGGGTGTAGCCGGTTTGATAGTAGCCCACCTCGTCGGTGCCGCCTGCACCGTTCAGATAAGCCATAAACACATAGTTGCCTATCAGCGCCAGCACCGTCCCGATGGTCATATATATGCCCAAACACACAAACTCGCTGCCTTGCTTCACCACCTCGGCGCGGCTCATAGGCTGTTTGTCACAGCCCTTTTTCCTGAAGATGTAGGCGCACAAGGCAGCCACCACCGAGCACACCACCACCGATGGCAGCACGCTGTCCACTCGCCAAAAGTAGAACATCGGCACCGACAACACAAGTCCTGCCACCGAACCCGACACCGATGCCGAAGCAAGGCGCCGCAGCATCGATGTGCCTTGCAGTATGGCATGTTCGCCGTTCATCAGCGAATTCATAAGCACCGCCACCGCCAGCAGCACAAAGCCCCAGATGTGATGCTCGTCGCCAAAGGTGAGGGTGCTGAGCAACGGTGCCAACGCCACAGTGAGCAGTGCACCGCCAAGCCCCAGCCACACCGACCATCGGCGCACCACCGCTGCCATGCGGCTGATTGCCGATTCGTCGCCTCGGGCTTGCTCCACGGCAAGGCTGCGCACGCTGCTGTTGCGTATGCCCAGATTCGATGCCGCTCCAATCATTTCGAGCACGCTGTTCCACAACGCAAACAAGCCCACACCAATCGGCCCTATCCACATCGCCACCAGTTTGCAGCGAATCACACTGCAAACAATGCTCAGCATCTGCACTCCGCTGAACAGTCCCATGGCTTTCACCACCATGCGCGATATATTGGTGCCGTTGCGTGACATAATCTTCAGTGAGAGGGGTTATAGGTCCACTTTATAGGTTTGATACACAATGGCTCTGCCGCCCATGCCGCACTTTTGCAGCACAAGACCTTCGTTGAGGTAACGGCCCGAGTCTTCGTTAGAGATACCAAAATCGAGGTAGCGTATGGCTTCGCACTCGTTGGTGATGATGTGACGATAGATTGCCGGAATCACACGTTTTTCCCACCCTCGCAGCGTGGCAGCAGTGTATTGCGAATGGGCAACCTGCCCCACAAAATACATCACCACTCCGCCCAGCAGTTCGCCATCGGCAGTGGCTGTAAACAGGCGTATGTTATGGGGGAACGATGCCTTCAGCTGCAACATCTCGTCGAGTGTGTGCACCGGGCTGGTGTGATAGCGCTGCTCGAGCAAGCGGGCAAGTACAGCCCAATAGCCGGCATAATCGTCGCTCTCGGCAATGGTCACGCCCTCGCGCCGTGCCACCGACACCGACGATTTTGCTCCGGTGTTGAACGGCAGCGGGCAACTGAGGTCGATGGTGGTTGACACGTTGGTCACCACCACCCGGGCACCGCAGCGAAACAGCGCATAAAGGTCCTCCTCGGCGGGATAGCTGTGATAGATGTGCGGAATGGGCTTGTAGTAGAGCGTAGTCACGCCGTCGGCGCGCATAAAATTGAGCGCGGCGTCCATCACCTGCAGCATCACCACCACATTAAAGTGTTTCAGCGGCATCACCCAGCCACCGTAAGTGAGTCCCTGATGTGAATACACCACGTTGCCGTCGCGGTTGGCAGGCAGCAACGCCACCGGTTCGTCGCCGTCGTAAGCCATCAGCGAATAGTCGGAAAACCGCCGGCTATGATAATCCATATAGGCACGCACGTGCTGGAACGAGCTATTCTTAGCCGCTTGCACAAAGGCATCCCAAATGGGCTGTCGGTCGGGGGTGTATCGTTGAATGGTAATCATATTTTTCATGATAGAATCTGTAAGCAGCAGATGCCGGTGCTCACCGACGGAGCCACTGCTCGGGATTGAGTTTCATTTTTTCTTTACGCACCTCAAAGTGCAGTATGGTGCGGTTGTCGTCCTCGCGGTCGGAGAATATCTTGCCAATGTTCTGGTTGGGCTTCACCGTCTCGCCGGTGCGCACATATATCTCCGAAAGGTTGACGTAGATGGTCAGATACGACCCATGCCTTACCATCACCACCGTGTTATAACCGTCCTGACGGAATATTGCCGACACCTTACCGGTGAACACGGCGCGAGCCACGGCGCCAGGCTTGGTTTCGATGTCGATACCACCGTTTTCGGTCATCACATATCGCAACTCGGGATGCCGTTGCACGCCAAAGTGCCGAACAATCTTGAAGTTGCCGCTCACCGGATAGGGCAATTTGCCCTTGTTGCTCTCGAAGCTGCCACCAAGCGCCACATCCCGGGGTGCGGGTGCATCGGGTTTGGCGGGCGATGGGGTGCTCTTTGGCACGCTTGGCTTGTTGAGTGCCAAGTCGCCTTCGGCAGATTTCTTGCCATCGTCGGCAGCTTTGGCTCTGCTGCCCTTCTTGGGACGGGTTTTCTCGGCAAGTTTCTTTTCGGCAGCCGCTTTGCGTTCAGCCTCGAGGCGTTTGCGCTCGGCTTCTTCGCGGCGGGCGCGTTCGGCAGCCAACCGCTCTTGCTCGATTATTCGGTTCAACTCGCGGTCGAGCGCATCGGCACGACGTTGGCGGTCGGCAAGCACAGCCTGCAGATGCACGCCCTCGGCACGCAGTTTCGCCACCACGTCGCTTTGGCGCTGCTTTTTCTGCTCAAGCGCCAGTTTGGCGAGGTTCTGGTCCTTTATAGTATTGCTTTTGGCTGTGGCAAGCCGGTTGATGTGAGCACGACTGTCCTCCAGACGGCGCTGCATCTCGCCTATCTCCTGCGACTGACGCTTGCGCCACGCCGAGAACTCGCGCAGATAGCGCATGCGGCGCAATGCCTGGTGAAACGATTCCGACTCAAACACAAACATCAGTTTGTCGAGCGACGACGAATGGGCATGTATCTTGCGTATCGCCTTGCCATATTCGGTGCGAAGCCGCTGCAACTCAGCCTCGTTGGCGGCTATGCTGTCGGTCACGCTGCGCAACTCGCGGTTGATGGCTTCGAGCTGCACATTCAGCGCATCAATCGAGCGCTGATGGTCGCCAATCTCTGCCGTGAGCGAGTTCAACTGGTTGAGCGAACGTTGCGTATTTTTTTTGTTATCCTTGATTTTCTTGGTGGTTTCGCGTATTTCGCGCTGCGCAACTGCCTTTTGTTGCTTAATCGACTTGGCGCTCTTGGTCTGTGCAGAAGCAACTCCCGCACTCAGCATCAGCGCCACAATCAGCATCAACAGTCTGCCAACCTTCATCATACGCTCATCTCCCCGCTACTGCAAAAAAACTCCTTCTCAGCGCACCGTGCCGCCAAGAGCCTTAATTATCGACGAGCCGGTGGCTTCCTGATAGTCGGCAGGAATATCTATGTCGTCGCTGATATCGTTGTTCCACGTGAGGCTATTCAACGTCAATCCCAGCGTCAGGTCAACGCCGTTGAGCTTGGTGGCTACGGCAACCTCGGTGGCAACCTTGCCTGCGCGTGTAGTCGCCACGTTGCTGTAGTTGGCGCTGTAGATTGCACCTCCGCCATTCGGAGCCACTTCGAGGCGCTCCAGATTGCGGTCGGCATTGAACACATAGGCGTAGTTAAAGCCCTCGTATTGCTCCACAGGGCTGAGTGTTACGGCATCGCCGTTGGCTGTGAGCACCACATCGCCTGCCAAGGCTGCCGTGAACGTGCCCTTGCCCAAAATGTGCGGACGTCCGAGCAAGATGTCCTGCAGTGTGGTGATGTCAATCGGCATGCCGCTGGTGAGCACCGAGGCTTTTTCTCTCACGTATACCTTGTGATAGCGGTCGAGGATGATTATCTCGTCGCCTGCAATATACAGTCGAGCCATTTCGATGCCCAACAACGGACGCACCGAAATCGAAATCGAACGGCCTGCAATCATCTTCATCTGCATCGACGAAGTCACCGTCTTGCCTGCTCCTGCCGCAAGTGTCACCTTGCCTTTGCACACAAGCGTTTCCCACGCGGCATATTGTGCAAATTCGCCTATTCTGCTGTCGATGCTGCTCAGCGTTTGCTCTTTGTTTACAGCCTGACGGCTCGACGAGCAGCCGGTGCCAATCATAGCCACCGCCACAATCATCAGCAGCACTATTGCTTTAATTGCTTTCATATTCGTTTATTTGAAAAAATAGGTTTTATATTTCACTTTTCGCTTGAGCAACTCGTTGTCGGGGTCGAGCTTCAGTGCCTCTTCCCACTGCACAAGGGCTGCCTCGGGTTCGCCGTTCATAAACAGGATGTCGCCATAATGCGAACGCACGTCGGCACTCTTGGTGGCATCGGGGTCGTTCATGGCTTTCTCGATATACACCAAAGCCTCCTTGTAGTTCTTTTTCTTGAACAAAATCCAGGCGTATGTGTCGAGGTATGTAGAGTTTTCAGGACTGTCGACAATGGTGCGAGAACTCATTTTCTCGGCTTTGTCGAGGTCGCCGCCACTTTCGCTCAGGAAGTAGGCATAATTGTTCATCGCCATCACGTTGCCGGGGTTTTCGTCGAGTGCCTGCTCGTAGGTGGCAAAAGCCTTCACGGTGTCGTTTTGCATATAGTAGACGTCGGCAATTCCGCTCAGCAGCTCGGAGCGGCTCTCGTAGTCGGTCGAGTCGACCAGCTCCAACGCCTTGTTATACACGGCAATCGACTTGTCGTATTCCTTTAGCTGATAGTAAGCCGGTGCGATGTATTTATACAACTCAATGTTGTCGGGGTTGTATTTTATGGCGTTTTCGCCTGCCTTGATGGCTTCGCTGTAGTTCTCGGTCATCAGATAGCATCCCATGAGCATGCGCCAGTTGTCGGCGCTGGTGGGGTCGACGTCAAGGGCATAACTCAACTGCTCGCCCGAGCGCTTATAGTCGGCCTTTGCCCAAAGATATTGGCTGTAAAGCTCGTGAATCTTGTTTTCGTGGGGATGCTCCTCGATGAGCACCTTAAACAGGTTGTCGGCACGCTGGCTCGAATCTTTATTCTGAATCAAGTCGCGCGAATAGTCGTAGAGCACGCCGAGCTTGCTTTCCACATCGAGATTCTTGCTAATCAGTGCATTGTATATTTGTTTGTCGTAGTTGACCGTATCGCCCACACTGTTGTAGAACTGCGCACGCGCCAGATTGATGCCACCGTTTTCGGGGTCGATGCTTTGCGCACGGTCGATATAAGCCAATGCGCTGTCGTTCATACTGTAGGTGGCAAACACACGGCTCATGAGCAGGTTGTACTGCACATTCTTCGGTGCCGACGCCAGCAGCGACCGACATTCGTCGACAGCGCCCACCGTGTCGTACATTGCCATATACACATTAATCTTGCGGGTGGTCAGCGTAAGCATCTTGCCCTGCGCTTGCTCAAGCGAGTCGTAGGCAGCCAGCGCCTGCTGGTATTCGCCGTTAGCGCTGTAAGCCTCGGCAAGCGAGAACTGCACGTCGGCTTTGTCGGGATAGAGTTCCGACATTTTTTTCCACACCTCAAGCGCCTCGCCCGCATTGCCGAACATTCCGGCTGCACGGCCGTAGATAAACGATTCGTAATAGTCCTCGGGGCATTGGCTATAATGCTCATGCATCAACTTCAATGCCAACTGACGCTCGTCGCTTCCGGGCGATTCAAGCGCCATCATCAAATAGCCTATGTAGTAACTTGCATCAGTGTTTTCGGGGTCAATGCTGTGGGCATGGCGCATCAGCTCGAAATAGGCAGGATAATTGTCCAGCGCCCGCTGACGCAGCGCCTCCATAAAGACGTACTCGGCTTTGCGGCGGTCGGCATCGCTCACCTTCGCCCGGCTGAAATCGCCCTGCAACGACGATGCCAACACCTTAGTGTCCTTTGCAGCACCGCGGCTCGCAGCAATTAACGACGGCACCACACTCAGCAACACCAACGCCAGAAAAAATATATTATTTACCCTCTTGATAATCATCATTAAGCAATCAGTTTCTGTTGTAGTTCTCTCTTTGTCCTATCGCCCGCTTGACGATAAAATGCGTATGCCGCGAGCTATAGGGCAAAATCATTTCACGCCGGTGTGACCAAAACCGCCGGCTCCGCGCTCGGTATCACCAAGCACCTCCACCTCAGTCCACTCCACCTTGCTGTAGCGCGAAACAATCATTTGGCAGATGCGTTCGCCGTTTTCAATGGTGAACGGCGTGTCGCTGAGGTTGATGAGGATAACACCAATTTCGCCGCGATAGTCGGCATCGATAGTGCCCGGTGTGTTAAGCACCGTCACGCCCTTCTTCAACGCCAGTCCGCTGCGGGGCCTAATCTGGCACTCGTAGCCGTGTGGCAACTCTATGCTCACGCCGGTGGGCACCAACGCACGCTGCAACGGCTGCAAAACAATGGGCTCGCTAAGCCATGCACGCAAGTCCATGCCTGCGCTTTCGCTTGTGCCGTATGCCGGCAGGGCGTTGCTCGAACGGTTCACTATCTTCACTTTCACTGGGTCCATATTGACATTCATCGTTTTGTTATTAATTCAATTCGCAAAAATACTCACTCTGCGCCAATCCACCGCCAATATTTATCATAAATATTACTAAAACCGCCTTTTTTGTACCATCGTGAAAGCAATCGAGGCGCAGCACTGATGCCACGCCTCGTGTTTATAGCCTGCGCGCTGTCGCCCGAAGGGCGGCGCTATGCATTGTGTTCAAATCAATATTTATGGTCGTTTCCGCCCAGTTCGTCGGGAGTGACGGGCTGACGGGTGAGGCTGTGCCAAGCGTAAATCATATAGGCAGCCACAAACGGTATAATGAGCGATACGATGCTCATCACCTGCAGGGTGAACTCGCTTGACGAGCTGTTGCGGATGGTGAGCGAACTGGTGGCGTCGAGCAACGACGGATAGTACGGGGTGTCGTTATATCCGGCAAGCCAGAACAATGCCATCACCACAAGCAACGTGCCCGTGCCTGTGAACCATATACCGCAGGTGTAGGTGCTCACCAGCACCGAGCGAATGATGCCGTAAAGCACCAGCACCACGCCAAGCAGCAACACTGCTGCCACCCACCACATCTCAACAAGGTTGTGGAGATAGCGATATGGCTCTACCTCGAATTGGTGCAAACCGGTGGTGCGAAGGCCGTCGGCTGTAACCAAGACGCCCACAAACGCCAGGAAGAACACCACGAAAATGGCGGCATTGATGATGAGCTGACGCTGGCACCAGGCAGCAAACTCGCTGGACACCTGAGTGGTTTTCTTGAGGAACAATATTGCCTGAACGCGAGCCAAAAACAGCACGGTGAAGCCCAACAGCAGATTCTTCACACTGAAGATGGCTTCGATGCCGTGGGTGTCAGACCAAGTGGAAATCACCGGCGAGCCCTCGCCAACGAGGCTGACGCGCTCAACCACAAATTCGGCTCCGAAGAAGAATCCTGCCACCGCTACGCCAAGCAGCACAGGCGCCACAATGCCGTGTAGGGTGAGAATGATGTCGTATGTAGTGGTGCCGTAGATGTTGCCACGGCGACGGCGGAATTCGTAGCTGACAGCCTGCAGCACAAAGCCGGCAAGGATGAGCATCCACAGCCAATATGCACCACCGAAACTGGTGGAGTAGAACAACGGGAACGAAGCAAAGAAAGCACCGCCAAACACCACAAGCATGGTGAAGGTGAACTCCCACTTGCGTCCCACGGCGTTAACTATCACGTTGCGGCCGTCCTGCGACGGTGCCGAAAGAATCAGCGACTGTCCGCCCTGCACAAACAGCAGGAACACCAGCAGCGCTCCCAACACCGAGTTGAGAAGCCACCAATATGATTGAAGAAATTCGTAACTGAACATAGTAAGTTTCTCCCTTAATTATTTTTGATTGTTGTTGGTTTGTGTTTTTTGATATTAAACTTCAGGCGACAGAATATCTTCCTTTGAGTGCTTTGATATCTGACGCATCATAATGCTCAATTCGGCAGCAAGCAATGCCGTGAAAAGCACTGCAAACAGCACGAAGGTGACAATGACCGACGAAGCAGGGATGGCTGAGATGGCTGCCTTTGCCGGCATAAGCCCCTCGATGAGCCACGGCTGACGTCCACACTCGGCTACTGCCCAACCTGCCTCGGAGCACAGCCACACCAGCGGGATGGAAACCATGCCCACCAGATGAATGAGCTTGTTGCCAATCAGCCAGCTTTGCTTCTTATACACCAAGAACAACGATGCTGCCAGCATTGCCAGCAGATAGCCGCCCAAAATCACCATAAGGTGGAACATGTAGAACGTGATGGGCACATTTGGAATGGCTTCGTCAACGCTATCGAAATAGCCATAGCCGAAGAACTCGTAATTCTTCATCAATTCGTCCTTGCTCTGCTGCATGGCAGCGGTGTCGCCTGCCTTCATGGCAGCGTCGAAAGCGCGAAGCGATGCGTGGGCCTCCTTGCCGCGTACAATACGCTCGGCATACGACACGCCGCTATAGACGGTGTCGCCCGCCTCGTTTATGGCATAACCCTCAACAAGGTCGTTTATGCCCGGCACAAAGGCATCGAAATCGCCTGTAGCCAAAAACGACAAGCCTTTGGGTATTGCAATGTGGAAGATGAATTCGTCGTTGTCGTCGGCATAGGTCTTGCCGGGAGTGAGAATGCCGAATGCAGTGATTTCCTGACCCTCGTTGCCGTGATAAACGCCTTCCATGGCAGCAAGCTTCATGGGCTGCACGCGGGCAACTTCCTTAGCCGAACCGTCGCCAGTGGCCATTGTGCCCACGATGCCTATCAAGCCCACCCAGCCGGCAAGCTTAATGCTGCTGAGCGACGCCTCGATGTTGCGCTTCTTCATGAGCATCCAGCAGCTCACGCCTATCACAAACACGCCCGAAACGGTCCAGCCGCACATCACCGCGTGGAAGAACTTGTTCACTGCCACCGGCGAGAATGCCAATGCCCAGAAATCGGCCATCACGTTGCGCATCTGTGCCGGGTCGAACTCCATACCCACAGGATATTGCATCCACGCGTTTGCCACCAGAATCCACCATGCCGACAGCGACGAACCGATGGCGGTGAGCCATGTGGCTGTGAGGTGGAAGCGTTTGCTCACCTTCTTCCAGCCGAAGAACATCACAGCAATGAACGTCGACTCCATGAAGAATGCCAGCAAGCCCTCAATGGCAAGCGGTGCACCAAAGATGTCGCCCACAAACCAGCTGTAGTTCGACCAGTTGGTGCCAAACTCAAATTCAAGTATGATGCCCGTGGCAACACCCATGGCAAAGTTAATGCCAAACAGACGCATCCAGAACTTGGTGAGCCCGAGCCATTTCACGTCGCCAGTGCGCACATACATGGTTTCCATTACGGCTACTATGACCGACAGACCTAAGGTGAGCGGCACAAACAGCCAGTGGTAAATTGCGGTTAGAGCAAATTGCGCTCTCGACCAGTCGACCAACGAAACAATATCATCCATATTTTTCTGATATTAAATTAGTTATTAATATAATTTGATTGTTATTTCTCCTATTCAGTTTCAAATGCAGGGAGGGAGGCGGCTACTCGTCGTTGCCTGACGACAACACCCCTCTTACATATTCAGCCCGCTCGGCATCGTCGCCGAAGTTAGTAGAAAGGAAATCGGGGAAGAAAAACAGCTTCAGCAGCGCAAATATCAATATCAGTTTCACAATAATCACAGCCCACAGCGTTTTGCCAACCGTCATATTGCGGAACCCGTCGACGTAGAGGTCGACTATTCGCCTTGCCAAAGTCTTGTTTTCGTAGTTTTGTTTCATCTCTGCCCGAGTTAAAAAATTTTTTCAACGAGTAAATATAAAAACAATTATTCACTTTTATGTAATAATTACAAAAAAATTTCAGAGTATTATGGTCTGCAAATCGTCGGGCACCACAATCTTCCCGTCGAAATGCTGCGCCGCCTCGGCGGCATAAGCCTCGGCACGGATGTCAAGGTTGCGGTCCTCAGTGTGGTAGAGCAACAGATTTTTGGCATGCAACTCGGCAGCCAGGCGCCCGGCATCCTTGGCAGTGCTGTGATGCTTTTCGTAGGGCTTGAACACCTCGGCGTGGGCATAGAGGCAAAACGCTTCGCTCATGAGCCAATCGGCATCGGCAACCAGCGTGCGGTTGTTGCCGTTGTAGGGCTCGTCGCCCAGGCACACCAGCTTGCGGCCGTCGGGCAAGATGGCGACAAACCCGTATTGCTTGGTCTTTGTCGACCCGATGTCGAATGCGGTGAGGCGGCATCCGGCAGCATTCCACTCTTCGCCGTCGCCAACAGTAACAAAAAACATGCGCGAACCCAAATATTTCATGAACCGTTCCGGTATGGCAAGGTGGCAAAAGGTGCTGAGCATTTCAATCGCCTCGTCGTGACCATACACCACAAACGTGCCCTCGTAGTCGCCGGCATACACCATCTGCGCAATGCGCCTCACCACCCATATCATGCCCAGAATGTGGTCGGTGTGTCCGTGAGTCAAAAAGGCATAATGTAGGTCGTGAAAATCGATGCCGGCTTTCTCCATCTGCGCAAATATGCCGTTACCGCCGCCGGCATCCACCAGCAGCGGGCCGTGTCCGGCATCGAGTACAAAGCAAGTGTTGTAGATGCGCGTAACCAATGCGCTGCCTGTGCCCAGCATGGTGATTTTTGCCTTGTTTTGTTCTGTCATATCGCTGTAGCTGAAAAATCTTTTTATGTAATTGTCGTGTAAAGGGAAAAATCACACCCTCGCCGCATGCCCCTCAACAAGAAGCCGTTGCAGCCAAAGGGTGTGAATACAGTTGTTTCAAATCAATAAAGCAATGTGCCCGACACGCACCAGTAGCTCATGCTGCCGTGTTCGCGCGGTCCTTGCGGAATCTTCACGGTGATTTCGTGTTCGCCCGCCTTGAGGTTGCCCAGAGGAATATAGTTAGGGTTGGTGACGGTTCCGGGGCACCAGTTGCTTCGGCTGAGGTCCGACGAGCTTTCGCCGTTCGAGAAATTGCCCGAGCAAGGGTTGTTGTTGCGATAGGTTGCGCAGTCATCGCGCCAAGGAATGAACGAGCTCACTTTTTCGCCATCGAGGCTGATGGTGTTCACCTTGCGGTTGAACTCATCGCCGCCGCCCCAACCGCCGTGGCCGGTGGTGAGATAGAACAGATGGGCATTCTCAACGTCGTCGGCAAGAGTGAATTTCACCTTCAGCACATCGTTTTCCATGTAAACGGGATATTCCTGACCGGCTTGCTCCAAATAGTTCACCGTGTTGAACAACGGTATGGCATGGCGGAACGGCTTGCTGTCCTCGTCACCGGGATAGTATTTCAGGTTCATGGTGATGCTGTGGCCGTTGGCGTCCCAGTTGCCAATATAGGCACCGATAATCACCTCGCCTTCGAGGCGGCTTGCAAGGTTGGTGACGTTCATCTTATACAGCACCTCGCTCACCCATTTCTGACCGGGAACCACGTTGTAGTTATATTGGCGAACGCCAAACCCGGTGAAGAAGCGCATCAGTTCGAGCGGCACATTATAGTCGGGCGTCGAGACAAGTCCGGGATAGAATATGCCGTTGTTGGCAGTGAATCCGGGCACACTCTTGAGGTTCTTAATCATGTCGAAGAACGACTTTTCTTTGTCAACAGGGATAATGAACACCGAACCGGTGCGGTCGTAGGCGTCGCCTTTTGAGTATTGTGTGAGTTCAACAAACACGTCGCGGTTGTCCGACTTTGGCAAAGTCACTTTCTTGAGAATAATCGAACCGCCACCCACGCGATAGGTTACGTTCGGCTCGATTGTCTCGGGAGCCTTGGCACCCGTGAAGTTCACGGCATCGTCGTTGAACACGGGTACGGTGATTACGTTGCTGTTGTTGAGCGTATAGTGATAGTAGTTAGGGTCCATTTCCTTGCCGAACGAAGCCGGGAAGATGGTTTCACTCTTGGTCATCGGCACAATTTCCTTTGCCACCTGCACATACTGGCCGTTGCGCGAGTAGCGCAGCACCACACCGTCGGTAACGCCCCATCCGGGAGTAGGAGTGGCAGAAACGCCAAGGTCGGTAGTATACCACACCTCCATAGTGTTTGAATTGATGATAGTGCGGGCAATCTTGCACTTGAAGCCCAGAAATGTGGTGTCAGCCACCACGTTGAATTTATCGTTCACCTTAAACTCGCGCTTCGAGCAAACGGTGTCGCCGTTCTGCAGCAATGCCATCTGATAGTAGGTGTTGTTACCGAAGTCGACGTATGAGGTTTCCTTTGGGAAGAAGTCCTGAAACTTGGCAGAGTGAATGCCCTCGATGCGCTGACGGTCGCCGCACATCACCACGCGAGTGCGAGCCGGAGCATCAGCCTTGTCGGAGCCGTAGGTGATGGTCACGCCCACTGCCTTCTTCATTTGCTTAACTACCTTTTTCGGTTGAATGGTTGCAGCTGCCGAGGCGCCAAGCACAGCGCACGCCATTGTGGCAACAATGATAAGTTTCTTTGTCATTTTCAATTCTCTGAGTATATGGTTATTTTTTTATGATATCTAAATCTTTACAAAAATACTGAAAATAATTTGTTATTCCACTATGCTCAAAACAAAAAAAGCAAAAGGGCAAACCACAATCCATAGCCCGCACAAGGGGGAGACAAACGGCAGGTTTGCCCATTGATTATTTATTATTTACACGGTTTCCGGGTAAGGATCAGTACATCCCGCGAGGGGCGACGCCGGTTTCTCAGTCCCATCCCTCATCGGGGTCGGTTTTCTCCGGCACAGGCTCATCACCCCAGCCCACACGGCAGTAGCCCGAGAACACTTCGGTGCCGATGGCGTTGTAGACAAACATCCAGATGTACATCTGTCCGCCTTGCTCATCGCCCTTGAAGTAAGAGTAGCCCTTCGATGGATAGAACGCTGCATAGGCGGCGTGGTTGCCTTCGCTACGGTCGTTGATGGTTACGAAGTAGTAGCCGCGTTCGCTCTTGTAGGCGTTGTTGATGCGCAATTCACCGGTGTTCTTGTCCACCGAGAATTCAAGCTTGCTATCAATGTTGCCATCGTACCACGAGCTCAGGACATATTTATTCGGCGACACACAGCGCAACTCGGCATTAGCGCTCATCTTGCGCGGGCCGCACATCACTTCGGCAGGAGCGGTCCACAGCGACGGGCCGCCGGTGAGCGATGCCAATGCCATAACACCCACATAGCACCAGTGGGCTACAATGCCGGCAAACAAACCGCCAATGGTGTGCGACACGATGGCTTTTGAGGTGAGTTCGCGATAGCCCAGCGAGTCGAGCATGGCTGTATGGGTGCTCAAATAACCGCTCCAGCACATACCCATAGCCGTGAACACCGCAATTGCGTTGCCGTCAATCAAGCCTGCCTCTTGCAAGCGGGGCACCAGACCAAGGGCTGCACCTACGGCTCCGAGGGCCGTGATTGGGAACGACACGAGTTCCGACGACTGGAATCCGAACAGCCATTCGAACAAGAAGCTGATTTTGTCAGCCAAATATGGCAACAGCTTCACGCCCTCGTAGGCGGTGCCGGTGTATTGACCGTCGGCGCTCGGCCCGAATGTGAGCATCATCACAAAGGTGGAGATGATGAGCACACCGGGAATGATTTGCATACCCAATTCCACACCCATCTTGCCACCATCGAGCAACGAGTTGAGGAAACGCAGAAACAGGGTTTTTTCTTCTTCAGAGTGGTGTTGCTCGGCTTCCTCGGTTTCTTCCGGGCTGGTACCTGCCATTTCTTCCACCAGCTCGGGGCGCGCCTTGCTCACAAAGCGCTGCATCAGCCGAGTGGAAACAATGCTGCCCGCCACCGAACCTATGAGTCCCACTATGGCTCCGGTGCCATAGCCGCGGCCTATCATAAACACCACCACCACAAGGCCCATACCAAAGGCGGTACCGAAGTTGGTGAGCGAAATCAACTGATATTTGCGAAAGTAGCTGCTGAAGCGGGCATCCTTGCTAAGACTGATGATTGCAGGGTTGTCGCTCACGAAGGTCATCACCGCACCAAGGGCTGCCACACCGGGCAGATTGTAGAGCGGACGCATGAGCGGACGCAGCAGTTTCTCGAGTATGGCAATCACGCCGAACTCCACAAGCAGGCGGCCAAATGCTCCGGTGAGTACGGTGATTCCCATAAGATAGAGCACCGTCTCCAAAAGCAGATGGTAGCTCGTGTTCATCATTGTGTTGAACATATTGGGTGCGCCCATCACATATCCCATATATCCAAAGACAATTCCGAAAAATATTATCAAAGCCACTGGCTCGACAATTTTTCTGCGCAGTTTTCCAGGTACTGACTTCATAAATCAGACTATTGTTAAAAAAAGTAGTTATGATATTTGTTTTTAAGTCGTTATCTCTTTTTTCGGCATTAGCGTTTGTGGCAATCAGAATTTAAGGTCGAACACATCCATCTGCCAGCGCACTCCCACAGTGAATGAGTTGCAGCCCGGAGCGTCGTCGGTGCTCGAATGCCAATAGGCATGGAAACGCACCTTGTTGCGGCGGTCGATGATTGGCGAATATTCCACGCCACAGCCCCAGAAACCACGGCTGGTGCCCGGCAACACATAGGTGTCGAGCGGATTGGCAACATTTTCATCCTGCGCCTTGTTTTGGTCGTAGCCGCCCTTGGCAAACACATTGAAGCGGTTGCCCACCTTCACGTCCACTTTGCTCGAAACGGTGAAATCCTTGAAGAATGCAGTGTGACGACCGGCATAACGGTTCATCCAGTCGAGATCAACCGACACGCGGCCAAAATTGAAATGATTACCCAACGCCAGATAGTTGATGTATCTGCCCTTGGCATATTCCATCATATTCACCGAATATTTTGTGGTGAACCACGGAGCAATGGTGCCATACCACATGAGGTTGTAGGCAAACATATTTTCGAGGCTCTCGGTAGAGTATGGCGAGTTGGTCATCTGCAGATACAGCTGGTTGCCCTCGCCTACGCGATAACCCATGTTCACACCAATCTGATAAGGGTTGCAATGATTCCAGTAGTAGCTGGCAAAATACACGTCAATCGGGGCATAGTCGTATTCGCAGGTTCCCACAAACACCACTTGCTTGCCCACGGTGAACGAGTAGCGGTCGGTGGGCGCATAGGTGAGATTCACCCAGTCGGTGGAATTGAAGAACGATTTAGGGTTGCCGTTGTCCTTATACAGGCGGTGACGGAACGAATATGAGAAATGCTCGTTGATGCGTCCGTTTACAATAAGTTTCAGGTAGGTGCCTTCAAATCCGGCTTTGGTATCCGGGGCATTGTCGCCGTGATAGGTGTTCACCGAGCCATC
The DNA here is from genome assembly GCA_051871535.1 of Muribaculaceae bacterium. Lineage (GTDB taxonomy): Bacteria > Bacteroidota > Bacteroidia > Bacteroidales > Muribaculaceae > SFTJ01. Next base: position 2,851 of record JBJECX010000053.1, on the reverse strand, counting down.
GAGGCGAGTGTCAATCTTGAGTGAAACCGAAGGGTCGCCTGCCGATACCACGGGCTTGGCTTCCTGCGAGTTGGCGCACAAAGCAAATGCCGCTGCGGCAAGCAGCACGGTTCTGCGAAGTTTTAGCATAGGTAGCATTTCTGTTTTTAAGTTATACTTTATTTTTGTTTATTCTATGATATTCAGATATGGTAATGTTTACATTGCAAATGTAAGTTTTTTAACCCAACTGGCAAAATATTTATATAGAAAAAAACCGTGGCGTTCGTCGGCACATTAAGCCACATCACACCACGTTGCTCACATGATTTTGCACGTCATTGGATTTTATTCTTGCCTGAGTTCTTGCGGCTGCGGGGCTTCTTCACGCCAATTGCCGAAAAGCCTTTACCGAATACGCCCACCACGCGGCTTTGCGACACAAAGGCTTGAGGGTCGATTTCGTTGATGATTTCAAATATTCGGTTCGACTCGAATTTGCGAGCGATGCACATCACCACCTTGCAGCCTTCATGGGTATACGAACCCTCGGCTTGCAGCAGTGTGCAACCGCGATGCACCTCCTCGTTGATGGCATGCGAAATCTCGTCGTAGCGCTTGGTGATTATGAAGAACTGCACCGAATGGCGCTGACGGTCCATAAAATAGTCCATCACATAATACATCACAAACAGGGTGCAGAAGCCAAACACCACCAGACGCCAATCGTAGAAGATAAAGTAACACGACGACACAATGATGATGTCGCAAATGGTGAGCACACGCCCCAGCGACACGTCGCGATACTTGTTTACAATGGCTGCAAGGATGTCGGTGCCGCCGGTGCTGCCGTTTTGCATGAATATGAATCCGAGCCCGATGCCGCAAAGCGCCGACCCGATGATGCATGCCATGAAACTCTCGTGAGGACCCATCAATTGCATCAACGAGCCGTCGGGCTGCTTCAGCAGCAGCTGCACGATGCGCAGCATGAATGTAATGGCAAGAATGCAATAGATGGTCTTCACCATAAATCGCCATCCCAGCACTTTGAGCGCCACCACCATCAGCGTGGCATTTATCAAGAAATAGGTGACGTCGACCGGTATCTTCGACACGAAATAAACAATGTTCGACACACCTGCCACACCGCCGACGGTGATTTGATATGGTAACATAAATGCGCCCCACCCTATGGTGTAGAACAGCACACCTATGGTCATAAGCAGATAGTCTTTCAAATCATCACTGCTAATTCTCAACTTAACATCCATTTTCATTCTGCGCCTTTCAAAATAATAGATAATAGAATTCTGGTCTTTCAAGGGGGGGCAAAAATATATGCCCCGCGTTTTCTCTATATAGGCAAATTCTTAAAAAAATCGACGTTTATCAGATGTGCTTTGCTACGGCAGCCGCCAGCTTGGTGGCATCCTCGACGCGCTCCACCACTTCGCCGCTGCGATTGATGATGAACGACGTGGGGACTCCCACCACGTTGTAAGCCGAGAGGTTGCGCGACTGAATGCTCATTGGGTCGTAGACGGTTATCCAAGGCAGGTTGGCTGCCGACTGACGCCATTGAAACTCATCGGGGTCGATGCTCACCTGATATATTTCAAGGCCTTGTGCCGAATACTTTTTGTAGACATCGGCAAGCGTCTTGTTGAACATCGGCGAGAAATCGGCTTGATACATGGTGAAATTCAGAATCACCACCTTGCCTTGCTTGGTGACGTCGCTCAAGCGGCGTTGCTTGCCGTGGTTGTCCTGCAGGTCAATGTCGATGATTGGAATTTCCTCAGCCACAATCTGGCGCGAGGGCGTAGCGCCTTGTGACTCGCGGCGACGGCGTTGGCCGTCGAGCAGCACGTTCACCAGATATCCCGTGCGAGGGTCGTTGGGGCGGAACGTATTATAGGCATTTGCCACAGCGCCGATAATCTTCAGGTCGTTGTCGTTTAGGGCATCGAACAGCGGTTCGTCGCCAATGTATTTGTTAATCACATAATAAGCCACAATGCCGCTGGGGTTGGCAAGAATCTGATTGGCAAGCTGCTTCTTCCATGCCTCGAGGGCTGCCTTGTCGCCGCTCTTTGCCATCTGCAGTGCCTTGCGGTCGATGTTCATCACTTCCACGGCGTTTTCGCTGCCTGCAAGGGTGTAGTCGGTGGCATACTTGGCACGGCTTGCAGTGAGCGTGATGTGGTCGATGCTGTCGATGGGGAAATATACCGACTCATTGCCCATGCGCAGGCGGTAGATTCCCGGCGATTCGGGTGCCTGTTCGCTCACGGCAAAGTCGCCGTCCGACTTCACCTTCACGCTGTCGACAAAATACCAATTGCCGCTGCCTGCACACTCAAGCACCAGCATTGTGCTGTCACCGGCACCTTCTATGTTGCCTTCAACCTTAAACTGATTACCTCCGCCACACGAAATCATTGCAGCCGACATTGCCACAAGGGCAAGTGAAATATATTTCTTCATTATTGATATTGTTTTTTCGATATTTTTTTAACCGCTGCAAAGATAGTGCAAACCGAGAGCAAAACAAAACAAAAAAAGCAGTTTTTGAATATGCCGCGCCGAGGTGCTTCCTATTTTCGAGGTTCGTTGCGGCGATTGTGCATCTATCATAGCCCAAATATAACCAATGTGGCGCCGAGGTGTGTGCGGCGCACGAACCCTGTAGGGGCGTATTGCATACGCACGTATTGGCGTTTAATGGCTGCCGCGGTTGAGGCCGAGGATGATATGTAATTCGCGTCCTATACGGACGCCGGAAGGTGGGGGGATGATGGCAACCCGGGGTTGCGCTTCGCTTACCCCGGGCTACATGCCTCGCCTGCGTCTCGGCCTCACATGCTTC
>JBJECX010000052.1:0-34192 GCA_051871535.1 Muribaculaceae bacterium | reverse complement strand
ACAACCGCAGAGCGGTTGCAACCTCAATAACCCCATGTTGACGATAAGCGAAGCGCAATCGGCTACGTGGGGTTAGCAACACATCCCACACAGTCACAACCGCAGAGCGGTTGCAGATTCAGATAATTCGCATCCTATACCGATGCCGGTGGCGATGTCACATTTTGGCACCGCACCTGCCCTGTGGGCGTACTACTTTTGCACCTTAGTATATTTGGATATATCATGAAAAACACAAGCACGAATACCTGCCAACCCAACGTGGCGGAGATTGTGGCAGAAAACAAGCGCCGAAACGAGGCGCTGCGCTACGCCTACAACCCAATTGAGGGTGTGGGATGCTACGGCACCCGCGTGGCTGTGGAGCGCCACGGCAAGCGGCTGCTGGTGCCCGAGGCAATGGTGCCGCTCATAGTGCCCGGCATGAGCGACGAGGCGTTCGACAGGCTGCGCTTTGCCCACGACTTTGAATACTGGTGCGCCACCTGCGTGACGGTGAAAGACAAAATCACCTGCCGCAACCGCCGTCTGGTGCTCAACGCACCGCAACGGCGCATGCTTGCCATGCTCGAGGACATGCGCCTGGCACATAAGCCCATACGCCTGATTGTGCTGAAAGCCCGCCAGTGGGGCGGCAGCACGCTCACACAGGTGTATATGGCATGGATGCAAATCATCCACCGCCGCCACTGCAACAGCATTGTGTGCGGACACCTGCGCGACACGGCATCGACCATTCAAGGCATCTACAGCCGCATCCTTGCCGACTATCCCGAGCAGTATCAGCCCGAGGGCAACCCGCTACGTTTCCGCCCTTTTCAGAAAAGCCGTAACATCAGCGAGATTGTGGGGCGCAACTGCCTGGTGGCTGCCACCACGGCAATGAGCCCCGAGAGCGTGCGCGGCATGGACATCGCCATGGCACACCTCACCGAGGTGGCATTCTGGCCCTCCAGTGCCCGACGCAGTCCCGAGAGCCTCATCCGCTCGGTGTGTGGCTCCATCATGCTCGAGCCATACACACTGGTGGTGATGGAGTCGACCGCCAACGGCATGGGCAACTATTTCCACAGCGAATGGCTGCGCGCCAAGACCGGCTTCAGCGACAAGCGTGCGCTGTTTGTGCCGTGGTATGAGATTGAAATCTATCGCAAGAAAGTTAGCGATGCCGCCAAGCTGTGGCACAGCCTCGACGACTACGAGCGCACACTGTGGCACACGGGATGCACGCTCGAGATGATTGCCTGGTATCACAGCAAACGCAAGGAGTATAACAGCCACAGCCAGATGCAAGCCGAATATCCCACCAACGACATCGAGGCATTTGCTTTCAGCGGTATGCCGGTGTTCAACGCCGCACACCTCGAGCAGCTGCGACGAGGCTGCACGCTGCCCTACACGCTATGCTCGTTCACCGTGCCGCCAACCGGCGCCGAAGCGCTTGCCAACCCGCGCCTGGCAGCCAACAACGATGCCGGCGACATACGCCTGTGGCGCGAACCGCAGGCTGCCTGCAAGCAGCGCTATCGCTATGTGGTGGCGGTGGACGTGGGCGGACTGAGCGACAAAGCCGACTACTCGGTGATTACCGTCATCGACCGCCTCGCCGACAAGGGCAAGATGGAGATTGTGGCTGAATGGCGCGGGCACATCTATCACGACCGCCTGGCTTGGCTGGCAGCGCAGATGGCAAAGTACTACTGCAACGCCTTGCTGGTGATTGAGAGCAACACACTGGAGATGGAATACAGCGAGGGCGATGGCACGCAATATGTGCTGAACACGCTGCGTCACCACTATCGAAACATCTATCGCCGACGTGGCGACCGCCTGGGATTTCACACCAACCGCGAAAGCAAGACCGAGGCAATTTTCCACCTCATCGGGCTGGTGCGCGACGGCGCTTACATCGAGCACAACGACGGTGCCGTAAACGAGCTGGCATGGTATGAACACAAGCCTCGGGGCGGATTTGGCGCCATAGCGGGGCGGCACGACGATATGGTGATGACGCGCGCCATCGGGCTGCTCATTGCCTCGCGAATGAATTGCTACACCGCACCCCTACCCTCGTTCAGCGACGTAGTGTAGCGCCCCGGTCAACCCCCGCTCTAAAATCAAACAAGGAGCCGCAAATGTGCGACTCCTTATTTTGCTTTATCTTCAAATACAAGAGCAAGAAAAATTACTTCTTAGCTTCTTCCAAAGATGCCTTACGGAATTCCTTCATTGCCTTTTCGATAGCAAGCGATGCTTTGCGGGCACGAGTGCCGGCTGCCTTGTTACCGTTTTCAACTTGTGCAGTTGCATCTTTCAAAAAATCTGCGTAAGTAGCAGCGATTTGTTCAACTAATTCTTTCATTGTAGTTTATTAATTTTAGGGTTAATCAAATTTTGTGTAAAGTTAATCAAAAAATTATTAATTACGCAAGATGTGGAAAATATTTCATTAATAATTTGTAATAATCAGCATTTTTTTGCGCCTATGGCATATTTCTCACCCACATAACGCCCGGCGATGCCGCCCGATTATGCCCCGGCGTGTTGCATACACCGTATACTTTGAAAGATAAAGGGGTTGCCATCGCAGCAACCCCTTCTCTCTTATTTATCAAAAATAATACTAATTATTGAGGATTAAGTATTACCATTTTAAATTAGGGTCGTAGGTCACCAAGTCGGCTTCGCTGATAGTGGCTTGGCGCATGCGCTTGCCATCGCGGCTTACTGCCTTTGGCGATGCAGCAGCCTCCACTTGCATCTTTTGCAGGAATGGATAAACCATTCTCGCCAGAGAGCCTACCTTATTGTCCTTCTCGGCAGGTGTGCCGCTGAATGCATAGAGCATCATCGACGAAGCAGTGTTCGAGCCCCATGTGCCATTGTCAACAATTTCGGCATACACGGTGCCGTCGTCAAGGACATCAACCGCAGCATCCTGGAAGTTGTATACACCGTAGTTGATGTAACCTGTGGTTTCGTCCCAGACGATGTTGTGCATATAGTAGGTGCTGCCATACATACCCATGAACTGAGCATTGGTGATGTTAATCACCTTGTTGGTGTCGTCCCAACCCAAAGGCAAGGTCATCACGGCAGTGCTTGAAATGTTGAACTGGAGGAAAAGACCGGCTTCACCATCACTGTTCACGCCGGTGATTGTAGATGGGAAGTACTGCAAAGCACCGGTGCTGCCATCGTTGAATGCAAAGTAGTAGTCGCCATACATATCCGACTTTTCGCATTGCATCACGGTGACGGTCTGTTCTTCGGTGCCAGGACCGAACGAATAGATGATATAGCCCTTGCGAGGATTGCCGGTGTTGTTTTCTTCAGCCGAGATAGTGAGCTTGCCATCGGAATAAACAGCGGTGAGCCAGCTTGCCGAGGTAGAGATTTCCAAGTCGAGAGTGCTCTTGCATGGGTAAGCCTTTGAGAAAGCGGCATCGCCCAGCTTCAATTCGGTGGCACCACCAAAGTCGAGGTCGAACACATAGCCGCGTTGAGCCACGGTGATGTTTTTCTTTTCGTTACCACTCATGATGGTGAGCACTGCGTTACGGCCTTCGAGACTGAGGTTTCGGGTTACAGTCACGTTGATGAGGCTGCCATCCACGCTTGTAGTGACCCATGGTGCATCGCACTTTACGGTCACTGCACCCGGAGCAATCACTTCAACCGTTCCGCTCTGAGCATTGGCATCGAACGAAATGTTGTTGCTGACAATCTGAATGTTGTCGGCGATTTCGTAGCCATGACCTTCTTCGTTCTCGCACGACGAGAACGCGAATAGCATGACAGCAATCGAGAATATGCTTAATAATTTCTTCATAATTCTTTCAGATTAAATAGAAAATTCACTTTTCAAATGTTGGAATTACAATTTTTCCATATCGCCAACAAGGCACGAGTTCAAATAGTACTTACTTGTAGTGCCAACCTTCGTTGCCAACCAGCGCCATTCATTAACGTTGTAAAGCTGGCCTGCACTGTTACCTCCTGAGTCAAGCATCCAAAGCAAGAGTCCGTCCCAAACTAAAGTCGGGTCGTTGTTAGGCGTCCAGATTAACATGTTATCACGAGTAGTGTCTTTCTTGATAAAGAAACCTGGAGTAGTTGAGGTTGGATAGAGCGAACCACCGCCCATAGCACACAATCTCACTGTGTTGCCACTGTATGTACCAACATCCTGGCTTCTCAATTCAAGGCAACCAGTTGCTTTAACGAAATTGAGAACCGGATTAAACTTGCGGTGGAAACCTTCCATAATATAGTGGTCGCCTTCGGGCACAAGTTTCACGTCGACATAATAGTTTGCCGCCGAAGTGGACAGATACATGCGATAATCACCCTCAAATTCCTCAAAGAACATATAGCTGTCAGGTAACGAACAAGTGAACTCGATAGTAGTGCCATTCGAATCTTTGCCCGAGAAGATAAACCTTGTAGAATCATAGTTAAATTCCGAGATGGTTGCGCCATTGATTTCGAGAGGTTCCACAAAACGCACGCCGGTAGGAGTAGGCAAGAAGTATTCGCCATATTCGCCACCATTGAGATAAATGGTGATGTAGCGCACATCAGGGTCAACAAAAGCATCGATGGCGGTGCCGCCGTATGTACCCTTTGCCTCGGGAGCGAAGATGTTTTCGCTTATCGCAGCACACTTTTCGAGGTATTGCTCCGGTTCTTCCGTCAGGCGGTGGAGATAGATGGTGTTGCCCGAGCGTTTGCCCTTGAGCGTGATGCGGTCGTCTTCAACCTTCATGATTTTGAACTCAAAGTCGCCATCATAAGCCTCGTAGCGGCCCGACGAAGGAGTGGCGAAGAAGTGCAGTAATGCGTTGTAAGAGTCGAACGAGAGCACTGCACCGTCGTCGTTGGTGAGTTTGTAGAGCGACTCAGCACTTTCGCCGAGGTCTTCGCTCAATTCGCAATAAGCCTCAACCGTTTGCTTGTCGAACTTGAGGACGTAGAGAAAACCGCCGTATGAGAGGTTTCTATCGGGGAAGTAGTCCATCACCCAGCCGTTCTCGCTGCTCACGAGTGTGGCTTGGGTCTTTTCCAACAACGCTTGGAGGCGAGCCGAAGGCGATTCTTCGAAAATTTCATCCTCCTTGTTGCTGCACGATTGAAGGGTGAATGCCAACAATGCAACGCAGCAGAATAACAGTTTAAATATCTTTGTTTTCATTATTCTTCTACCTTATCGTTAGTTTGTGTTGATGATTTCAAAGAGATGTCTTCAAGGTCAACTTTGCCCGTGAATATCTCGTTTTGACGACGCATCAAAGCCGAACGGAGGTCGTCGATGTTGATACCGAAGCCCGACTGCATGTAGCTGCGCACGATGCCAAGCTTAGCCTCGATGAGGCTGGCAGCGTCACCTGCCTCGGTCATCCAAGCCTCCCATTGTTCAGGAGAATTGGTGATGTACATCGAGAGCATTTCAGCAAAGTCTTCGGTGTAGGAGTTCTGCGAATAAGCCGAGATGAAACCGCGGGTGAGATAGCCCTCATTGTAAGGCGATTCGCTCCACAGGTCTTCAACGTAATCCTCGCCTGTGATGAACTTGTATTCGTTAGGGATGGTTACAGTCTGATTGAGAATGTGGGTGAACTCGTGGTGGATGGTCTTAAGATAATAGTAGTTCACAGCATCGGCGCCGCGGCTCATGTAAGTCTTCAGGTGGTTGACACCCGAAAGCAGAATCTTCTTGCCGCCTTCGGCAGTACCGAGGATGATAGTACCATTATTCCTATATTCCCATTCGCCGATGAGGAAGAACATCTTTGGGAAGTAAGAGCGGGTGAATTCAACACCGGCAACCTCGTCGTAGAGGTCGCAGCAAGTGTATTTCACCAGGTGTGCCAGGATGATTGATTCCTCGAGGTTGGCTGGAACGGTGTAGTAGTTCAAGTCCGATTCGATTTGCTCATAGCGATAGATGAAAGCGATGTTGTAAGGAGCAGCAAAGTTTTCCTCAAGCCAGAGGTCGAATGGATTCGGCTCATATTTATCGATAGTGATTACACTTACCGATTCATCCGGCTCATCGGTTTCGCAAGCGGTGAACGACAAGCAGAAGCCGGCAAGCATCAATGAATATAATATATTCTTAAGTTTCATGTTGTTCTGAGTTTTATAAATTTAACGTATACACACTATGAACATTAACGAGGGTTAGGTTCGAAACCAGCCGAAAGCACCTTCGAAGGAATCTGGAAGCAGCGACGGTTGTCGTTGACTTCGAGCCAATCGACATTCTTTTCGGGGGTGCCGGCGGCATTCATCACACGGCGCGGAACCACAATGCCGAAGCGGCGGATGTCGAACCAGCGCATACCTTGTCCAACAGTTTCGATGCGGCGGAAGTCAATCACACATTGCAAAAGGGTTTCTTGCACGCTGCCCTCGGTGATGCTGCCTATAACAGGGTTGAGGTGCTTCTTGTGGGTTGAATTGAGCTTGTTGTCATCGCTGTAGCTGTAGTCGATAGAGTTGTAGAATGCCTGAATATTTTCGGGCGTGAGGGTCATGGTCGATCTGGTGATGTTCTGCATCCAGGTGGTGAGGTCGGCAGCACATTCGCTGTTCTTGCCCAACCAAGCATATGCCTCAGCACGGTTGAGGATGGTTTCGTCGGTAGTAACCAACGGATAAACAGCCTTGCGATAACCGATACCGGCAACAGGGTCGGTGTATTCAAACTTGTAAGGGAGCTTCCACCAAATCACACGGTCGAGGTTGGTGGCAGTGTAAACCTTAGGCAACGAGCGGAACATTGAGTAAGAGCCCCAGATATAGTTCGACGAGCGGATGGTTTCGTACGATGCAAGATAGTTGCCGTGAGAGTAGCGAGTCCACACGCGGTAAGGGCCGAATGCCAACCCGATTGACGAATAAGAAGTAGCCATCACAAGGTTGCAATTGTTTTCGGCATTGATATACTCGTTGCATCGCGATTCATAGTCGTTGGTAACACTGTTATACTTAGCCCAGTCGCGCAACTGCGATTTCGGGCTTGCGCCAAGCACCTCGTCGGCACAGTCGATACACTTTTGATACTGACCGGTGTAGAGATAGAATCGGGCAGCGAAAGCGTAAGCAGCCTTGCGGTTCCAGTGATACTTAGGAATCTTCAGGTGGCTGTCGCCGATGATTGGCAGAGCCTCTTCGATATCGGCTTGGATGTTGGCATAGAGTTCGGCAAGTGTGCCACGCTCATACTGTGGAGCGAGTTGGGTTTCCGGTTCCTTGAGGTAAGGCAGACCAAGATTCTTCTCGGCAGTGTCAGGCGAATATGGCATGCAGAACATGTTGGCAAGCATAAAATAGTTGTAGGCACGAGCAATGAGTGCTTCGCCCTTACATTCCTGCAAGGTTTTGGACAGTGTAGCGCCGTGGCTCAGGCCGGCTTCAATCTTTTCGATACCGGCAAGAGCTTCATTGGCATTGGCGTTGCCACCCAGCGAACCGTCCCAGAATTGTTCGCACGAGTTGTTGTTCGATTCCACTTCGTCCTTCCAAGCATAGGTGTAGTCGATAAAGCGGTCGGTGTACGGGTTGTTCTCGCCGTAGTCGTCCACATTATCGCTGGCATATTCAGCAACAATAAGGTGGTCATTTTCGGTAAAAGCCGAAACTAAGATAGCCGAAATCTTTTCCTCGTTATCCACCTCGGCGCGGTTGTCAGGCATTTCGTCGAGGAACTTGTCGCACGAAGCAAACGTCATCGAGCCAAGAGCCAGAGCCGCAATCAAATATATATTTTTCTTTTTCATATATTTCGCTATAAAATTCATTGATTATAACTATCAATTGTGTTTCTCGATTAAAGTCCAACACGCAATGTGAGGGTGAACTGCTTAGCCATTGGCAGAGCCACACCACCGGTGTTGAAGAATTCCGGGTCTTGACCGTTGAGCTTCTTGTCGGCATAAATCAAGAACAAGTTGGTTGCTTGCAACTTGAGCGACAAGTTGTTGATGCGCAACGAGTTGGTGATTGTCTTTGGGAAGTCGTAAGCCACCGACACTTCCTTCATGCGAATGAAGTCACCCTTAGCTATACGCTCGGTAGAGTAGTTGTAAGCGTTGTAAGCATAGCTGAGGCTTGTGTCGTTCTTGTTCTGCATGTTCGAAGCAATAACAGGAATGGTGGTGCGTTCTTCGTCGCCCGGAACCACCCAGCGGTTGATGAATTCGCGTGGAGTTGAATCAAGGTCACTGTATCTGTTGGAGAACACAGGGTCGAGGCGAACAACATTGCCAAACGAGTAAGTAACAAACACGTTGAATGTGAAGTGCTTATACTTGAAGATGTTGCCGAACGAACCGGTATCGGTCGGGTCGATTGAGCCGGAATATTGCAGGAAGTCGAGATTTTCACGCTCCTGGAAGTAGATGCCGGTGGTGGTGATGTTGCCGTCCTGGTCGAGGAATGTAGGCAGACCATCGCTGTTCAAGCCGCGGAACGGAATAGAGAACAACGAGCGCACCGGATAGCCTTGTTTAGCAAAACCGTTGCCGGCTACGAGGTCGATTACACGAGTCGAAGTCTTGAGGTCGGTAACCTTGTTCTTAGCGTACGAGTAGATGAAGTTGGTGGTCCACTTGAAGTCCTTGGTGACAATGTTGTCGGTGGTCAAGCTCACTTCCACACCGTGCGAGCGCATCGAAGCGATGTTACCATATTTTTGAATCTGACCGCCAATACCTTGTGTGGTGGCAAGACCGATAAGGTCGTAGTTGTTACGTTTGTACCAGTCAACTTCCAAGTTGATGCGGTTGTTGAGGAAACCGGCAGCCAAACCGAGGTTGAGCTCGTGCTTCTTTTCGTAGGTCAAATCGCTGTTGGCGAGGTCAACCACTTGCAAGCCGCTTTCGCCCACTGTGGTGAACGGACGCCAAGGAGTGAAAGCCGAGATAACTGCATAGGAGTTGGTGACGGCAGGACGGTCGGCGGTGAGTGAGTAAGAAGCCTTGAGGGTGAGGTGGCTCAATGCCGGCTCAAGAGAGCGGAAGAAGCTTTCTTCGTGCACGTTCCATGCACCCGAAACGTTCCATGTAGGCAACCAGCGTGCCGAACGGCTCTTACCCAACGAGTTGGTGCCTTCGTAGCGCACTGTGCCGTTGAGGGTATAGCGATGCTTCCACGAGTAGGTGGCAGTGGCAAAGAATGCAGCCGAGCGCACGTGAGTGTTATACATCGAGTAGTAGGCAGAGTTGTCTTCTTCACCTTTCTTGAACACTTCGTAGGCATACTTTGGAATTTCGCCCATTGCATATTGCATACCCCAGCCGCGGAACCATGTGCGGTGACGGTCAGTAGAGTTGGTTTCCATACCACCGTAGAAGTTTAAGATGTGGTCGTCGTTGTACACGTCGTTGTAGTTGACGCTGGCGCGGAAGTCCCATCCAAACAGGCTGTTGTCGCTACGTTCGTAGATACCGCCATCGGGCAACACTGTGATTGGGAACGAACCTGGTTTGTCAGGGTCGGTGTAGAGGAACGGGTTGTTGTCGCGTATGGTGGTTGTGCCCATTGCGCGATAAGCCAAAGTCTGGTTGGAGTTTTCTTTGATGTAGTGCTCCTGCACGGTCGAAGAATACTTCATGGCGCCCAACAAAGTCAATTCCACCTTGTTGATTGGCTTGTAAGAGAACTTACCCGAAACGCGCACATCGGCAACCGAAAGGTCCATATAGTTATTCTCCAATTCGTTGAAGATGTTGAACGGAGCATAGTGGCGAGTGTAGAACTCGTTAGGGTCGAGAGCACGCGAGGTGTTCAACGCATAAGAGTAAGGGTTGATGTCGAAGTCGCGCTTCACTTCACCCGAAACAACATCGATTTCCGAGCTCAATGTGCCGGGAGCATTTTGCTTACGATACGAAGCGTTGCCAATCATATTGAACTTCAATTGCTTCGACAGGTTGTAGGTAGAGTTCAAGTTGGCAGTGTAGCGCTCCACCTTGCTCTGCAGTGTCCATCCCGGGTCGGCCATTGCCGAAATCGAAGCATAGTGCTGAGCCTTTTCAGTACCCGATGAGATGCTCACCGAGTGGTTCATCTGTATGCTGTTGGAGAACAGACGGCCAAACCAGTCGGTGTTGCGATATTCGGCGGCACGCAAATAGGCAGCCTTTGCCTCGTCGGTGTTAGCCAAGCCGAACTGGCCGCTGGTGGCATCGTATTGAGTGATGAGCTGATACATCTTGCCATATATACCGCTTGCTGCAGCATTGGCGGTTTCGGCATAGTTCAAATAACCCTTTTGGGCGAGTTCCTGATAAACGCCCATCTGGTCCTGCGAGTTCATGATGTTGAATTCCGAATAGCTCGGTTTCAGGCGCATTGTAAATTCGCCCGTATAGCTTATAGAGTTCTGGCCCTGCTTGCCTCGCTTGGTGGTGATTACAATCACACCTGCCATGGCGCGCGCACCATAGATAGATGTTGCACTACCATCCTTGAGGATTTGGAAGCTCTCGATGTCGTCGGAGTTCAAACCGGCAATCGCCGACGAAAGAAGGGTCTCGGCGTTACCCGACGACAACTCGTCGGCGCTCACGTCAACCACATCTTCCATGATTACACCATCAACAACCCACAGAGGCTTCGACGAACCATAGATTGATGTTGCACCACGCACGCGAATCTTTGGCGCTGTACCAAAGGTACCCGACACGTTTTGCACACTCACACCTGCTGCACGGCCTTCCAGCGAACGGCTGATATCAGCCACGCCATCGAGCTTCGCTTCTGCTGCATCAATCTTGGTGGTGGCACCGGTAAACAAACGCTTGTCGACGTTTTGCATACCAACTACTACCACATCGTTAAGCACTTGTGAGTTGGCAGTTAACTCAACCCTCAAATTAGTGCCGGCCTGAACGGTTTTCGTTTCATAACCAACATAACTGATTTTGATTTGCTTCACGTTGTCGGGGACGTTCAACTGAAACTTTCCGTCAACGTCGGTTGCAGCACCTTGCTTAGTACCAATTGGCACAACCGATGCACCGATTACAGCTTCGCCTGTAGTGGCATCGACCACTGTACCGTTAACCGTCTTTGCACTCGCAAAGGCTGGCATCAAAACGGCACAAACAGCGACCATAATTGATAACAGTTTTTTCATACCTTTTTGGAATTTTACAATTAGTATTATTATTAAATAGTTATTTAGCGATTATAAACACTATGAAGAGAGATCACAAATTTAGGAAAATTAAACAGAAAAAAAACATTTTAGAACGAGTTTAACACAATGCACACATTTAAGTCGTTTTTATGGCATTTTGCAATAAAAACTAAAAGATTACAGCTTTGGTGAAAACATTACAATTACATTAAGAATTCAGCCGGGGCATGTAGTATGAACATCGGCACTACACACAAACGCAACGTGCTGATTTACTGCCAATTACACCCACACCGGAAGTGGTTATTGTAAATTTTACAATTATCACATTTTCACAAATAAAAGTAACCCTTTCACATCACTTAACCCAAACCACAAGAAAACAAAAACAATGTTAACAAATTAGCAAATTTAACAATTCAATTTTAACGTAGCACACATAGAATAACATAAAAACCCTACAAAATCGATAAAGTCAAAGAAAACTTAGCTAAATAACGTCAATCTGTCAGCAAAAACAGAGGAAAAAGCAGTAGGTCTCCCTTTGTGATGACGGTCGGTGAAAAAACGCCAAGGGCGGGCATATGCCACGCTACAGATAGGCGTCCGAAGGACGCGACCCCGTCGGATGAAAACCGACGGGATTTAGCCGTGGGTGAGCGAAGCGTAACCCTCGGAAAGCGTCCCCGTTAAAAATGCATCCGCACAGGATGCGAATTATGCAACCGCGTCGGAGGGCGGATGATAACCGCGGCGCGGTTACAACCTCAATAACCCCACATTGGCGTCGAAGACGACTATGTGGGGACACGCCACATCCCCACCACCCACAACCGCGGCGCGGTTGCAAACCCTGCCGAATGGATTCCACCGCAATTGGCATGGCGGATGGTTGTAATTCGCGTCCTCTACGGACGCAGGATGGTGGGGGATGATGGATACCCGGGGTTGCGCTTCGCTTACCCCGGGCTAAATGCCTCGACTTGCGTCTCGGCATCACATGCTTCGCATGTCCTCGCCACCCTATCGGGCGTATGCAATACACCTCGGAAAGGCGTCCGTATAGGACGCGACCCCAGAGGCAGAGTGCCGACGGGATTTAGCCGTGGGTGAGCGAAGCGTAACCCACGGAAAGCGTCCCCGTTAAAAATGCATCCGCACAGGATGCGAATTATGCAACCACGGCGGAGGGCGGATGATAACCGCGGCGCGGTTACAACCTCAATAACCCCACATTGGCGTCGAAGACGGCTACGTGGGGATAGCGACAATCACCAATGACCACAACCGCGGAGCGGTTGCAGATTCAGATAATTCGCATTCAGTGCCATACGCCCGTATTGCGCGGTTATGCCGAGGATGATATGTAATTCGCGTCCTCTGCGGACGCAGGATGGTGGGGGATGATGGATACCCGGGGTTGCGCTTCGCTTACCTCGGGCTAAATGCCTCGACTTGCGTCTCGGCATCACATGCTTCGCATGTCCTCGTCACCCTATCGGGCATATGCAATACACCACGGAAAGGCGTCCGAAGGACGCGACCCCGTCGGATGAAAGCCGACGGGATTTAGTCGTGGGTGAGCAAAGCGTAACCCACGGAAAGCGTCCCCGTTAAAAATGCATCCGCACAGGATGCGAATTTTGCAACCGCCAGCAAGGGCGGGCGCATGCAATACGCCCTTACACGTTCGTGGCATCCGACCAGCGTAAGCGCAAAAAGGGGCGCTGCTCCTAAGCAACGCCCCTTAATATAGGTTGAAGAACTAATGTCTAAACCGAAATTAGTTCATCTTCTTCAATGAAGTTTGAACCCATGCGAAGTCGCCAGCCGAGCATTGAGCAGCCCAATATTCGGTTTCGATGCTGCCGTCTTCATCGTATGTCATCACTACACTCTTTCCATATTCATGTTCAGTGAAATCGTCATTGAATCTCAGAGCCATGAAATAGGTATTACCATAAGACGGGTCAACATAGATGAGCGACGATGGGTCGGAAGTAATGGTCTTATTCTCGAAGTCGACAGTAGCAACAATGGTCTTACCACCACCCCAGATGTTAGTGATAGCCACCTTGTTCCACAAGCCATTGTATTGTTCAATCTTCACACTATAAGTATCCGTACTACCTGTATCTAAGTCGGTATCTGTAGCCAAATAAGTACCGAAGAGATACTTATCCTCAAATTCAGGAGCCTTAGGCAAAGTGAGGCTCTTAACCTCGCTCTTAACCATACCTTCGGTCTTAGTGAAAGCATAAGCACAAACATAATAAGTCATGTCGTCCTTCAAGCCATCAACCTCAATAGCGAACGAAGTGGCAACTTCGTCGGCAGCTACAGTGGTTGCATTGTTCATTTCAGCGTTGTCGGCATACAAGAAACCAACTTCGATAACACCTTCGGTGGCATTTACGCTACCTTCGGCAGCAAACGACGAGAAAGTGAGAGCTTCAGCCTTGGTAACTGTAGCAGTTACGTTGCTTGGCTTTTCGAACTTAGCGTCGATGCTTGCCTTGCTGCCCATTTCGTCGTCGCAGCTGCTCAAACCGGCTACGATGGCAAGGCAAGGAACTAATATTTTAAATAATTTCTTCATATTAAATTCTAATATAACAGTGATTTAATTACACACGCAGATTATTCGTTCTGGTCTTCCTCGTTGATGAGAGTGTTTTCTTGAATTTCCTTTTGAGGAATCTGATAACACCAGCGCTTGTCGTGAGCAGGAATAGCGAATGCATAACCAGCCAAGTGGTTGTTGCCTTCGTAGCTACGGTCGATGCCCTTGTTGAGGCGCTTCAAATCGAAGTATGCAAAGCCTTCGCCCCAGAGCTCAAGACGGCGTTGCAACCAAACATCGTCAACAGTAACGGTCGACTTGGTCCACGAAATATCGCGCTTAGCCATGAGTTCCTTGAGGATGGTAGCTGCCTTAGCGCCTTCGTTGAGGTGAGCATAAGCTTCAGCCTCGATGAGCACCATTTCAGAAGCACGCATATACAGGTAGTTTTCAGTCCAGTCGCTGTTGTGACCGAATTTCAGGTTAGCGTATGGCAACTTGCCACCGGTGGTAGGACCATTAGGATTGCCTTCAGGACCATTGAACAACTTCTTACGAGCATCAACATCGCTCATTTCGTTGTAGAGACGAGCATCAATCAACTTCGTGCAGTAGCCGAGGCCACCGTAGCCGGGAGCGTAGTTCGACATATGCGAGCCAAACGAAGCGAAAGCAGTTTGAGTTTCGGTGGTGTGAGCAAATCCCCACATCCATTCAGCATTGTTTGTGGTCTTGAAACCGTCGTAGAGGCCCGATGCGTTAGGCTCCATGATAGGATAGCCCTCGCGAGCAGCAGCGGCGTGTTCAGCAGCCTTTGCCCATTGTTGGCTGAGCAAATAGTAGCGAGCTGCAATACCGTGAGCAACGCTTGCGTCGATGTAGTTCTTCGAAGGACGTTCGTAACCGGCTTCGAGGTTTTCAATAGCCTTGGTGATGTCGCTTTCGATTTGAGCGAACACGTCGCCAACAGTGTTACGGCCCTTAGCTGCAGCAATTTCCTCTGTAGTCTTGCCATCGGCAGTAGTGTACATCAATGGAACACCTGGAGCGCTCACATTGTTGTTGCCTGCTTCGTCAACAGTGAACTGATAGAGTTGAATCAGATAGTAGTACGACAAAGCGCGCATAGCATAAGCCTGACCAAGAAGACCCTTTTGCGAAACTGTTTCGCCGCCTTCAGGATAAAGGCTGATGATTTCGTTAGCCTTGGCAATGTAGGTGTAGAAGTTAGTCCACATGCTCGATGTACGACGGTAGTTGTACATACGGTTGTCGAACTGATAGTCGTAGATAAACCAGTGCGAGCCCGACAAAGCGATGTCTTCGCTCATCACGTTAGTGGCCAGCATCACACTCATGTAGCCGAACACGTCGTGGTTGCCTTCGTAAGTAACCATGTACGACCACATACCATTCAAGAATACGTCAGGATTCTGACCTGCTGCTTCGGCAGCCGATTCAGAGTCGAGGTTTTCGGTGTATTCAACGTCCTCGAGGAACGAATCGCCACACGATGTCAAACCCGCAACGGCCAGCACGCTTGCTGCTATATATTTATAGAATTTCATAATTTCCTTAAATAATATTGATTAGTTATTATAATGTAAGGTTCAAACCAATTGAGTAAGAGCTCAATGCCGAATAAACATAGCCAGTGCCACCCGAGAAGCTCTGACGTGGGTCAAGACCCTTACGCTTCGATTGCAACCAGAGGTTGTCGCCGGTGAGGTAAACGCGCAAGTTGCCGATACCTACCTTCTTAATCAGGCTCTTTGGCAAAGAGTAGCCAAGAGTGAGGTTACGGAGGCTGAAGTACGAAGCATTGATGAGGGCAAAGTCGCCGCCGAGTGCTTGGTCTTGGTCTTGATAAAGCAACTGAGGAATGTTGGTGTTGGTGTTGGCTGGAGTCCAACGGTTGAACATATCCTTGTGGAAGTTTTCACCTGCGTCGCCGGTGTTCATAAGGGTCATATATTGCGAGTCCCAAACATAACCGCCAATCTGGAATGCAGTTTGGATGCTCAAGTCGAAACCGTATGCCTCGAATGTGGTTGACAAACCGCCAGTGAGCTTAGGGATTGCCGACTTGCCAGTCTGGCGAAGCGATGCTTCAGATGTGGTATTGACTGTAGTTACAGTTTCAACGCCGTTTTCGTCCTTAGTGTACTTGTTGTACAATGGCTTACCGTTTTCAGGGTCAACGCCTGCGTATTCATAGGTGTAGAAGTCGTAGAGCGAACCGCCAATCTTGCGCCAGTAAGAACCTGCTTGATATCCGTCAGGATATTGGTCGGCTGGCTTCGAATCCGGCAACTTGGTCAACTCGTTCTTGTAGTGAGTGGCGTTGAAGGCAACGTTCCACTTGAAGTTCTTAGTCTTGATTACGTCAGCATTGATTTCCAATTCCACACCGGTGTTCTTCATGTCCATTTCGTTGCGGTAAATCCAAGTTGGAGTACCTTCCGACGAAGCCAATGGGCTTGCATAAAGCATGTCCTTGGTTTCCTTGATGAAGAAATCGAAGTTAACATTCAAGCGGTCGAAGAACGAACCCTCGAAACCGATGTTGAAGTTGTTACTCTTTTCCCAAGTGAGGTCGCGGTTGCCGCGGAACACCTTGGTGAATGCAGCAGCACCGTCAACACGTTCAACAGTGTAAAGGTCGCTGTAAGCTTTGTAGATAGTGTAGCCGTTAGGGTCGAGGATGTTATCGTTACCTTGTGTACCGAAACTTGCCTTAACCTTCAGGTTGTCAATGAAGTCAACATCCTTCAAGAATGCTTCTTCCTTCAAGCGCCACGATGCACCGAGAGCCCAGAACGAACCCCAACGGTTTTCCTTAGCGAACTTCGACGAACCGTCGCGACGGAACGAAGCAGTGAAGTAGTATTTGTCGGCGTAGTTATATTCGCCCTTGATGAAGTAACCCTCGAGAGCATATTCGCCGGTGTACGACGACAGACCTTGATATTGAGCAGCATTGCTAAATTCAGGGTTGCTTGGGTCAGAGAAGTTGGTCATTTCACCATAGAGGAATTCATATTTGTCGTTCTTGGTTTCGTGACCGACAAGAACATTCACGTTGTGGTCGCCAAACGAGCGGTTCCAGTTCAACAATTGGTTGCAGTTGAGAGCGCCGGTGCGTGTGCTGTACTTGTAGCCACGGCCGCCTACGTTGGCTGCGTCGCCACCGATTGGAGTAGCATATTCGGTTTGACGAGTGTTGAACACGTCGTATGCAATGTTTGCAGTGAACTTGAAGTCGTTGAGGAAGTAAGCTTCCAAGTAGCCACGCGAGCTGAGGTTGTCGCGAGTGGTCTTGTAGATATTTTCTTTAGCAACAGCCAATGGGTTTTGCTCCGAAGCATAAGGACGAACATATTCGGTACCGAAGTCGTAGCGAACAGCGCCCTTTTCGTCGCGCATCAGGTTGCCATCTCTGTCATACAAATAGATAGGATAGATAGGCGCGATGCTCTGCGAGAACATGAAGATGTTAGAATAGTTGGTACCAACCTGGCTATCGAAACGGTCTTGGATGGTGTTGGCATAAGCAACGTTACCACCAATCTTGAAGTATTTACCAATCTTTTGGTCAACCTTTACACGAGCCGAGATACGGTCGAACGAAGAACCTACCATGTAACCTTCGTCGCTCAAATAGCCCAACGAAACGTAAGCCTGAGTGTTTTCAGTACCACCGGTTACGTTGATGTTATATTCTTGACGAGTACCGTTGTGGAATGGGTCCTTTGTCCAGTCGTCGTTCCACTTATAGGTCTTAGCAGCAGGATTGAGTTTGCCTGTGGCCGGGTCGATGAGTTGGTCATCGGCTACGCCCTTAAACTTGTTGTACTTCAAATAGCCCGAAATAAGGTTCTTGGCTACATATTGGCTTGCACCAGCATAACCCATTTGTTCAACCAAGCTGTTACGGATTGATTCGTAAGCCATTTCGTAGTATTCGCCGGCATCGGTGATGATGTCGTAGTTGCCCACACCGCGGTCGTTGAAACCATAGCGTGCTTCGAAGTTGATGCGAGTCTTACCCGACTTGCTACCCTTGGTGGTGATAATGATTACACCATTCGAACCACGGGCACCATACATTGAGTTGGCAGCAGCATCCTTGAGCACGGTGAGGCTCTCGATATCTTGAGTAGAAATAGAGTTCAACGAACCTTCGTAAGGCACACCGTCAACCACGATAAGTGGCGATTGGCTACTTGAGATTGAACCAAGACCACGGATGATGATGCTCGATGAAGAACCAGGAGTGCCGCTCGACGAAGCTGTTTGCAAACCGGCAACCGAACCTTCGAGAGCCTTCGAGATGTTTGACACTTGCAGTTTCTGAATCTTATCACCCTTTACTGTGCTGGCTGCACCGGTGAACGAACTCTTCTTGGCTGTACCGTAGGCAACAACCATCACTTCGTCAAGACTCTGAGAATTAGAACTCATCTTAATCTTCATATTCTTTGTGATATGAAGTTCTTGAGTGTCCATTCCGATGTACGACACCACAATTGACTTTGCCGAAGCCGGCACGTTTGCAATTGTGAAATGACCATCCATATCGGTAGCTGTACCCAGTTGGGTGCCCTTTACCGTTACGGATGCTCCAACAATAGGCAATCCGTCTTCTTCAGAAGTCACAGTACCTGTCACTGTCTGAACCTGAGCTGTTGCCAAGCCGATTCCCATTACAAGAACCGCCATCAAAAGCATCAATTTTTTTCTCATAAAAATTTCTGTTCTTTTAATTAAAACTTATTGATTACTGAAAATTTTGTTCGTTTATCACACAATCGTAATTAGCAGCCTTTGGTAGGTGCCGCCAAGCCGATTTGCCTGTTTCGTTTAATCAAGACATTACCTTACGCAACGTGTTGCAAATATACATTTCAACAATTTTACGCTGTTTGTCATTTTTATCTATCACGAGTTATTCATCAGTCCTTGGCTGAAAAATAATGCCTCGAAAAAATATACATGAACATATAGTAATCCTCAATAACGGTTGCAAAGATATAGATTTTTTTTAAATTCTAATAACATTTCATTAAAAAAAACTGAAAATACCACGTTTTAGTTATAATCATTCCATTTAAACCACCCTTTTGATTACGAATCGTAAGTATAGTAGCACCTAAACGCAAGTTCTTAAAACCAAATATGCTCGCAAATATGCCAAAAATCGCGTATTATTTGTTAAAATGGACATTTTACATTACAAAAATTTGTCAACTGACAAAAAATAGATACATTTGCACGGGAGTAAACTAAACGAAACCGGAATAAACAACGAAAAAACACCTATGGCTATTATTAGCAAAAACAAAAAAGACGTTACAGGCGAAGTGCTCGATGCCACCGACATCAGCATCTTGCGCATTCTGCAGGAAGATGCTCGCCTAACCACCAAGGAGGTGGCTCACAAAGTGCACTTGAGCACCACACCGGTGTTTGAACGCATCAAGCGGCTCGAACGGGAGGGATACATTCGCCGCTATGTGGCTGTGCTTAACAACGAAAAACTCAATCTGGGATTTATGGTATTCTGTTCGGTGAAACTGCGTGACCTAAAACACGAAACAACATCGTCGTTCACATCCAAGATGCTCGAGATTCCCGAAGTGACCGAATGTTACAACATTTCGGGGCATTTCGACTACATGCTGAAAATCTATGCCGCCAACATGAAGGCCTATCAGCAGTTTCTGCTGAACGTGCTGGGCAACATCGAGTCGCTCGACTCGCTGGAAAGCACATTTGTGATGGAGGAAATAAAACAGTCGTACGGATTCAACATCTAAAAAAATCCACAGCGAGGGCTTCGTTGGCCCTATCTACTAAAAAAAGGCTACGCATTGTGTGCCACGTCAGGGCGATTCGATTCGCCCATCCGGCTTGCAATGCGTAGCTTTTTTATCTATAATAAAATAATGTGTTGCACAAGGCACAGGCAACGATGCCTACCTACTTGCTCAGGGCTGCTATGCTCTCCTTGAGTGTGGCAATCTTGCTTTCGGCGTCGGCTTTCTTCTTGCGCTCGGCGTTGACAACGGCTTCAGGGGCGTTGTTAACAAAGCGCTCGTTGCCGAGTTTCTTCTCCACCGATGCCAAGAAGCCTTGATAGTACTTGAGGTCGGCGTTGAGTTTTGCCAATTCTTCCTCAACATTGATGTTGCTGCCCAGAGGCACGGCATATTCGGTGGTACCCACCAGGAACGATGCTGCCGTGGCGTCTTTTTCGCTCACCTCGTTGATGGCATCGATGTTGGCAAGCTTCACGATTATTGCTCGGCAAGCGTTGGCAAACGAGCCCACCACTTGCAAGCTGAGGGCGTTGCGGTTAGGGATGTTCTTCTGCAGGCGCACGGTGCGTATGCCCGAGATGATTTCCTTGGCTTCAGCCATGTGGGCAAGCGCGTCGGCATCCACTGCGCCAGCTTCGGGCACGCGGGCATACATGATGCTCTCGCCCTCGGCACGCTCGCTGATGTGTTGCCACAGCTCCTCGGTGATGAATGGCATGAACGGGTGCAGCAGGCGCAGCAACACGTCGAAGAAGCGCAGTGTGGCGTCGTAGGTAGCGCGGTCGATTGGCTGCTGATAGGCAGGCTTCACCATCTCGAGATACCAGCTCGAGAATTCGTCCCAGAACAACTTGTACACTGCCATCAGTGCCTCGTTGAGGCGGAACTTGCCAAAGAGGTCTTTCACCTCGGCAAGCACGGAGTTGAGTTGGGCATCAAACCACTTGATGGCAACCGTGGCATATTCGGGCTGCTCGATGTCCGCCACTTCCCAACCCTTAACCAGGCGGAAGGCGTTCCAAATTTTGTTGTTGAAGTTGCGACCCTGTTCGCAAAGGGCATCGTCGTAGAGGATGTCGTTGCCCGCCGGGGCGGCAAGCATCAAGCCCATGCGCACGCCATCGGCGCCAAAGCGCTCCATCAGCTCGATTGGGTCGGGCGAGTTGCCAAGGCTCTTCGACATCTTGCGGCCAAGTTTGTCGCGGACAATGCCGGTGAAATATACGTTGCGGAACGGCATCGCCTTCTGATATTCGTAGCCTGCCATAATCATGCGGGCAACCCAGAAGAAGATGATGTCCGGACCGGTAACAAGGTCGTTGGTGGGATAGTAATATTTAATCTCCTCGTTGTCGGGGTTATTGATGCCGTCGAACAACGAGATTGGCCACAACCACGACGAGAACCAGGTGTCGAGGGCATCCTCGTCCTGTGCCAGGTCGCTGAGCTGCAAGGCGGCGTTGCCCGATGCTGCGCGTGCCTTTTCGAGGGCCTTTTCGGCTGTTTCAGCCACCACAAAGGCGCGTTCGCCGTTTTCGTCCTTCTCGCCATAGTAGTAGGCAGGAATGCGGTGGCCCCACCACAGCTGGCGGCTGATGCACCAGTCTTGGATGTTTTCGAGCCAGTTGCGATAGGTCGACTTGTATTTTGCCGGCACAAACTTGATGTCGTCGTTCATCACCGGAGGCAGGGCTATTTCGGCAAAGTGCTTCATATCGATGAACCACTGCAGCGACAAGCGCGGCTCGATGGCAACGTGGGTGCGCTCCGAGAAGCCCACCTTGTTGGTGTAGTCTTCCACCTTCTCCATCAGTCCCGCAGCCTCGAGGTCGAGGGCAATCTGCTTGCGCACCTCAAAGCGGTCCATGCCCACATACAGCGGCGATTGCTTCGACACGGTGCCGTCGGGGTTGAAGATGTCGATGGTGTCGAGGTTGTGGGTCTTGCCCAGCATATAGTCGTTCACGTCGTGAGCCGGTGTCACCTTCAAGCAGCCCGTACCGAACTCAATGTCCACATAGCGGTCCTCAATCACGTCAATCACGCGGCCCACCAGTGGCACAATCACCTTCTTGCCCTTGAGCCATTGGTTCTTGGGGTCTTTGGGGTTGATGCACATGGCGGTGTCGCCCATGATGGTCTCGGGGCGAGTGGTGGCAACCACAGCATAACGGCGGCCTTGGGCGTCGCGGTGCACCACTTCGCCTTCGGCACCGGTTTCGCCGCTCATATCGTCGTCGGCAACATAGTAGCGAAGGTAGTAGAGCTTCGATTTCTCTTCCTCGTGATAAACCTCGTCGTCGCTGAGGGCGGTCTGGTTCTTAGGGTCCCAGTTCACCATGCGCAAGCCGCGGTAAATCAAGCCCTTGTCGTAGAGGTCGCAGAACACCTTGAGCACGCTTTGGCTGCGCTTCTCGTCCATGGTGAACGCCGTGCGGCTCCAGTCGCACGATGCGCCCAGCTTTTTCAGCTGCTCGAGGATGATGCCGCCATGCTTGCGGGTCCAGTCCCAAGCGTGTTCAAGAAACTGCTCGCGGGTGAGGTCGGTCTTTTTTATGCCCTCAGCGGCAAGCTTGTTCACCACCTTGGTTTCGGTGGCAATGCTGGCATGGTCGGTGCCCGGCACCCAAAGGGCGTTCTTGCCCTCCATGCGTGCGCGGCGAATGAGAATGTCCTGAATAGTGTTGTTGAGCATGTGGCCCATGTGCAGCACGCCGGTGACATTTGGCGGCGGAATCACAATGGTGTACGGTTCACGCTCGTCGGGAGTGGACTTAAACAAATCGTGGTCCATCCAATATTTATACCATTTATCCTCCACTTCGGCAGGATTGTATTTGGTAGCCAATTCGTTCATAACAGTTCAGTTATTTTATTATTTTATGTTCAATATTCTTTCTAATTCAAAAAACGCAGCTTCATCAATCGCGCGCCGTGCCGCTTGGTTGCGCCTGCCACAGGCACACACCGCACAGCCCCAACGCCACCCGGCGCAGCCAAGCCCGCCCCGGGTTTCGGTTTGCAAAATTACAAAATACTTTGTGCAAATCAAGCACATAGCGGCAAAATTCGTGCACCGTGCAGCACAAAACCGCACCTGCATCACTCCTTTGCCACGTCAGCCTCTGCCATGGCGTCGAGGTCGTCGTCGCTCATCTGCACCTGCTCCATCAACCGGCGCGCCGCTGCCTCGTCGCGGCGAAACACCAGCACACGCGGCTTCGAAAACGTCGAGCCGTAGGGGTTAAGCTCGTCGGTGACCATCGCCGGTATGCCGTTGCTCTCAAGCATACCTTTCACAATATGAGCATCAGCAATAAACTCATATTTCTCAAGACAAATCAAATCATCGTCCTTTTCCATAACCGAAAAAACTTAGTATATAATATCATTGCGATTTAAAAACATATCCAAGCCACGCATAAGCGCGTCGGCGCTGCAGGTAGCCGAAATCGCCATCGTTGCCATAAGCCTCGCGCTCAAACGACATGCCCCTGTAGGCACGCATCCAACTGCGGCACAGCAGCAAACGCACCATCCACTCCACCACATATAGCACATAGAACGGCACAAACAGCAACTCACGCATCTGTGCCGTGTGGATGCGCTCGTGGTTCACCACACGGCGGTCAATCCACGACGTGTCGCCCGACACCGCCACACCAAACAAATTGATGCACCATCGGCGAGGCATCAACGGGCACCTTACCACCTTCATAGCCGCTCATGCCTCACTTAATGCCACGTCTGTCCAGCTCACTACGATAACGCTGCGCGTTGGCCAAATGTTCGGCATAGGAGGAGGTGAAATTGTGATAGCCCGAAAAATCTTCACGCGCACACATATACAGATAATCGCTCTCGTCGCTGTTCAGCACAGCATCGATGCTCGCCTTCTCCACCAGCCGGATAGGACCCGGCGGCAACCCCGCGTAGCGATAAGTGTTATAGGCATTGTCCACCTTGGTCATAGCCACCGTGATGCGGCGTATCGAAAAATCGCCCAAAGCAAACTTCACCGTAGGGTCGGCTTGCAACGGCATGCCGCCTTGGTAGCGATTGATATACAACCGCCCCACCTTGCCACGTTCGTCACTCTTGGCAGTCTCCTCCTCGGCAATCGACGCCACCGTCACCACCTCGTCGGGCGTCAGACCCAGCGCCTTAGCCTTGGCAAGACGGTCGGCATTCCAAAAACGCTCGCTATATCCCGCCAGCTTGTCGAGCAAGTCCTCAGCCGATATATTCCAATAAAACTCATAGCTGTCGGGCAACAGCACCGCCACAATCGTGGCAGGCGTACGCCCATATTTGGCACACACTGCCGAATCGTTGAGCACATTCAGCATCTCGTCCTTGTCCATCATAAACTTGTCGGCAACACGCTCGGCAAACTGCTCGCGTGTGCGAATATTGTTGAACGTGAAGCGCACCGGCGACTGCTGCCCGTTGCGAATCTTGCGCGCAAACCGCAGCGGCGACTCTCCCTGCTCAACACGGTAAGCACCCACTCGGCGCTCAATATCCACCCCTGCCACATCGAGCACTGTGGCTACGCGGCCTCCATAGTCGCCCAACTGCTCCCTCAGGCTCGCAGCCAGCGCACCACGGTCCATGCCCGGATACACATACACCACATCGCTCCCCGCAGCACCTCCAAGCACAAACGGGGCACACCACGCAGCCAATGTCAGAAACACAACAGCCACCACGCTAACTATGAGCCACTTAACTCCAATTTCGACATTTCCAATTTTCATATCACTATATTTTTAATGCAAAATTACGCAAAATATTTCATATAAGAATTTGCAAATTCAATTATTTGGCGTATCTTTGCACCGCTAAAGTTCACAAAACAACAGCACAAAACCATTGGAGAGGTGGGTGAGTGGCTGAAACCACCAGTTTGCTAAACTGACGTAGGAGCAATCCTACCACGAGTTCGAATCTCGTCCTCTCCGCAGAAACCCTCAAGAACGCAGTTCTTGGGGGATTTTTGTTATAGGAGAGGCGAGATGAGAACGAGAAGAGTTCGTTATCGCGTAGCGCTTTCGTAGCGAAGCGGAGAAAGAATCTCGTCCTCTCCGCAGAAACCCTCAAGAACGCAGTTCTTGGGGGATTTTTGTTATAGGAGAGGCGAGATGAGAACGAGAAGAGTTCGTTATCGCGTAGCGCTTTCGTAGCGAAGCGGAGAAAGAATCTCGTCCTCTCCGCAGAAACCCTCAGGAGCACCTCCTTGAGGGTTTTTTGTTTCCCCCACCCCCGCAGCCCAATCCACACAAAAGAGAACGAATGCCCTAAGAAAAACTTAAGACATCCGCTCTTAATGTTTTCACAACGGAATAATCCTTATTGTGATTTGCGTTCGCAAGCATTGTACAACTCATTGCTTTTACTGGTCAAAGATACAAAATTTGAAAGCAAATCACAACGGCCGTTATCTATTGCTTTTACCGGTCAATGTTGCCCGGCATAATGACGAAATCAAGGCAATGAAGAAAACAATGAAGAAAAAAATGATTTTTTTGAGCATTTTTTGCTGAAAAATTTGGAAAATAGCAACGAAATCGTTACTTTTGTATCGTAGTTCAAAAGCACATTGACATTATGAAGATTTCAGAACTGATTAAGATTGTTTCCAAGGCAGGATGTCGGTTCTTGAGGAGTGGAGGTCGCCACGATATTTGGGTTAACCAAAAAGGTGAGAAATTCCCAATACCGAGGCATCAATCCGAAGAAGTCCCGAAAGGTCTTGAGAAAGCAGCAAAGAAATGGGCAGGGGTTAAATAACCCCTCTCATTTTCTTTCAAAATCAATGCTGAGATTAACATAATCAAGTGTGCTTTTTAATAAAAGTATAAGATATGAAAGTAAAAGCTCTTGTCGAAAAGAACGACAACAATTATTACGCTATCACTACCGAGCAAGCCGTAGCCGGGAATTATTTCGGAGGATACGGATATTCCGTGCAAGAGGCAAAAGCCGATTATATGGAAAGTATTCGGGAGATGATTGAAATAGCGAAAGAAGAAGGCAAAGATGTCCCAAATGTTGAAGACATCGAGGTCGATTTTCAGTATGACATTCCCTCATTTTTCAATTTCTTTGATTGGATAAATATTTCAGCGTTTGCAAAACAAGCTGGAATAAACGAATCAAAGATGAGGGCTTACAAATCAGGATTGGCAACGGCGAGCGAAAAGACTGTTTCTAAAATCCTTAAAACCGTAAAGGCTATGGGAGCTGAATTAAGTTCAGCGACTTTATAGCATCAATGTGCTTAAATTACATCGTTTGGTCGGGAGGTTATCTTCTCGACCATTTTTTTGTTTCCTAACTGAATAATTGTCAATCTTATTAGTAACTCTTTAAAAACCACGAGAGCGATGCCGGTTATTTTTACCGGTCAAAGATACAAAAAAACTGAAAGCGGGTCACAACCGGAAGTCATTGCGGTATATAGGGGGCTGTGGGGGAATTGGGATTTGTTGGCGGAAAATACACGGTGGGGTGAATGCATATTTGCGGGCGGCTCTCACGAAAAAAGAAAGCGACGAAGCATTGTATTTAGCAACAAATTCATAAAAAGAGTTTATCATGAAAAAGACTATCAAAATCACGCCCAAAGGGGCTGTGCAGATTGTCAACGGCGAGGCTGCCGAACGTGGCACTGCAGCGTATGCGCTGAACCTGCGCGAGCGCGATGGCGCTTTGGCTTGCGTAGGCGGCTGCCCGGGCATCGGACAACTGCTCAACGGCGAACGCGTGGTGCTTGCCGACGACTGCGGCGAGGCTGTGCGCCTGCTCACCTTTCTGCCGGGCGAAGCATCTGAATTGTCAAGCCAATCGACTTCTGCCTCCGCCGAAGAAGCAAGCGCAGAGGAAGCAAGCGCAGAAGGCGCAATCATCTGGCACAGCACCATTGCCGACGGCGCCGCCACGGCTGTGGGCATAAAGTTGTGCAATATTGAGGGCGACGTGACGAGTGCACGCAGCTGCGGCAACTTTGCCGTGATAACCACCACTGCCCAAACCGTGGTGCTGCAACGCCTCGCCGACGGCTACAAACGCCTCGATACCAACGCAATACGTCCGCTTGTGATGCTTTCGGCCACCGAACACAGCACCGTGTCGCACCAGCTGAGCGAGTACACCTTCAATTCGCCTTACACCTCGTGGACGGCACTGACGGCGGTCGACCGCTCAGCCATATCCAAAATGCTGAACTCGGCTATTCAGGCAATGTGCTCGTCAGCCGCCCTCGAGGGTCGCTATTGCGGATGCTTGGCGGCACGAATCGGTGTAAGGCTCTACGACGATTCGTACGTATGGCTGAGCGCACCGCAAACGGTGGGCAACGACCTCATCGACTCTGCCTCGGCTTGGACCCGCGCCAACCTCACCACCGACAGTTCGGGCATCACCCAAACCAAGCAAACAACGGTGAGCATCGACACCTACAGGCTGGGCGTGACCGTGGTGCAAGCCATCGACGAGGCGTGGGACGGAATAGTAAAAGCCGTGGACCTGCTTGTAGCGCGCCCGCCAAAGATGTTCGACACCTCAGCCGAGGCACAAACGCGCTGTGCCACCACCACAAACAGCGGCATACGCGAGCAATATCTGCTCCTCGCCCCTGCCGTGCGTAGCCCTGCGTCAATAGCCGACGCGCTTGTCAATGCCGCCCGATGGCAGGTGGTTTCGTCGACAAGCAACTTCGCCGCCCTGCGCCAAGGCCGTTGGATAGCCAACAACAGCGCCCAATCGCTCACGCCTGCCATCTCAGGCGGCTGCACCTATTCCATTCAAGCCCAATCGGCAACAGGCAACACCATCAGCGCCAGCCGGTGCGCCGACGCCCTTGCGCTGTGGGGCAGCCGGATGGCATGCCAAAGTCTTTGCAACAGCATTGCCCGCACCGTGGGCGCCGGCATCACCGTGCACCGCAGCATGCCGTGGAGCATAGCCGAATATTTTGCTCCGCCCTACTCCAATGCGGCATGCGTGGCAGCCATAGAAGTCACCTTGTCGACCCCCGAAGGCAGCAGTACACTCAGCACATGGGAGAACCTGCCCTTCACACCCACTGCCATAGCACCGATAGTTGCCTTCCCCGACTCGCGAGCCACGCACATCAGAATCTGGCTCCAGGGCAACGGCGACGTGATGCAATGGCAAAGCGACATGGTGCCCGACAACCTTGGCGCACAAGCCGCAACAGTGAACACCAACCTCGAGGCACACCGGTTAGCCGCATCAACCGAGATGCTGATAACACTGCCGCCCCACGCCCCATTCAGCGAAGCACTCACAGGCGCAATGGCAATTAGCGGCAAAGGCAATCCGCTGGTGTGGCACCTCAGCCAACCGCTTCAAGGCACCGTAATAAGGGCAATAGCCTCGGCAACAAGTCCGGCATATCACAGCGGGCTGGGACGATACCCGCTTTTCATCTTCGCCACCGACGGCATCTACGCCTTGCCGCAACTGTCAGGCGGCACCTACGGCGAGGCACGCATGCTCAGCCGCCATGCCATAGCCACCCACTGCCAGCCCTGCGAAACCGGCAACGGCATATTCTTTGCCAACACGCGAGGCGACATCATGAGCATTGGTAACGGCATTGTAAAGCGGCATCTGCGCGCAACGGCAGCCGTTCAGATGGCGTGGAACGAAGCGGAAAACGAACTTTGGCTGATGAAAGCCGACGGCAGCCTGAGCGTGCTGATGCCAGGCGGTTGCACCTACTGCCGCAGCCTCACGCCCAAGTGGCTTTATTCGGCACCCGGCGCCGCATTTGCTGCCGAAGGCAACACGCTGCTCGACATCACCCGTGAGACCACCGACGCTGCCATGCCCGTGCACTGGCTCAGCCAACCCGTGGTGCTCTCGCCCACGCTCAACGCATCGCCACGCAGCGTGGTGTGGAGCATCTTCTCCGACCATTGCTCGTTGCAACTGCAAATCAACGGCGAACGGGGCATGTCGTGCCACGGCTTTATGCTGTCGCGCCTCACCGTCGACGGCATCATCGCTTCACCCTTATGCCAACGCTTCGTGTCGCCGCGGCTGCGCAGCATTCGCCTAAGCCTCAGCGGCACACTCAAAACCGGCGATATGTTTTTGCCCACACTAATCAAATGAGGCATCCACTGACATCTACAACTTGCAAGCAAAACCAACGAAAAATAATAAAGCTATTTTCAATTCGTAATAATAACATAACATACAGTAACAATTTTCTACAAATATTTTTTTGACAATTAAAAATTATTAGATAAATTTGCACCACAATTTTTAGATAAATTGGTTTTTAAAAGTTGTTTTATAGATAATTGTGTATTTTTTTAAAAGGTGGGTAGTCGTGAGACTATCCATTTTTTCTTTTGAGCATATCAGCCCGTTGCCGCCACACCGTCATCCCTCTGCCCGTGCATTGCATCGTATTGGCAGCGAAGGCAATAGTGCGAAACCTGCCCCACAACGGCGGCAGCACCGCAAAAAGAGAACCGCCCGCGGCAAAAAAATGTTACAATAGGTTTCGTTATCCCACACGGAATGGTTAATTTTGTAGATATATAATCAACCAACTGCAATTGCAACATGACAACGATGAAACATTCACTCATCACATCTGCCCTGCTGCTGGTGGCGCTTGCCACAGCATGCTCAGGTCCGTCGCAGCGCCAAGCCAACCACGAGGCCGAAGCCGAAGGCCGTAAGGCAGCCGAAGCGGTGCTTGCCATCGACACCGTAGAGCCGGTAGACTCGTTTGCGCTTGAGCGCGCCATCCTCGAGGCAAAAGCCGTGCAGAGCCGCTACATCTCAGCCGGCAACCAAGAAGCCGCCGACAACTTTCACCGCGCCTTCAGCACCATCATCGGTGAGCGCAAGCCCGACCTCGCTCAACAACTGTTTGTTCACGATGCCGAACCCGAATGAGCATCGAAGGCTTCACTGCCATTTTGCAAGAACCCATTCAGTTAACCCACAATAGAATTATCCCACAAAAAACCAACATACATCAATGCTTACATTCAACGAATATCTCGAACGAGTGAACAACGCCATCAAGGCAATACCCTATCCACAACAACCCTCGCACCTCTACGAACCCATCACCTACACCATGGACCTCGGCGGCAAGCGCTTGCGCCCGGTGCTGGTGCTTATGGCATGCGATGCGGTGGGCGGCGACATCAATCGCGCCATCAAGCCTGCCATAGGGCTCGAAATGTTTCACAACTTCACCCTCCTGCACGACGACGTGATGGACAAAGCCGACATTCGCCGCGGCAAACCCACGGTGCACGTCAAGTGGGACGACAACACCGCCATCCTCTCGGGCGACGCCATGCTCACCATGGCAACCCAACTGATTGCCCAGTCGCCTGCCGATGTGATGCCGCAAGTGATGGACCTCTACAACCGCACCGCCATGGAAATATACGAAGGACAGCAATACGACGTAGACTTCGAGACTCGCACCGACGTCACCGTTGACGAATACATCGAGATGATTCGCCTCAAAACATCGGTGCTGCTGGGATGCGCCTGCAAGATGGGAGCCCTGATTGGCGGTGCCGACGAGGCCACCGCCCGGTTGTTCTATAAAGTGGGCGAAAACCTCGGGCTTGCTTTCCAACTGCAGGACGACATGCTCGACGTGTGGGGCGACGAAGCCACCTTCGGCAAAGCCATTGGCGGCGACATCATGAACAACAAAAAGACATTCCTGCTCATCAACGCCATGCAGCGCGCCACCGGCGACCACAAAGTGGAGCTCAGCCTATGGCTGAACACGCCCAACGCCAGCCGCAGCGTGAAAGTGCCTGCCGTGACCGCCATCTACGACGCCCTCAACCTGCGCAGCCTCTCGCTCGACGCCATCAACCGTTACAACAACGAGGCACTCGAAGCCCTCGGCAAAATCGACATCAGCGCCGAAGCCCGCACCGAGTTCTGCAACTTCATCACCCGCTTGGTTAAGCGCAACAAATAATCCTCTCCAGCCCAAGTGAAATGATTGACACCCACACGCATATCTATCTTGAAGAATTCGACGCCGACCGGCAAGAGGTGATGCAACGCGCCCTCGACAGCGGCGTGCGCCATATGCTGCTGCCCAACGTCGACCTCAACACCATCGAACCGATGCACCGCCTGCACGATGCCTTTGCAGCCTGCACCTCGATGGCTATGGGATTCCACCCCACCGAAGTCAACGCCGACTATCGCACGGCGCTTGCCACCGTCGAGCACCAATTTGGCAGCCGCCGGTATGTGGCAGTGGGCGAGATAGGCATCGACCTCTATTGGGACAAGACCTACGTCAACGAGCAGCTCGACGCATTCGACAGGCAATGCCACTGGGCAGTGGAGATGAACCTGCCCATCATCATACATTGCCGCGAAGGGCTCGAGCAAGTGCTGCAGGTGTTCGACAACTTTAGCGGACCGCTGCCACGCGGCGTGTTCCACAGTTTCACCGGCACACCTCACGACGTGGAAGCCATTCGCCGCCGCGGCGATTTTTATTTCGGCATCAACGGCATTGTAACATTCAAAAAGTCGACCTTACCATCAATTCTGCCCATCATAGGCATCCACCGCCTGCTGCTCGAAACCGACTCGCCATATCTGGCACCGGTGCCCAACCGCGGCAAGCGCAACGAGAGTGCCAACATTCCACACATCGCCGCCTGCATCGCCTCGCACATGGGCATGAGCATTGAACAAGTGTCGGCTGCCACCGACGCCAATGCGCACAACCTGTTTGGAATAGGCTGATTTTACACCTCACCCAACACCATCAAATCATGATAACCCGCCCCAACTACCACGAGATAGAAGCCATTGGCGACTACCTGTCGCAAGTGCCCTACGACGTCACCCGCGCCACCCTATACAGCGCCGCCGACCTCTACAACCGGTTCGACCCCTCGCAGCCGCAAAGCATCGATTTGTGCTACGACACGATGGTATATCGCCACTATCTTGCCCAAGGCAAGCACACCCGATGCGCCAACGAGAAACTGGCGCGCACCCTGCACGACCACAGCATATCGATGGCGCTCACCGAGTTTGTGTCGAAATTCAACGTAAAGCACATTGTGGGCGTGATGGGCGGACACTCAGCCCTGCGCACCGACCCCACCTACACCAAAGTGGCACACCTGAGCAAACGCCTCACCGAAGAAGGCTTTCTGATGGTGAGCGGCGGCGGACCGGGTGCTATGGAAGCCACCCACCTGGGTGCATGGATGGCAGGCCGCACGGCGCATGAACTTGCCGAAGCCCTCAACGTGCTGTCGGCAGCGCCCTCGTTCACCCACCCGCACTGGCTCAGCACCGCCTTCGAGGTGATACAGCGATTCCCGCAAAGCACCTATCAGAGCCTTGGCGTGCCCACCTGGCTCTACGGGCACGAGCCCGCCACCCCGTTTGCCACCCACATAGCCAAGCTGTTCGAAAACAGCATCCGCGAGGACGGCATCCTCACCATGGCATTCGGCGGAATAGTATTCAGCCCCGGCAGCGCCGGAACCGTGCAGGAGATTTTCCAGGATGCCGTGCAGAACCACTATCTCACCTTTGGCATCGCCAGCCCGATGGCATTCCTCGACACCACATTCTGGACCAAAGAAATGCCCATCTACCCTATGCTCAAACAGCTTGCCGACAACGGCAAATATCGCAACCTGCTGCTGTCGATTTCCGACGACCCCGACGAGATTGTGGCAACCATGCTACGCTTCCGGCAATAGCCGTCATCCCAAACAATGCTACACACAACATCGTGCTATATGCAAAAGTTTTTGTAATTTTGCACGAAACAAAATAATTCTACAACAAATGGCTAAGAAAACAATCACCATAGCAATCGATGGATTCTCGTCGTCGGGCAAAAGCACTATGGCTAAAGTGCTTGCCAAAAACATCGGTTATGCCTACATCGACAGCGGCGCCATGTATCGCGCCGTAACGCTCTATTGCCTCAACAACGGCATCATTGCCGACGACGGCACCGTGGACACCGCAGCACTCCAGGCGCAGATTGCCGACATTGCCATCACCTTCGACGTCAACCCCACCACAGGCGCCACCGAAACATACCTCAACGGCAAAAACGTGGAAAGCCAAATACGGCAGATGAACGTGTCGAGCCGCGTCAGCACCATTGCCGCCATACCGTTCGTGCGACACGCATTAGTGGCACAGCAGCAAGCAATGGGCATAAACAAAGGCATTGTGATGGACGGACGCGACATCGGCACCACCGTGTTTCCGAATGCCGAAATGAAAGTCTACGTCGATGCTTCGGCTGAAACCCGCGCACAACGCCGATTCGACGAACTGCGCAGCAAGGGCGACACCACTACCACATACGAACAAGTGCTCGAAAACGTGAAGCATCGCGACCTAATCGACACCACTCGCGCCGAAAGCCCACTGCGCCGCGCCGACGACGCCATTGTGCTCGACAACAGCCACATGAGCCGCGAAGAACAAAACCAGTGGCTCCTTGACCTCTACAACCGCATTGCCGGCGAATAACGATTACATCCTCGAAAACAAAACCCACAATCTTTGGCCTATGGCTACAATAGAAATCGACAACGGCTCGGGATTCTGCTTCGGCGTGGTCACCGCCATACAGAAAGCCGAAGAAGAAATCAACAAATCGGGACACCTCTACTGCCTCGGCGACATTGTGCACAACAGCAACGAGGTGGAACGTCTGCAGAAAATAGGGCTTGAAACCATCACACACGACCAACTCAGCCAACTGCACGACGTGAAGGTGCTGTTGCGTGCACACGGCGAGCCGCCGCAAACCTACGAGGTGGCACGCCGCAACAACATATCGCTCATCGACGCCACCTGCCCCGTGGTGCTGCAACTGCAAAAACGCATCCGAAACACCTATCTCGACACCCCCGACGACAAACAGCCTCAGATTGTGATTTACGGCAAAAAAGGCCACGCCGAGGTCAACGGACTCGTGGGGCAAACCCAAGGCAACGCCTTGGTGATTGAAAGTGTTGACGAGGTGGACAAAATCGACTTCTCGCGAAACATCTACCTCTATTCGCAAACCACCAAGTCGCTCGAAGGCTTCAAGAAAATTGTCAACGAAATTCAGCACCGCGTGGCACACAACGTGCAGTTCAGCAGTTTCGACACCATCTGCCGACGAGTGGCAAACCGCATTCCACAAATCAAGCAATTTGCCACCAACCACGATGTCATCCTGTTTGTGTGCGGCAGTAAAAGCAGCAACGGCAGAATTCTCTACGAAGAATGTCGTCGCGTGAACCCCCTCAGCTACCTCATCTCCAACGAAACTGAAATCAACCTCAACTGGTTCCTCGGCAAAGAGCACATAGGCATCTGCGGAGCCACCTCAACACCCATGTGGCTGATGAATCAAGTGAAGGACTACCTGAATGCTCACCTCAACGCA
Source organism: Muribaculaceae bacterium (assembly GCA_051871535.1). GTDB lineage: Bacteria > Bacteroidota > Bacteroidia > Bacteroidales > Muribaculaceae > SFTJ01. The sequence goes on along the minus strand of JBJECX010000052.1, from coordinate 188 downwards.
TAAGAGCAGTCCCCTAAAAACAGCAGTTTTTTCGCTTTATCAGCAAAAAAGTTGCTCAAAAGTTGCCGAGATAGAATATTTTTTATTACTTTTGCACTCGCAAAGCCCAGGTGGCGGAATGGTAGACGCGCTCGTTTCAGGTGCGAGTGTTGAGAGACGTGCAGGTTCGAGTCCTGTTCTGGGCACAA